>NZ_JBKJUM010000094.1:0-85935 GCF_046590655.1 Daejeonella sp.
TTTAATTCATCGAAGAGAGAGGCTTCTAATTGATCTATTTCAGCACTAAGTATCATTAGCCGCCCCGCATCAGGGTCGAACTCCATATCCATCAAAGCCTCATTTACATCCATCATATCCATCAGAAAGGCCTGCGGTAGTGCGTATTTATCGCCATCCACAAGCAAATCATGAAGTTCCAGTATGTACTCGATACGTTTCAGAGGATCCGAAAGAACTTTGTATGCTTGATTATTAAGGGTTGATAATTCCAGAATTTCATCCTGTTTCTCCCGTGATTCATTGGCGTGAAAATCCGGATGAAACTCTTTACTGAATGCGTAGAACTTCTTCTTCAGCAAAGACTCATCGACTTTGAAGCTAAGTGGAAGGTCGTATAACTCAAAGTAGGATTTGTCTGGCACTTAAATAGGATTCATAGGATTGTAGGATTCATAAGATGCTGGTCTGATAGACTTAATTTCAGCAGTCGCCCCTTCAATTGGCAACTGTCAAGCCGATAGCTATCGGGTGTCGACTAATTAATTACATGCTTAATAATATCATTCCCAAAAACAAATACCATCAGTGTAATCAGGATTACAAATCCAACCATTTGGGCGCGCTCCATGAATTTATCTCCAAGGGGTTTGCCTTTAACCATTTCGATTAGCAGAAAAACAGCGTGGCCTCCATCAAGGGCGGGGATTGGCAAGAGGTTCATTAAAGCAAGAGCCATGGAAAGCAAGCCTACAAGGCTCCAAAACTTAATCCAATTAACAGTAGATCCAAACATCGTAGCGATGCCTATAGGACCTGTGAATGCTTTATTTGCCTTCACCTGACCTGACGCTACTTTTCCCAGTCCTTTCGCATTATCCATAAATGATCCCCAGGCCTTTGACGCTCCCACTGGTAAGGCTTCAAGAAAACCATACTCAATCGTTTCAAGAGGAATGTCGTGGTATTGTGGAATATAAACTCCAACTGTTCCTTCCGCGGATACTTTGGTAGGGATTTGTACCGTTTTATTGTCCCTTATGACCGTCATTTCAACCTGCTTATTTTTATTGGCAACTACCAGCGCCTTAAATTCATCATAATAGGTAACCGGCGTATTATTGATTGCAAGAATACTGTCACCAACTTCAACGCCTGCCTTCTGCGCATTTCCACCAGGTTCTACCATAGAGATACCAGAGATTTTAACTCTCGGCTCAACAAACTGTCCGATACCCAGATCTGATACTTTCTCAAGAACATCACCCGGAACATGAATATTTTTTGTCTCACCATTACGCTGAACTGTAAGTTCTGTATTGCCAAGCAAAACTTTTGAACTCGTGAGCTCCTCAAATCGCTTTACGGGTTGACCATTTACTTCAGTAATACGGTCGCCATTTTGCAAACCAATCTCTTTACCTATTATCCCAGGTGCAATCCCGTAAGGTATTTTATCATTCGGCACAAAAGTCTCCCCATTACTTAATGTCAGCATCCAGAAAATGAAGATACCCAGTACTATATTTACGGTTACTCCACCAAGCATGACAATTAGTCGCTGCCAGGCTGGTTTTGAGCGAAATTCCCATGGCTGAGGCGGACCAGCAAGCTGTTCGGTATCCATGGATTCATCTACCATTCCTGAGATCTTCACATACCCTCCAAGCGGAAGCCATCCGATCCCATATTCACAACCTTTATAATTGAAGCTAACTAGCTTAAATCCCCAGGCATCAAAGAACAGGTAGAATTTCTCTACCCTTATGCCGAAAGCACGGGCGGCTAAAAAGTGCCCTGCTTCGTGTAATATTATTAAAATTGATAATCCAAGTAACAGTTGACCTGTCATTATTAATCCATCCATGCCTTATTCTCTATTTTATTTTTTAGATATTAATACTTCTTGTTTGTTACTAAATCCTGTGCATACATACGGGTTTGCCTGTCTGTTTCCATATAATCATCCAGGGTAGGATCGACGACAAAAGATATTTCTGCCATGCAGTTTTCTATCACGTCGCTCATTTGTAAGAACCCAACACGGTTGTTCAAAAACTCAGCCACAACAACTTCGTTGGCAGCATTGATAACGCATGGCATATTACCCCCGGCATTTAATGCGTCAAAAGCTAAAGCCAGATTTCTGAACGTCTTTTTGTCAGCCTGTTCAAAGCTCAGGTTGGGGAAATCCATAAAGTTAAACCTGGGGAAATTACTCGCTAACCTTTCAGGATAGGCAATTGCATATTGAATAGGTAGCTTCATATCCGGAAGGCCCATCTGGGCTTTCATGGAGCCGTCGCGAAACTGCACAATAGAATGAATAATAGACTGGGGATGTACAATAACATCGATTTGCGAAACATCCAGATTAAACAACCATTTAGCTTCGATCACCTCCAGTCCCTTGTTCATTAAAGACGCTGAATCAATTGTTATCTTTTCACCCATCACCCAGTTGGGATGTTTTAAAGCTTCCTTTTTCGTTATCGACTCCAGGAATTCTGAACTTTTACCCCTGAATGGGCCACCCGAGGCAGTTAAATAAATCTTTTCAATTGCATTATTTTCCTCGCCGGCAAGGCACTGAAATATAGCCGAATGTTCGGAATCTACAGGCAGAATTTTAACCTTATGTTTTTCTGCCAGGCTCGTGACCAGTTCCCCGGCAACAACCAGAGTCTCTTTATTCGCTAATGCGATATCCTTTCCTGCCCTAATGGCGGCAAGCGTGGGTCTGAGTCCCGCAAAACCCACCATCGCTGTAAGCACCATGGATATGTCGGCATGAGAAACGACTTCGCACATATCATCAATGCCGCAGAGCACCTTAATACCGTACGGATGCAGGACAAATTGCAGATCTTCATATTTTTCCCGGCTTCCAATAACAACATAAGCTGGTTTAAATTCTATAGCCTGAGCGATTAGCATATCTGCATTACTTTGGGCTGTGAGCACAAATGCCCTGAAACGATCAGGATGTTGCCTGATAACTTCAAGCGCCTGTGTACCAATGCTTCCCGTAGAGCCGAGAATTGCAATATTCTTAAGATTTTGATCTTGTTTCACGTCTTTACATTACGACTTACCAGTTTATCCAATTCGTCCGCTATTAGTCTGTCATTCGATAATCTGGGTACTTTATTCTGTCCTCCCAGTTTACCCTTTGACTTCATGTAGTTTCGAAATGCGTCCTTTTCCAGTGAATGCATGATCAAGGGCTGCAATACTTTTCCCTCAATCAGGTCGAAATAATACGAATTTAAACTCTGCAGAGATTTATCAACCTTAATGCTGAACAATGTCAGATCTGCCGGCGGATTCACAAACTCCACATACCATTCATGAAAGGGCAAAGACCCGTCAGCTGGAGCAACCCTGGGAGCAACCGTGAATTCGGTTATTTCCAGGTTCTCATGTTTTGCTGCTGATAAGATTGCCGATTCCACCTCCTCTCCTATCACATGTTCACCAAAAGCCGAAATATAATGTTTAATTCTACCCGTCACAATTAACCTGTATGGATCTTTCGAGACAAATTTTATTGTATCGCCAATGCTATAACCCCAAAGTCCGGCATTCGTGTTAAGTATCAAAGCATAATTTTTATCCAGCTCCACATCTTTGAGAGAAAGCCGGGTGGGATTTTCATTGAAATATTCTTCAGAAGGAATAAACTCATAAAAAATTCCCGAATCTAAAATTAAAAGCAAACCCTTTTCTGTCTGCGAATCCTGGAAGGCAATAAATCCTTCAGAAGCTGGGTAAGTTTCAATCGAAGGAATTCTTTTTCCTATACTTTCCTCAAGCCTTGCACGATATGGCTCAAAGTTTACCCCTCCGTAGACGAAGAGTGAGAAGTTTTTAAAAATATCTTTAATCTTTTTGCCATCAGTATGTGCCGAGAGGCGGTCGAAATACATTTGGACCCAGGGTGGGATGCCAGAAATAAGCCTCATATCTTCGGTGATAGTCTCCGCAACAATAGCCTCAATTTTTTCTTCCCAATCTTCAATGCTATTTGCTTCAAAAGATGGAAGGCGGTTCGCTTGTAGATACGCGGGAACATGGTTAGCAACAATTCCTGAAAGGCGCCCAAAGGCTATTCCATTTTTGTGTTCCAACACGGGACTGCCCTGAAGAAAAATGATCTTGCCATCTAGAAATTCCGCTCTGCCTGTCTCATGAATATAACAGAACATAGCGTTCTGCGCGCCTTTTAAATGTTCAGGCATAGAGTCCATGGATATTGGGATATATTTAATCCCGGATGTTGTTCCGGATGTTTTAGCTAGATATTTAGGTTTACCGGGCCACAGAACGCTGGATTCTCCCGCCACAATGCGTTCGATATAAGGCTTGATAAGCTCATAGTCGCGAACAGGTACATATTTTTTGAAATCTTCGTACGAGTTAACAACTGCGTAAGAGTGGTCGCGCCCAAAAGCGGTATGCTTCGCCTTCTTAATGAGGTTCTTGAAAACTTTTTCCTGAGCCTTTAGAGGGTTCTTTTTCCACTTATTGATCTGCATCACTGCGAATGCAGCCAGGGGTCTAGCTAATAGAGACTTAATTCCCATCACTCTTTACTACATCATCAAGTAGAATCTCCTCCTCATCTGCATAGTTATTTACCATATGGCGATAAGCAATGATCAGAATAATACTTGAAAATGGAACACTGAACAATGTACCAAGCCCAAGTGCCATTGCTCCCAAAATATTTACACCTAACATGAGGAGAAAAAGTCTTAAAATAAACCAGAAGTGCCCTTTAGTAAGCGTCCAGCTTTGACTAATTGACTCGGAGGAGCCTGATTCCTGATCAACGATAAAAGCGACTACAAAACATAAACGGATTGTAAAATAAGTTATCGGTATGGAAATCAGGATAAAAATAGGGAGCATTTCCCAGCTGAAGGGGTTTTCAGGATCTATTTCAATTTGTGGAGTATTGAAAAAGTAAACTGAACTTATCACCGCAATCATGAACACCAGGACAAGGCTTATTACCAATTTAACCAGCAGGAAATTAAAAGCTTTCACCAAATTAGGGACGACATCAGGAAATGATGCATCCTTCGGATCGTCAATAAGCTTAAAAAATACCTGATAAAAAGCTACAGTATAAAAGGCATCAAACAGAGTCAGCAACAGACCGCTGGCATTACCCAATACTACCGCAAGCAAGGATATTATAAATATTATGGCAAATTGAAATACCGTCAGACCAAGCAATACCAGCATATTGTCTTTGGCCAACCGCCAGGAATCCATGAAAACCTCCTTCACTGTGATCACTCTGCCCATATTTTATCTCTTTAAGATTATTCGTTTCCACAAATCCTGCATAAAACCCATACCATAAGCCACCAATTGTACTAATGAAGCAAGAATGCTCAAAAATGCAACTTTTACCGATCTGTTCATTGCCATTGAGTGGAAAAATATCAACAAAACAAACAAAGCCAGCATAGTATTACAAAAAGCTGCCAAAGGTTGTTTCAAAAGGTTCAAAATCAAGCTGAGCAAAAGAAAGATGGTGAAGCATGCAGGAAAAAAATGGACAATCTTGAGTTCAGCAGGAAAGTGTTTATAAATATTGATTCTTGCCCGGCCGAAAAAATGGAGCTGCCGATAAAACTGAGTAAAACTTGTACGTCGTTTATGATATACAATTGCTCCAGGTACGAGCCCAATCTTAAATCCGAGCGATTGCACCCGTATACTGAATTCAATATCTTCACCCAGCCGCGTTAGAATAAAACCTCCGGTCTTTTCCCAAACTTCGCGCGAAATTCCCATGTTAAAACTTCGGGGATGAAACTGACCTATGTGTTTTTTATTACCCCTGATTCCGCCGGTTGTAAATGGCGAGGTCATAGCATAACTAATAGCCTTCTGTATCGGCGTAAATGACTTGTGGGCTCCATCCGGCCCACCATATGCATCGAGCTGATGTTCAAATAGATAATCTTTCACTATTTCAAGATAGTGTTCAGGGATCAAACAATCTGAATCGAATACTACAAAATAATCACCTTTGGCACGAGCAAAACCATAATTTCTAGTAAAGCCCTGTCCCTCATTCTCTTTATAAAAGTAGCGGATATCCAGTCTGTCTGAATAGCTTTTAACAATCTCTTCTGCGCCATTTATGGAACCATCTTCGATAACCAGGACCTCAAATTGCAGATAAGTCTGCTTTGTTAGCGTGTGAAGTAATTCATCAATCTCCTGAGGACGGTTATAGAGGGGGATTATGATTGAGAAGAACATAGATGGGAAGTTTAGAATCAGGAGTTAAAATTTCCACCTCTCATACAGTTTTCTCAATGTGGTATGAGTTCCTTTCCGGCGAATTTCTTGAAACAAGCTCAGCTATAAATCCCGTAAGGAAAAGCTGGAAACCAACAACGATAGCAACCAGAGCAATATAGAACAGCGGTTGTGCTGTAACATCCCGGTTATTTGCGATATGCATCGAAATATTATACAACTTATTACCAATAATCCACACGGTTATAGATAATCCGGCAAGGAAACTCAATGCTCCCATTGTACCAAAAAAATGCATTGGCCGCTTAGAGAATTTACCCACAAAAAATATCGACAGGAGATCGAGGAAACCATTTATGAAACGGCTGAGACCAAATTTGGTCGTGCCATATTTTCTTGCACGGTGTTCGACAACCTGTTCGCCAATTTTTGTAAATCCTGCCCATTTTGCAATGACAGGTATATACCTGTGCATTTCGCCGTAGACTTCAATATTCTTCACCACGTCCTTCCGATAGGCCTTTAAACCGCAATTAAAATCGTGAAGATTATGGATTCCTGACATACGTCGGGTAAAGTAATTGAAAACTTTAGTAGGAAGAGTTTTACTTAAAGGGTCATGCCTTTTTTGCTTCCATCCTGATACAAGGTCAAATTTATCTTCCGTTATTCTGCGGTACAGCTCAGGTATTTCGTCCGGGCTATCCTGAAGATCTGCATCCATAGTAATAACCACGCCGCCCTGGCTAGCTTCAAAACCCACATTGAGCGCAGCCGATTTCCCATAATTTCTTCTGAATTTAATGCCAATGATATTAGGCAGCTGCTTTTTTAAAGCCTCTATAACCTCCCATGAGTCGTCGTTACTTCCATCATCTACAAGAATAATTTCATATGTGAGGCCATGGGCATCCATAACGCGGCTAATCCAACTTGTTAGTTCTGGCAATGATTCTGCTTCGTTTAATAATGGTACAACTACCGAGATATTCATTGACTTGAAAGTTGAGACCCGATAGCTAGCGGGTTGACAGTTGACAGCTGCATGGCGTAAGTTACTACTCAGATAAAGGTGCAAATTTGATTAATAAATTTGGAATATATAGAATTCTTTCGGATGAGGGGAAATTTATCCATTACTGGGTATTAATCTTCTCCCAAAATCTAACCCACCCAAACAAACGTATCTCTATTAAATTCCAAATTTCATTTGATCTTCATAATAGCACCATAATTTGAAACATTAAGTATTAAAAGCCCAACATGAAAAATTTGTTCATTCTCTGTACCCTTATAATCCTATTTGCCTCGTGCAAAAAAGACCCTGCTATCATACAACCCCAAATTAGCTCTGCTGGTCCTACAAACGCTACAGTAAACGGTTCTCGCAGAGATTTAACTCATGATTCGCTATTCTTGTATGCCAAGGAAGTGTATTATTGGAATGCTGCCCTGCCAGCCTATGACGTGTTTAATCCAAGAAGTTATATCAATGGATCAGATGCTTCTTCCTATCAGCTTTCACTATTCAACCTCAGCCAGTATAGTATTAACCCGGCTACCGGTAAAGCTTACGAGTTCGTTGCATCAAGTTCCGGCGGAAACACTGGATATTCTAAATACTCTTACATCAAGAGTAAAAGTTCAGCCAACCCCGTTGCTTACCTTCCTGACCTTCAGGGATCGGTAGATATTGAGGGTAATGGATTTGATACAGGAATTTCCTTTTCGGCTATAGGTTCAGCTTCATCGTATGAAGTTAGGGTCAAATTTGTAAGTCCGGGATCTCCCGCACATCAGGCTGGTTTTTCGCGTGGAGATTTTATAAGCAAGATCAATAACAGCCCCGTAGGAACTAATTATAATAATGAAGTAAGCCTGATTAATAATGCTCTAAGCGGCAGTAGTGTAAAACTTGCGGGCAAAAGAATCAATGGTTCCGCATTTGAAGTAACCCTGGAGAGGAGTTCATATAAAAGTAGCCCGGTGTATAAAGACACTGTTATAGTCTCGAACGGGAAAAAGGTGGGTTATATAGCTTATGCGAGATTTTCGAATGCAGGAAATTCGAACAGTGTGCTAAATTCAATCTTTGCAGAATTTTCAGGAACCGGTGTAACGGACCTGGTTATAGATCTGAGGTACAACGGTGGAGGTTATGTGCATACTGCAGAACATTTTACCAATCTTATAGCACCTTCCAGTCTGAACGGAAAAGTGATGTTCCGGGAGAGGTTTAATACTCTTATGCAAAATGGCGGTGCAACAATTTTAAAGAATCAACCTGTTCTGGATGGAAATAATAAGCCGCAGTTTACAAATGGTCGCCCAATGACATATGCTGATTACAGTTATAAGGAAGAGGACAATAGCTACAATTTCAAAAAAGCTGGCAGTTTGAATTCTATTCAAAAGGTGGTATTTATTATAAGCGCCAGTACCGCATCTGCCAGTGAAATGCTTATAAATAATCTGCGTCCATATATTGATGTTAAGCTTGTTGGTAAGCCTTCTTATGGAAAACCAGTTGGTTTCTTTCCAATTACACTGGAGAACAATTATAATATTTACTATTCTATGTTCACAAGCATCAACTCGGCCGGACAAACTGATTATTTTTCTGGATTTACACCTGATTGGGATGCTGCGGATGACGTAACCCGTAATTTTGGAGACCCCAAAGAAATTTGCTTTGCTGCGGCCCTTAACTATATTGGGAAGGGTAGCTTCGTTACAGGCAGTAGTGTTGCTACCCTACTAAGTATCAAGGGCGAAAAAATCAGTACAACATCAAGCTCATTTGACGTGCGCGAACTTAATGATGACAATTTTTTTAAAGGAATGGTGGAAAATAGATTTAAAATCAGAAAGTAGCATGATCTGATTTGAAAGTGTTTTAACGAGATAGTTTAGTGTGTTCAACGACATTACTATTCTCTTTTCGAATACTATTTTGACAATTATTTAATTTTAGCACGCTAATTGTAATATAAGCACATGATCCCAGTACTTTGTATTAACGACAGTTCAATAAATTTATTCGTACAGAAAAAACTATTATTACAATCAGGTATAACTGACAATGTAATTACAGTTGCGGACGGGCAGGAAGCTCTGGACTATTACTCCCGATTTAAAGATTTGCCATCATTTGAGTACCCGCGATTGATACTTTTGGATATTCACATGCCAAGGGTCGACGGCTGGGAATTCCTCGATAAATTTTCAGAACTGTATTTATCTAGTTTTGATGAAACGCGAGTTATCGTTAACTCGTTTACCGTGGATGAGAATGAGATAAATAAGGCTAAAAATTATCCGCTAATAATTGATTTTGTGACTACGCAGTTAACAACTGAATATTTCCGCCAGCTGGAATTGCCAGGTTCAAAGGAAATGATTCCCGGTATGGAAAGTGCAGGCACCCATCAATAATTTAGAATACCTGCACCTAATTTTGTTTATTCTTAATCTACATCATCTTCCAATGGCGCAAAAATCTGCGCTTCTTTTTTGAATATTGCTGCAAATATTAGTGACATAACAAACTGAATCAGAATTGCGATACCTAAATTTTGAAGAAGTTCCATTGGAGTTGGATTAAACTGCTTTTTGATTCCTTTAAGCTGTTCGCTCACCGCAGTTTCTATTTGGTCAGGATCCATGCCCATACTTTCAAATGTTTTGGTAGCACCCTCTTCTACATATCCGGAGATCTTTGTAAATCCATCTGGCTCAACGAATTCATAAAATACGTAATTAATGATGGTCACCAGAATTCCGGCTACAAATGCCATTAAGAAAATGCCTTTTAATGCCTGTCTGAAGCTCCAGTAACCGCCTATTTTTTTCCGAAGATCTATAGTAAAGAAAATATACACCAAAAGAAGGAATATTACATTCCCTATGGCGAACCACACTGAACCGAAAAGGGCCGGGGCCACATAATAAATGACAATACCAAGTATCGTAGCGAGAATTCCAATAATTAGGCCGTTGTTTACAGCAGCCTTGTTTAAGTTTTCTAGAGATAATTCCATGTTGTTTGATTTAGGTTGGGTTTTTGTTGTGTTTAGCGTTGGTTGTACGATATTAGGAGGGAGTACACTGCAGAATCAAACTCCGCATTTTTACTATATTTAACAAACTCGTCAAAATCTTCATTATCAGGATGCTGGTCGCGAAAGAAGCCGATCATTGGATAAAATAACTCCTTTAATTCTGAATCTTCAGGCAATTCATTTGCCACCCGTGCAACTTCCTTGAGGTCGCTATCTACCAGTATTTGATTTGCGATTACATCCTCATAGATTCGGTGTTCATCCTGAAATTCATCCTCATCCACCAGCAAAAATTCTTTTAGAAAGTCCGCCAGATCTGGTTCTATATCCTCGTCCTCGCATTCTTTCAGGTATAGCATCAGATTTAAAAGTTCAGTACCCCTGTCAAGGGTCTTCTCTTCAATTGCTTCCCACTCTGTTGAGTCCAGATAATCCACTTCCAGTTTACGTACATCGTCGTTGAAGAAATTTATGAGTAAAAGATCGAAAAATAATTCCCTCAACGATTCGTATTCAGGATTTTCATTGAACTTAAGATCCAAATTCGCAACCTTTTTCAAATATTCTTCTTTGCTGTCGAATACCTGAACCAGGCTTTCATAAAATGGCTTACTATCGTTTTTACTGACAACAGCGAATTGCCTCAAAGCTGCCAGCAGTGCTTGTTTTACACTTGCATCCATAAAGTCCGGCTAATAGGTGAAATATTGGGCATTATTAACTACTAACTTAATCTTTCCTGTTAAATTTTTCCCAAAAAAAGGTGAATTTTCTGACTTGGAATAGTTTGTTTCTTCATTGAGGGTCCACTGTTCCAAGGTATCAAACAGAATAAAGTTAGCAGAATTTCCCGCTTCTAAAACAGGGATTGGGAGTCCGAGTATATTTCGGGGATTCACAGCCATTTTCTCAACAATTTGTTCAGGTGACAAGCCGGCTTTAAGTGCTAGCGGCAGAGCAGTTTGGAGCCCGGTTATGCCATATGACGCGATCTCAAACTCAACGTTTTTGTACTCGATCTCATGTGGGGTGTGCTGGGAGACTATTGCATCGACTGTCCCATCTTTAAGTCCGGCTAAAAGAGCTTTCTGGTCGGTTTTAGTTCTTAAAGGTGGCTCTACTTTATAGTTGCTGTCAAAGCCTTCCAGAAGATCTTCTGTGAGTACCAAAGCATGTGCAGCTACATCGCACGTCACTTTTATGCCAGCTTTTTTAGCCCGTCTGATTAGGTCGACGCTATTGGCTGTGCTTATTGTACTAAAGTGCACCCTTGCATCATTGTATTGTGCGAGATATATGTCCCGTGACACCATGAGCTCTTCTGCAAGTGATGGATTGCCCTTCATTCCCAGGTAGGTACTCATCACGCCTTCGTTCATTTTCGCCTTACCGGCGATATCCTGGTCCTCCGGATGTGATAATATCAGCCCATTAAATGACTTGGTATACAACAGGGCGCGGCTCATCAACCCTGCATTGCTAACGGACTTTTTTCCGTCTGTAAACGCTATTGCACCCGACTGTTGCATATCAAACATTTCCGCAAGCTCTTTACCCTCGCAATTATGACTTATGCATCCCAACGGATAGATGTCGACAAGGTTGTTTTTTGAACGGTTAATAAGATAAGATACTTCCGCTTTGGAATGAATTGGCGGCTGAGTATTCGGCATCAATGCAAGGCCTGTAAAGCCTCCAGCCGCAGCCGCTGCTGCACCAGTGCTGATATCCTCCTTTGTCTCAAGCCCGGGATCGCCGAAATTTACATTTAGGTCAAAGAATCCTGGCGACAAATACATTCCCTTAGCGTCAATAGTTATCGTTTTGGTACCGGATACACTAATATTTTTTCCTGTTTCTAATATCCGCCCATCAACGACCAGTATATCAGCAATTTTCCCATAAAATTTGCTTTGAGGATCAAGGATCGTTGCCGACTGAATTAATAAGTTATTCAAATTTTACAGCTTTAGTTTGTGATTTTCTATAGAACCGGATAAGCAATATTTCGGCAGCTAAAAATAATAGTGCAAGTATAATACACAATTTCCATAAAGGTGTTCCCTGATTAATAGACTGTACCGCCCCCTGCATTGAACCGGGCCTGGGAGTTATCAGATCTATCTTCTGTCCTGGAAATTTAGCTTTTATTACCCGGTCGGTGGCATAATTCAAGTTTGATTCCGGGCCGGCATCGTTAAATGATAAGATGGCAAGCAGGCTGTCATTTTTCAATAATTGATAATTGCCAATTTGCCGAATCTGGTCTGCAACATATAATTGGGAAACATTATCATTTTGACGGAGATCAGGTATTGCCTCAAATTTTTCCTTTCGAAGCTTCAGAGTTTGATTAGCGTTCAGTGTAAGTTTAGGCAGCTCGATCACCTGGTCACGGTTAAGTTTATGAAATAAGTTCTGATCCTGAAGCGATAACAATGCAGTTTGGTACATAATTGGAACGAAAACAGAATGGCGTGCAAAATTACTCGTTTCTGCATTCAATGGCACAGCTGAAAGATAAATTTTGCCTCTTCCCAGTCTATATTCGCTGAGAAATGTCACCCTACCGGGAAATTCCAGAATACTTTGTTTCGTTGTATTGTTCTGAATGCTGTAACGGAGAAATTTTTTAGCAACAGGCAGGTCAAGATTCTGTGGAATATTTTCAAATACACCTTTAAATATTGGATGCTGTAGATTCATGGAAGATACCTTTGTTTCAGCAGTGACCACTTCGGCTGGAAAATCGGTACCCAAGGTTTTTAAGAGTGTCTTTAAACCTTCCTGATTACTTTCGAGCTCGGGAAATATCATAAGGCTTCCCCCTTTGTTGACAAATTCCCGCAGTTGCTGGATTAAACCTTCACTTATCTGCCCAACTTCATTTAGTATTAAAAACGGATAGTTATTTAGTCCTGCGTAGTTTATGTTTCCAGAGCCAACATTAGTCACGTTAAAAAATACGTCTGACCGATATACTGAATTCAAATATTCATTCTCCTTACCCGCATTGATAATTAACAGAGGAATTGATAGCTGTACATTGAAGCTGAAATAGAAACGGTCGTCAAATACCACCGGAAAGTCGGTAATTTCAATCTCCCCTTCTTGCCACCCCGCTTTAAGTCCGCTAAAAAACAAGGTATCGGTTGACGTCGCTCGAGGCTCAATACTAAGACTCCCTATAGCTTTTTGTTGCTTGTTGATTGTAATTTTAACAGGAATATTTTCAGCCTTTTCGTCCGAATTATTCCTGAGTTTTACTATCATTTGTTCAGTATCCCCCGGCCTATGGATTGCTGAAGCAAACCAAATAGAATCAATAGAAATATTCGGCTGTGAGTTTGATTTTAACCTCACAAGTCTTACTGCGACAGAAGTATCTGCTAGTACAGGAGCCTTTGGGAGTATGTTCTCCTGAAAATCCGAAATAATGTAGACCGTCTTCTTCGAATTAGGTTCCTTAATAAAGACATCCTCCTGACGGCGAATAATCTGGTTCAGATCACGGTTTGCGGAACTGATCTTTACTTCATCAACAGCTGTAAGAAATTCGTCATAATTCAAAAGCCGTTGAAACTTGCCCTCAAAATCATTAGTAAGAAGCTGGAATTTATCGTTAAGGCTATAGGCCGACGCAATTTCTTTTGCCCGCCGCTTTGATTCATCGAGTAATGTTCCCTCCTTATTTACAGCTTCCATACTGTAGGAATTATCAACAAATATACTTACCACTTGCTGCTGGTAGGCATTATTTTGGTCTGGATTTGGAATATATGGCCTTGCAAAAGCAAATACCATAAATACCAGCGCAAGAATTCTGGACGCCAGGATCAGCCTGTCTTTAAGATGCTGGCGTGATGAGGTCTGAATCTGTACAAACTTTAAAAAACGGACATTACTGAAGTAAACTTTTTTAAACTTCCGGAAATTGAAAAGATGTATAATAATTGGAATGGCAATAGCCAGAAGGGCAAATAAAAATCCGGGGGACAGGAATCTCATTAAGTATCAAAATTACAAATTAAGTTGAATTATTCATTTTTAAAATGTAGGATTTTCGTATCAGGGAAGAGTTGAGAGTTGACGGCGGAAGGCCGGCAAAAAGATACTTTCTACCAACTACTGTAAGAAGCGAATCAACACGTATATTTAAGATTTAAAGTTAAAAACCTAATAAGTCGTATGGGGATGGTAGAATCTTATTCTTATCAACCCGATAGCTATCGAGTGTCAACTCCTTAAAATTATTTTAAATTTAAACAAGGTATCCGTATCTTTGCTCGCCTCCCAAGCATATGGGCCAAATTATATGAATAAAGTTTTTACATATCCCGTACATTTCCATCATCGCCATTCGGCGATGGTAAAGTAATATACGTTTCTACGTGAAACTCCTTCATAACAATTCTTTTGGTCTGATTAAAACTTAAAATTTGAAAACTCTTAAAATAGCTATCCAGAAATCTGGTAGATTAAACGAAAAATCAGTAGAACTTTTAAAAAATTGCGGATTAAGTTTCGAAAACTATAAAAGTTCGTTAATCTCAACCGTTTCTAACTTCCCTTTAGAAATCTTATTTCTTCGCGATGACGACATTCCTGAATATGTACAGGATGGTATTGCTGATCTGGGGATAGTTGGCGAAAACGTTATCAGCGAAACTGAGGTCGATGTAAACTACCTGCAAAAACTGGGATTTGGCAAATGCACGCTAAAACTGGCGGTTCAAAATAACAGCGATATTCAAAACATTCAGGATCTCAACGGGAAAGCAATTGCTACATCTTACCCTGTCATTCTGAAAAAATTTCTTGATAAAAATAGTATCACAGCCGATATCCGCACAATTTCAGGCTCAGTTGAAATCTCTCCGGGCCTTGGCTTGAGTGATGCGATATTCGATATTGTATCGACTGGTGGCACCTTAAAAAGCAACGGATTAAAGCCATTTGCTGATGTTCTTTCGTCTGAAGCAATACTCATCGGCAGAAAAGGCGAAGAGTCGCATCCCCTGATCGTTGAACTGATCCAAAGAGTTCAGTCTGTTTTGCGTGCAAAAGAAACAAAATATGTGGTTCTGAATGCCGAAGCAAAGAACTTAGATCAGATTGTTAAGCTTTTACCTGGTGTAAAAAGTCCAACAGTAGTTCCTCTGGCCGAGGAGGGCTGGCTGGCCGTTCACACAGTCATTTCTGAGCGCGATTTTTGGGAAAAGATAAGCCTGCTGAAGAGCGCTGGAGCGCAGGGCATAGTTGTAATGCCGATAGAGAAAATCATTTTATAAAATCTGATTAAGGCTATGCTGAACGTTTATAAACTAGATGATCTGAATCAGGAAAAGATTAAGGAGCTTTGCATACGCAATGCAGATATTGATAGTAATATCAGAAGTACAGTTGAGAATATTATCGAAGAAGTTAAGCAAAAAGGTGATAGTGCACTAAGGGCATTCGCCAGGGAGTTTGATGGCGTAAACCTAACTCAGCTTTACATCGGGAAAGAAGAAATAGACAGTCTTTCTGCTCAAGGTGGTGAATCAGAAAAAGAGGCACTTCGATTGGCTTATAATAACATCCGGAAATTTCACGAAACCCAGCTTATTAAAGAAAATAAAGTCGAAACAACAACGGGCGTAGTGTGCTGGAGAGAAGCAAGGGCCATACAGAAAGTCGGTTTGTATATTCCAGGTGGAACAGCGGTACTTCCCAGCACATTTTTGATGCTTGGCATCCCTGCAATGCTAGTTGGCTGCGCCGAGATAGTCGTTTGCTCACCACCCCAAAAAAATGGCAGGGTAAATCCATACCTCGCTTTCTGTGCAAAGCTTCTTGGAATTGAACGGATATACCTGGTTGGCGGCGCACAGGCTGTAGCAGCTATGGCATACGGCACAGAAAGTATTCCAAAAGTTGATAAGATATTTGGTCCCGGTAATCAATATGTAACTAAGGCAAAAACCATTATTCAGTCGGAAAGCCAGACGGCAATAGATATGCCTGCCGGCCCTTCAGAAGTTCTGGTAATTGCCGATAATTCGGCAAATCCGGTTTTTGTAGCTGCTGATTTGCTGGCCCAGGCCGAACATGGCACGGATAGTCAGGCCGTTCTCGTTTCAACCTCTTTGGATATTATCGATCAAACGATAGCCGAACTTGAGAAACAACTTTTGGCTTTGCCACGACGCGACATAGCTGCTAAAGCCATCGCTAATTCATACGCAATATTAGCCGACGATCTTCCTGGAGCAATGAGATTCAGTAATGAATATGCTCCGGAACACCTGATACTTGCAACGGACCAATGGGAAGCAATGATAGATAAAATCACAAATGCAGGTTCGGTATTTCTTGGCCACCTTACTCCAGAAAGTGCAGGAGATTATGCCTCCGGGACAAATCACACACTTCCTACAAGTTCATATGCGAAAGCTTATTCAGGCGCTTCCATAGATTCTTTCGTAAAAAAAATCACCTTTCAGCATATAAGTAAGATCGGGATTGAAAATCTTGGCCCGGCTGTCCAAGTACTGGCTTCGCTGGAGGGTTTAGATGGGCATAGGAATGCGATAACGGTAAGATTAAAGTAGGATGCGGGATTGTCTGGAATAGGATTAGTAGGATTATAGGATTGCAAAGCAGAAAAGGATTCCAAAATGGAAATTGGAATAGGATGCGTAGGATGATAGGATTCATAAGATGCTTGGCGGAAAGTTTGTATACTTAACCTTCCCCAATCTTGATACTTTATAATTGATACTTGATACTTGATATTTGATACTCAAATAAAATGTTTAACCTTCAAAACATAGTTAGAAAAAACATCAAAGACCTTGTGCCCTACTCCTCGGCGAGAGATGAGTTCAAAGGGGAGGCATCGGTATATCTGGATGCCAATGAGAATAGTTTCGGTTCGCCTTTGGACATGAACTATAACCGTTACCCTGACCCACTTCAACTTAAGGTAAAGCAGCGGCTGAGTGAGATCAAGGGAGTGCCTTCAAGGAATATATTTTTAGGTAATGGCAGTGATGAAGCTATCGACATCTTGTTCCGGGCATTTTGCAGGCCTGGTGTGGACAATATTATTACAGTCCCTCCTACTTATGGCATGTATGAAGTCTCAGCAAATATCAATGATATTGAAGTTCGAAAGATTAAATTAACGCCCGATTATCAACTTAATATGGATGGTATCGCGGAAGCTATTGATGAGAATACAAAGATCATCTTCATTTGCTCACCGAACAACCCGACTGGAAACTCAATAAACCGGACAGATATAGAAACGATCCTTGCCAATTTCCATGGCCTTGTCGTTATTGACGAGGCTTATATAAATTACTCACGCCAAAAAACTTTTATCCAGGAATTAAAAGAATATTCAAACCTGGTGGTTCTACATACCCTGTCTAAGGCCTGGGGACTTGCAGGGCTAAGGCTTGGGATGGCTTTTGCCAGTGAAGAGATCATCAAGGTATTTAATAAAGTCAAACCTCCTTATAACATAAACGAAGCATCTCAGCAGATTGCCCTTGAGGCTTTACAGAATGTGGAACAGGTTAATAATTGGATAAAACTGACTGTTTCTGAAAGAGAAAAACTCATAGAAGATCTGGAGAAAATCGACATTGTTCAAAAGGTATATCCTTCTGACGCAAACTTTGTTTTGGTTAAGACTGCAGATGCAAAGGGTATTTATAGGCACCTTGTAGATAATGGCATTATTGTTCGCGATCGTTCGAAAGTGGAACTTTGCGAAGGATCATTGCGCATAACCATTGGTACGCCGGAAGAGAATAAAACCTTAATTACAAATCTGAAAAATTTTTCTGCATAGAAATGAAGAAAGTATTATTTATAGACCGTGACGGTACAATTATAGCGGAACCACCCGTCGATTTACAGGTTGATAGTCTGGAGAAACTTGAATTTCTGCCATATGCAATATCATCTCTTAAGAAGCTTCATGATTTTGGTTATGAGCTGGTAATGGTGAGCAATCAGGACGGGCGGGGTACCAGCAGCTTTCCGGAAGAAGAATTCCAGAAGCCACATCAAAAAATGCTCAATACTCTGGAGAACGAGGGTATTAGGTTCGCTGAAATTTTCATTGACGATTCTTTCCCGGAAGCTAACAGTCCGAACAGAAAGCCTAACACAGGTTTGCTGACCAACTATTTGGTCTCAAACCTGATTGATTTGCACAATTCTTATACCATTGGCGACAGGGCCACTGATGTCCAGTTTGCAAAGAACCTAGGATGTAAATCTATATTTTACGGGCAACAAAACCCGGATGCAGATCTTAACTCCGGGAGTTGGCCAGAAATAATCAGTTTCCTTACCCGTAAAGCAGACCGCATAGTAGAACTCGAACGCAATACCAAAGAGACCAAAATCAAACTCAACCTAAATCTCGACGGTAACGGCGAACACGATATTGATACTGGCCTGAAGTTTTACGACCACATGCTTGATCAATTGGCAAAACATTCCGGTGTTGATCTAAAGTTGACTGTTCAGGGCGACCTCGAAATTGATGAACACCACACCATTGAGGATAGTGCTATTGCACTTGGAAAAGCTTTTAAACAAGCGCTTGGAGATAAACGCGGTATTGAACGTTATGGCTTTTTATTGCCAATGGACGAGGCATTGGTTCAATGCGCGATAGATTTTTCAGACCGCGCCTACTTTATCTATGAAGGTGAATTTACCCGGGAATATGTAGGTGATTTCCCCACTGAAATGTTCGAACACTGGATGAAGTCCTTCTCTGAACATGCCGGTATGAATCTTAACTTAAAGATTATAGATGGAGACAATACCCATCATATGATTGAAGCAGGCTTTAAAGCACTGGCCAAAAGTATTAAACAAGCAATAAAAGTAACCGGAACAGAATTACCTACCACCAAAGGAGTCATATGATTGGGATCGTATATTATGGCGCAGGGAATATTTTTTCACTAACTGCGGCGCTGGACAGGCTTGGACTAGAGTACGGCATGATCCTTAAAGCTGAAGATTTTGACAGGTACGACCGCTATATCATTCCCGGGGTCGGTCATGCCGGTTCGGCAATGAGCAAACTCGAGCAAACCGGCCTGGTTCCTTCTATACTCAAACTTCAAAAGCCTGTGCTGGGTATATGTGTGGGAATGCAATTGTTGACGGAACACTCTGAAGAAGGAGATTCCACTCTGACAAGTATCTTTCCGTTGAAGACAAAGTTGTTTGATCATCAACTTAACATCAAAATTCCTCATACCGGATGGAACCGGGTTGAACATTCACCAGACCAAATTCTTTTTCGGGGAATATCACCGGGGGCTCATTTTTATTTCGTACACTCTTATTATATAGAATTTAATTCTAATTTTACTATTGCTGTAGCAGAATATGGAATAAAATTCTCTGCGGTTATTCAAAAAGATAACTATTATGGGGTGCAGTTTCACCCTGAAAAATCCGGTCTGGCCGGGGAACAATTATTGAAAAACTTCTCACAACTAGCATAATTCTATGTATATAATCCCAGCAATTGATATTTTGAACGGAAAAGTTGTCCGTCTTCGCGAAGGAGATTACGAACAGGCAACTTTCTACGATGTTACGCTTGAGGAGATGATTGAGAAATACTATTCGAACGGTACTGAATTTATTCACATCATTGATTTGAATGGAGCAAAAGGTGATTTTAGTAACCAAAAATTTCTGTTTGATATTATTAGGAAAACAGAAATAAAGGTTCAGTATGGAGGTGGGGTACGGAGTATTGAAAAGGTTAAAGAACTTATTGACTCAGGAATACACCGCGTTATCGTGGGTACACAGGCACTCACCAATGCGGATTTTCTTCCTGAACTGAGTAAGGAGATTTGCGGAAAATACAAATCCCAGGATCAGGTGGTGGTTGCTATTGATGTGCTGGACGAGGTAATCAAATATTCGGGTTGGATGGAAAGTTCTCCGATCAAAATGATGGATTACGTGGATAAATGCTTACATCTCGGGTTCTTTAGATTCCTTTGTACAGATATAGATAAAGACGGGAAATTAGGTGGTGCTGGTGTGGAGCTTTACAAGAAACTCCTGGAGCATTCTCCCTTCATAAAGCTTATCGCCTCGGGGGGTATCAGTTCCATGGAGGATATTGAAAAACTTCAGCAAATAAAAGTAGAATCCTGTGTTGTGGGAAAGGCTATTTATGAAGGCCGCATAAGTATTGAAGAAATTAAAGATTGGAACTTAAAAGCATTGATCAGCTTTTAATTGACCATTAGTTTTGAACGATCAAATTATGAATAAGCCTTCGGGCAATGTTCTTGCAAAGACATGCCTCGCCAAAAGAATAATCCCCTGCCTGGATGTCAAAGACGGTCGTACCGTTAAAGGTGTTAATTTTGTTGCATTGCGCGATGCAGGAGATCCGGTAGAACTGGCCTTTCAATATTCACAGCAGGGTGCCGACGAATTAGTATTCCTGGATATCACTGCTACACACGAAAGACGTAAGACACTTGTAGATTTGGTAAAATCTGTCGCCACGCAGGTAAATATTCCATTTACTATCGGCGGCGGAATAAATGAGATTGCTGATGCTGACATTCTGTTAAATTCCGGAGCCGATAAAATTTCGGTTAACTCAGCGGTAGTAAGAAATCCGGCTTTCATAGATGAATTAGCCCTGGCATTTGGAAAGCAATTTGTCGTTGTTGCCATAGATACGAAGTTTATTGAGGGCAAAAACTATGTACACCTTAACGGCGGGCGTATAAAAACGGATATTGAAACAGAGGACTGGATCAGAGAAGCTGAAGCACGTGGTGCGGGAGAAATATTGCTTACTTCTATGGACCACGACGGGACCAAAGCGGGCTTTGACAACGATCTGCTGAAGAACATTAATGTTACATTGGGAATTCCGTTAATAGCATCAGGAGGCGCAGGGAACGTGCAGCACTTTGTCGATCTTTTCCATACAACCAACGTTGATGCTGCACTGGCTGCATCAGTTTTTCATTATGGTGAGATCCTTATTCCGGATTTGAAAAAAAAATTAAAACAGAATAATATAGATGTTAGGCTTTAGATTACTTGAGTGTGGCAATTCGTAATTTTAAGCCGATAGCTAATGGCTCGTAATTCGTAATTTATCAAGATGACAATCGATTTTAATAAAGGTAATGGGCTAGTACCAGCAATTATTCAGG
The DNA here is from genome assembly GCF_046590655.1 of Daejeonella sp. Lineage (GTDB taxonomy): Bacteria > Bacteroidota > Bacteroidia > Sphingobacteriales > Sphingobacteriaceae > Daejeonella. The sequence continues at coordinate 21,548 of NZ_JBKJUM010000094.1, forward strand.
ATGACAAAACTTTGGAAGTCCTGATGCTGGGTTATATAAACGAGGATGCCTATCAAAAAACCCTGAAAGAGAAAACGGTAACCTTCTTTTCGAGAAGTAAGAACCGTCTGTGGACCAAAGGGGAAGAAAGCGGCAATTACCTGAATGTGGTTTCTATTAAGGAAGACTGTGATAATGATACTTTGCTTATTAAAGTTAATGCCGAGGGACCTACTTGCCATACCGGCGCGCGAAACTGTTTTAATACTGAATACAATCAAAACTTTATTTTCAAGCTGGAAAACATTATTGCCGACCGATACAAACATCCGGTCGATGACTCATATATAAACAAACTTCGCGGCAAAGGATTGAATAAAATAGCTCAAAAAGTCGGTGAAGAAGGCGTTGAAACCGTTATTGCTGCGTTAAATGAAACTGAAAACGATTTTATAAACGAGGCCTCCGACCTTGTATTTCACTTATTGGTATTAATGAAGGAGAAAAATGTTAGCCTTGAAGCGATTGCCATGAATTTGGCGGACAGACACTTTGATAAAAGTTGAGAGTGAAGAGTTAACGGTTGACGATGGAGAATTGAAAGGGACTAACTGAACTTGCAATTGAATACCGATTATGATCGAGATAAAGCTTCAGGCGACACTATCCGGGCATCAGAACCCCATTTTTACTGCGGAAAATTCGCAAAAGCAGGGAATTTTATTTACCGCTGGTAATGATAAGGGGGTGGTAGAATGGAACTTGAAAACAATGAGTTTTATTAAGGTGATGTTTCCTGTACGCTCATCCGTTTATTCACTGCACTGCCCTACCGGCACACCCTTTCTGATTGCCGGAGAAAGGAACGGTCAGGTTGACATCTTTGATTTTAATGAACAAAAAGTCATTCATGTTCTTCAGCATCATAAACTCCCTATTTTTGACATTAAAACTGTAAAAAGCAAAAACGAATTGCTCCTTTCATCTGAAGATGGCACAGTATCAGTATGGGACTTGGCGAGCATGCAAATACTCTATACTTTCAAGGTATCGACCTCAACCGTACGTGTAATCAGCATTAGTCCGGACGAAAAAACTGTAGCTTTTGGTTGCAAAGACAATATAATCAGAATATACCAGGTTGAAGATTACAGTCTCATTACCGAGCTGGACCAGCATACGCTGCCGGTAACATCACTGCAATTTTCACCAGATGGGAAATACCTTCTATCCGGCAGCCGGGACGCTCAGTTAAAAATTTGGAATACTTCAAACTATACATTAAGCGAAAATGTTGCTGCCCACCTTTTTTCTATTTACAGTATAGCATTCCACTCCATATTGCCGTATTTCGCTACTGCCAGTAGGGATAAAACAATTAAGATTTGGAATTCAGCAAATTTCGAAATTCAAAAGACATTAAGCCTGCAGAAAGGCTATGAAATGCACCGGCTTTCAGTCAACAAGATCATATGGGATTTGGAAAACAGGTTGATATCCGTTGGTGACGACAAGCTGGTTAAGGTTTGGAATGTCATTTTTGAGTGATACGCATTAAGTTTTAGGTTATAAGTTATAAGTCCTTTGGTAGATAAACGGAGACAAACTTCCACGAAGAGTATTTGCGGGGTAAATTGACCCTCAAACATCACACTTACAACCTAAGACTTACGACTTACAACTTAAACTACAATCCTTTTAATAATCCTCAGTTTATGCGTATACCTGTTCAAGCCTTTATCAAATATCCCCTGATTATCGATGCCGTCTATCCTGACCTGGCCAGAAGCATGAATTATTCGTTCATTGTCGAGCATAATGCCCACATGAGTAATTCTGCCATCTTCATTATCAAAAAAAGCAAGATCTCCGCCCTGAGCCCCCTGTAAGAAGGCAACAAGCTCGCCCTGTTCGGCCTGCTGATAGGCATCTCTTCTGAGTTTTAAGCCAAAATGCCTGAACACCATTTGAGTAAGCCCGGAGCAATCAATACCGAATACCGACTTTCCTCCCCATAAATAAGGTGCGTTTAAGTAGAACTTAGCAACCTCAATCACCGAGCTTCTGAAATTATCGATAGTAGGCCTAAACGTTTCGCCCTCAAGCTTATATTTAGTATTTCCTAAATAAAAAAACTTATCGAGTGTGTTTGGGATATTGGATCCTGCCACCAGGTGGAGTTTTTCATTGGCTGACACTTTCGTAATAAAGTTGCTTACAAATGGCCCTAGAATAGTATTAAGATCATGGAGAGCTACAAATAAAGAATGTTCTATCTCGTCAAATTGCTTAATATCAATCCAACCTTCGTATTCATCATGGGCGGTCAATATCTTTAACCATTTGCCAGTATTTTCCAGTATTGTGAAATGATCTCCAAATAATAACTGTGAAGACATTTCACTTTTGTCTGAAGGTTCCGTCCGGATTGGAACAAGTGATAGATTACATACACCAAACTGTTCATTCATATTGCAAATAAACCAAATTTAGCATAAATTGGATGTACGGACAGCGTATTATTATATTTCAGTAAATAGATCTCCGGGTTTTTAACTTCGCGACTGAGTTCATATTTTAAACACAAACCACCATTAACACAGAATTTAGATTTTTCTAACTTTATTAAATATTATGAAAAGCCAGGACAACATAGAGAGAATTTTGATAGCTGTTGAAGATAGCCCTTATTCAGATCAAGCAATAAGGTATGGCGTGATGCTAGCAAAAAAAATGGGTTCGCAAATTGCCATGGTACATGCAGATGAAATACCTGTAAGTACCCCATACATTGCCGATCCGATGCTGAGCGAAACTCCCTTAATGATCCCTGAGATGATAGAGATTCAGGAAGAAGCAAGCAAAAATTTGTTTAAGAGAATCGTTGAGCAATACGGTGAAGGAATTATGATCACGAAATTTATCAGAGTTGGCCGTGCACAGGATGAGATTCTTGCTGTCGCTGATGAATATAATGCAGACCTTATAATACTTGGAACTCATGGAAGAACCGGCCTGGACCATTTTATATCAGGAAGCGTATCGGCAAGTGTTGCAAAAAGGGCTAGGTGCCCGGTGCTGATCATTCCGAAGAAGGAGGCTTGAGGACGGAGGTCGGAGGTCGGAGGTCTGATGGATTTCCGACAATTGGAGAGAGTCTGAAGCCTATTTGAAAATCTAATGAAAAATACAGGTACGGCGTCCAGGTCAGACTTCAGACCTCTTACTTCAGACCTCAGTCCTCCTCATAAAAAAGTGGCTAATTTCAAAAGTAACCGTTTCTTCACAGAATATATCTTCTAGTCCCCGTGCAGCCAGGCTTTTTTGGCTAGCAGTTCTTCACGGCTTTCGCGGATGTCTTCATCATCAACACAACAATCAACAGGACAAACCGCAGCACATTGTGGCTCGTCGTGAAAGCCTACACATTCAGTACATTTATCAGGAACGATATAATACACTTCATCGGATATTGCCGATTGGGTTTCGCCTGAATCCAGGGTTGTGCCATCCCCAAAATCGATGATACCGCTCAGGCCAGTCCCATCCGAAAATCTCCACGCGGCGCCAGCATCATAAATTGCATTATTCGGGCATTCTGGTTCACAAGCCCCGCAGTTAATGCACTCATCGGTGATTTTAATCGCCATCTCTATTAAGAATTCTATTTGTTAAGCTATTTTTACACCCTAACAGGGGTGATTGTTTTAAAACGATGCAAATATAATATTATTTGAAGTATTTTTTTTGATGACTGAGATTTTGACAACCAAACAACGATTGCAAGCCTTCGCGGAGCTAGGGAAGATTCTAAGCTCTCCAGACAAGCAATTAACAGATCTTATAAACTCTGCCAGGCAGTTTAATGCCTGGTTCACCCCGGAAAGTACTGGAAATGCTGTGCAAGCCATCGCAAAAATGCTGAACAAGGCTGATCTGGAAAAATGGATGAAAGCTTACAAGATGTTGCGAGAGTCCAGGCGATATTCTGTAGGACTTATCCTTGCCGGTAATATTCCGCTTGTAGGTTTTCACGATATCCTTTGCGTACTGACAACAGGAAACAGGGCGCTCATCAAATTATCTTCTCAGGACAGTAAACTTACACCCTATGTTCTTCAAAAATTAGTCGAAATTGAACCTGGTTTCACAGATCAGATCGAATATATTGACCGCTTAGTTGCTTTTGATGCTGTGATAGCTACAGGAAGCAATAATAGTTCGAGGTATTTTAAATATTATTTCAGTAAAGTGCCCCATGTTATACGTAAGAACCGAAACAGTATAGCCATTTTGAATGGACATGAAAGCGGGGAACAATTGCAAAAATTAGGACATGACATTTTTGATTACTATGGCCTTGGATGCCGAAATGTTTCGAAGGTATATGTGCCGGCGGGCTATAATTTTAAGAACTTTTTTGAGGGAATAGAAGTCTTTAAACCAGTAATTGATCATCATAAATACAATAATAATTACGATTACAACAAGTCGATTTTTCTCGTGAATCTTGATAAGCACCTTGACAATGGGTTCTTGTTGGTAAAGGAAGATAAGCGGCTCGCCTCTCCGCTGGCTGTTTTGTATTTCCAGGAATACCATGACATACGCATTCTCGAGCGGGAATTAGTTGAAATGGCAGATCAAATTCAATGCATTGTATCGGTTGATAAACTGACTATTGAAACCGTGAACCCGGGGGAAAGCCAGAAGCCGGCATTATGGGATTATGCGGACGGGTTGGATACAATTGCCTTTTTAATTGGTATCAAGTAGCAGGAAGAGAGTATCAGGTAGCAAGTATCAGGTATCAAGACATGTGGCTGTTAAATTGAACTTGGGTTTCTCCTAAACCGCTGCGCCAGCCTTGATACTTGATACCTGATACTTGCTACTAATTAGTAACTTTGAACCACATGTACGTAATAAAGGTAAAAGGAGTCGCAAAAATTCCGGACTATGTTCAGTTAAGAGATGAGAAATTCACTTTGCTGGCTTATTTTCGACTGGACCGGCCGGAAAAAGCGCTTGACAAAGCAGGATTGACAGCACATGCTGATTACATTATGGACACTATCAAAGAACTCCCTTTCGGGCAAATATTAAAATTAGATATCTGATTATGATTGGTAATTCCGTTATAAAATTGCAAGGCGTAGATGTTTATCAGCAAAAGCATCTAGTACTTAGCAATGTAAACCTCCATATTGACAAAGGCGAGTTTGTATTTCTGATCGGCCAAACGGGTTCTGGAAAGAGCAGTCTGTTAAAAATAATTTATGGTGACCTTCATATTGGTAACGGAGATGGGCAGGTGGCAGGATTTGACCTTAAAAAGCTGGCAGAAAAAGACGTGCCTTTTCTTCGACGTAAATTGGGCATAGTTTTTCAAGATTTTCAACTGTTAACAGACCGGAGTATCGAACAGAACCTTGAGTTTGTGATGAAAGCAACCGGCTGGCGAGATAAAAAACTGATTTCGGAACGTACACGGGATGTGTTGGAAAAGGTAGGATTGCGATCTAAAATAAAAAAAATGCCTCATGAACTCTCTGGAGGCGAGCAACAGCGGGTAGTTATTGCACGCGCTTTAATCAACGACCCGGAGTTAATTTTAGCAGATGAGCCAACCGGCAACCTTGATCCAGATACATCAGAAGAAATTGTTACTCTGTTAAAACAGATAAGCCTTTCTGGAACTTCAGTTCTTATGGCCTCTCATGATTATCATATAATCCGCACTTTCCCGTCAAGAATAATAAAATGCGATGGGGGCCAGGTGCACGAAGACGTTAAAATATAATCCTGCCACTCTGACGCATTTATTCTTTTGGCAAAAAAATTGCCATAAGCAATTATGCGTCTTTCAGACATGTTGAATAAAATGAAGAAGAATAAAATGGAAGAGAATAATACTCCCGAAAAACAGGAATCAAACGAATTGCAGGAGGAGGATAAAATACCGGAAGAAACGGGTCAAATTGATTTGGAGGAAACGGACGAAACGATTTCAGAATCTAAAGAGGGTACAGACACAGAAGAGGAAAAATTGAAAGCTGAAGTAGCTGAGTGGCAAAACAAGCACCTTCGCCTCTATGCAGAATTTGATAATTTTAAACGCCGTACTAGCAAAGAACGTCTCGAATTGCTGCAGATTGCGGGTAAAGATGTAATCGTGGACCTCTTGCCGGTTCTTGATGACTTTGAAAGGGCACAAAAATCAATGGAAACTGCATCAGATATCGAGGCAGTTAAAGAAGGTGTAAAGCTCGTTCATCACAAATTAAAAAACACTCTCGCAGGTAAGGGTTTAAAGGAAATGGACTCAAAAGGCAAAGAATTTGATGCTGAAGTTCATGAAGGAATTACAAACATTCCGGCGCCTACCAGTGACTTGAAAGGGAAGGTAATTGACGAGTTAGAAAAGGGTTATTACCTCAATGATAAGGTAATCCGATTTGCAAAAGTTATCATAGGATCATAATATTAAAAAGCGTTATGTGGGCATTTGGAAAGCACACTTCTAAATAAGATGGGGAAAAGAGATTATTACGATATCCTGGGCGTCACCCGCACTTCCAGCGCAGATGAAATAAAGAAAGCCTATCGCAAAATGGCTATCAAATATCACCCGGATAAAAATCCTGGAGATAAAAAATCGGAAGATAACTTCAAGGAAGCTGCGGAAGCATATGAGGTTCTGAGCAATGCCGATAAGAAAAAACGGTACGATCAGTTTGGTCATGCCGGGGGCGCTTCGAGCCCTAACGGCGGCGGCAATATGAATATGGAAGATATCTTCAGCCAGTTTGGGGATATTTTCGGCGGTGGCGGCGGAAGCCCCTTTGATAGTTTTTTTGGTGGACAACAGCAATCCCGAGGTGGCCGGCGGGTTTCCAGAGGAAGCAATCTGCGGATTAAAGTAAAGTTAACACTTGAAGAAATTGCAAAAGGCGTCGAGAAAAAAGTTAAAGTTAACAAACAGATTGTTTGTGAAACCTGTGATGGAAGTGGTGCAAAAGACAAATCTTCATTTCATACTTGCCATACATGCAATGGCAGCGGTTCAGTTCGGCGAGTTACTAATACGATACTTGGGCAAATGCAAACTACCAGCACCTGTCCTACTTGTAATGGAGAAGGAAGTGAGATAACTGCAAAGTGTATAGTTTGTCATGGGGATGGTCTGACAAGAGGTGAGGAAACGATTAATATAAATATTCCTGCGGGAGTTAGTGAAGGGATGCAATTATCGATGAGCGGGAAAGGTAATGCGGCCCCGAGAGGCGGAATTGCCGGTGACCTTATTATCCTTATCGAAGAATTGCCGCATGAATTCTTAAAAAGAGAGGGGAATAATATAATTTATGATTTGCATGTTAGTTTCATCGATGCCACAATCGGATCGAGTGTAGAAGTTCCTACTATTGATGGGAAGGCCAAAATCAAAATTGAACCCGGTACCCAAGGTGGAAAAATACTCCGCCTGAAAGCCAAAGGAGTTCCTGAAGTTAACTCTTACCATCGTGGCGACCAGTTAATCTATGTTGATATTTGGACACCAAAGGCGTTATCCAAGGAAGAGCGTGAAATGCTTGATAAATTAAGAGACTCTCCCAACTTTAAACCACAACCTGGTAAAAATGAAAAAAGCTTTTTCGATAAGATGAAGGAGTACTTTGAGTAGCTATATAGTCACAGGGTGTTGAACTTTATGCACCTAATAATATTGAGCCCGACTTTAAATGGTTAGGCTTTTTATTTTCTGGGGTGTTTCATTCAATAATTTTACATAAAACTCAAATTTCATTTATTAAATCTTAACCAAAAAAGTAGAAGTTTTAATAATTTAGCGTCGCCTAACAAATAAACGGCCTGATTTCTAAATGAATATCTTTAAAATATCCAGCTTTCCCGGTACTTTACTTACAATAGCACTATTATTTACAACTGTTGCAGGATCTTCTCAAACTAAAGTCGACTCGGTTCAGCGAATGGATGAAGTAGTGGTCAGAGGATATATTTCTGAACAGCCACTTTTAAAAGCCCCTTCATCAGTTAGTGTGATAAGTAGTAAGGCACTAAGAGACCAACCCGGAATTTCAATGTTACCTGCATTTAATAGTGTGCCGGGCATTCGTATGGAAGAACGTTCCCCCGGAAGCTACCGTTTGTCTATAAGAGGGAGCCTGTTGCGTTCACCATTCGGGGTAAGGAATGTAAAGGTTTATATGGATGATTTTCCCCTGACAGATGCCGGTGGTAACACTTATCTTAATTCCTTAGATATAGGAAGTATTAATAATATCGAAATCCTGAAAGGACCAGATGGTAGCTTATTCGGGGCAAATTCAGGTGGGGTTGTTTTGTTAAATCCATTTGACAAACGCTCTGACAGCAGTTGGGCATCGGCGAATATTACCAGCGGCTCTTACGGTTTATTCCAGGAAAAGGTTGCTTTGCAAAAGAAATGGAGTAATAACTATTTAAATGTCAATCATTCCTATCAAACATCCGATGGTTATCGCGAGCATAGTTCGATGAAGCGCCATTATGGCCAGATCGGCTACCGCTGGAATTATTCAAAGGCTAGCCAGTTGCGTTTTCTCGCATTGTACTCCGATTTGAACTACCAAACTCCAGGTGGTTTAACCATCGCGCAATATGCGGCGAATCCGAAACTTGCCCGTCCTTCAACGGCTACTGTTGCTGGACCTGTAGCGCAACAAGCCAGGATCGAAAATAAAACCCTTTTTGGAGGACTTATCAATGAAACTAGACTGTCACAAAACTTTCGTCATGTTTTAGCGCTTTTTGGATCGCACACGGATTTTCTAAATCCTTTCATTACAAATTATGAAGTTCGCGATGAAAGCACTCTAGGTCTTAGAACGTATTTTGAACTTGTTAGCCAGGTCAGCACAGGAGTTAACTGGAAATGGAATGTTGGTCTGGAATTGCAGGGGACTAAAGCAGATATAGCAAATTACAGGAATAATAAAGGCATTAGAGGCAACCTTCAGGCACAAGATGATATATTCTCACGCCAATTTTTCTATTTTACACGTTTCGCTGCGAACCTTAGCGAGAAATTAACAGCGGAAGTAGCTGCAAGTGTTAACTACTATAAATATGAGTTTGATAAAAACGTCAAGACTCCAACCTCAAATTCAGTAAGAAAATTTGATCCCAAGCTAATGCCTCGCTTCGCATTATCCTATCAATTAAGTGATGGTATGGCGTTAAGAACTTCTGTAAGCCGCGGCTATTCTACGCCAACAATTGCTGAGGTGAGAGCATCAGATAATAAAATAAATACTAATCTTGAATCCGAAACAGGATGGAATTATGAAGGCGGAATTCGCTTACGCGATAAGACTGATCGCTTTTGGCTTGATGCTTCATTGTTTAATTATAGATTGGAGAGTGCCATTGTAAGGAGAGTTAATGCCGACGATACTGAATTCTATCTGAATGCAGGTGGTACTAAACAAACAGGCATCGAAACACAGGCTTCTTACTGGTTAATACCTCCGGGTACTAATGGATTTATAAGCGGACTGCAACTTCAGAACAGTTACACATTGAGTAAATACTTTTTTAGTGACTACCAGAATGGTCGTGTAAGCTATTCAGGCAATCGTCTTACGGGAGTGCCGAGAGGCGTTGTTGTCAGTGGCATCGATTTGCGTGTGGATAAAAATTTCTACCTGTTTGCTCAGCATAATTATACATCAAAAATTCCGCTGAACGATGCTAACAGCCTGTTCGCAGGTAAGTATAACCTTGTTCATTTTAAAGCCGGCTGGAGAAAATCAACTCCGGGAAAACCGATATTAGACGTTTACGCAGGTGTTGACAATCTTCTTGACGAGAATTATAGCTTGGGCAATGATCTGAATGCTTTTGGCGGAAGATTTTTCAACGCTGCACCGCTAAGGAATTTTTTTGGTGGGCTTAAGGTAACCCTGTAATAAAAATTACAGCCGATAGCCGTCCGTTTACAAATGGGCAATCGGATTAATCTGCTTGCTTGTTTATATTATTATCTAAAAGAAGCGAAGTGAAAAGGATTGTTGATATTGGCTGTAAAATGTATATTGAGTATAGCTAACCCATAATCTAATGTTCACAACCAGCCCCTCTCTTTCTAGAAGCATTTCGATACTTTTTTTCGCATTCCTGATCATTAGCGGGATGTATTTTGCCCGGGAATTTCTAATTCCGATCGCCATTGCCGCATTACTTGCGATGCTTTTAGTGCCGCTTTCGCGATGGTTTGAAAGTAAGGGGAGCAGTCGTAGCATCTCCAGTGTATTATGTGTTCTTATACTACTGGCAGGTATAGCCGGCATCGTCGCTATACTTTCCTGGCAGGCTTCCGATATCACAAATGATCTTTCCAATATCGGCGAAAGAATTAGTAAGATTGGAGGTGAAATAAAGCAATACATCGCGAAAAATGTGGGTATTTCCCCTGAGAAGCAAAAAGAATGGATAGATAAGCAATCAGAATATGGAGGAAGTGAAACATCCTCGACAACGGTTTTGAGCTCGCTAATGGGAATTTTGGTGAATACTATTCTTGTTCTGGTTTATCTGTTCCTTTTTATTTCTTCAAGAGGACATTTGAAGAAATTCGTTTTGATGATGGTCCCTGGCGAAGAAACAAAAGAGACAGAACAAATCATGAATGATGGAGGTAAGATGGCGCAGAAATACATTTCCGGAATGGCTATGATGATCGTGATGTTATGGATTCTCTACGGTGTAGGTTTTAGTCTCGCGGGTGTCGAAAATGCACTATTCTTCGCTGTCCTTTGTGGAATTCTTGAAATAATACCTTTCATTGGTAACCTGTTGGGAACATTTCTGACAGTTCTAATGGCTGTTTCCCAAGGAGGAGACGATGTGATGATTATGTCGGTTATTGGTACGTATTTAATTGTTCAGTTTGTTCAAACGTATATCATGGAACCCCTAATCGTCGGGTCAGAAGTAAATATAAACCCACTCTTTACAATTCTGATCCTGGTTTTGATGGAAATAATTTGGGGAATACCGGGGATGATCCTTGGCATTCCTATGTTAGGCATCATCAAAATTATTTGTGACCATGTAAGGCCGCTTAAGCCTTATGGTTTTCTGATAGGAAAAGAGAAAGGAAGCGACACAAAAATTTTCGAAGCAATTAAAAGTGTCTTTGGAAATTCAAAAAAGAAAAAATCGAAAGCCTGACCTGGCTATTTGTTTAATAATTCAATAATTTACCCCGCAACAAAACGAATTGGTGTGTAACTAAACCTTTATGCACGCATCTAAAAACCGTTAATTTAAAAATCATTGAGATGTTGAGTATCAGAAATATTGTAAAGCAATATGCCAATCATTGCGCTTTAGATAATGTATCTATAGAAGTTGAAAAAGGAAGTGTATTTGGATTGCTGGGTCCCAATGGTGCCGGAAAAACTTCTCTTATCCGGATAATCAATCAGATTACTGCGCCAGATAGCGGTGAGGTTTTCCTGAATGGACAAAAATTAAATGCTTCCCATATTTCAAAAATTGGATACCTGCCCGAAGAACGCGGACTTTATAAAAAAATGGAGATTGGAGAGCAAATGCTGTACCTGGCCCAATTAAAGGGCCTGAGTAAGGCAGATGCAATCAAGCGTACTAAATACTGGTTCGAAAAGATGGAGATCGAAAGCTGGTGGAAAAAAAAGGTGGAAGATTTAAGTAAAGGTATGCAGCAGAAAGTTCAGTTCGTAGCTACGGTTGTTCATGACCCTGATTTGATAATTCTGGATGAACCTTTCTCGGGATTTGATCCGGTGAATGCTCAGGTTATAACCAATGAAATACTCGAATTAAACAGGAACGGCGCGACCATCATTTTTTCTACTCACCGTATGGAATCGGTAGAGCAATTGTGTGATAGCATTGCCCTCCTCCATAAGTCAAAGAAAATACTGGATGGCAAAGTTAAAGATATCAAGAACTTGTATCGAAGTAATACCTATCGAATAGGCTATCATGGACAGCTTAACCATAGGGAAAACGAAATGTTTACTGTCGTTGATCAAAAGGCGGATGATGAGATCACTCATTTAACAGTTCGGGTTGGGGAGAAATACTCGGCTAATGATGTGCTTAGTTATTTTATACCTCAGGTACAGGTCAATGAATTCATGGAAGTGATACCCAGCATGAACGACATATTTATTCAAAACGTAAAGAATTAAAAACATGAACAAGACTTTACTCATAATTCAAAGAGAATACTTTAGCCGGGTCAAGAAGAAATCATTCCTGTTAATGACTTTCCTCGTCCCTTTGCTTATTATCGGTATGTATGCATTAGTTATTGCTTTATCGATCAGCGGCGGCGATAATGTTCCAACAGTTGAAGTGATTGACGAAAGCAGAGAATTGGGTAGTGGATTAAAAGATAAAAAGACCGTAAAATTTCACGTGTCCACTGAATCCCTTGAACAGGCCAAACAGCGCGTTATAAGTGATGATAGTGCCTTTCTATTATTTATCCCTAAGGACATTGCTACCGGAGGTAAGCCAGAGTTGTTTTCACAGAAAAAAGCTGGGCTTTCTGTTATAAGTACCATCGAAAATCAGCTTAATGATCAGATGAGGAATAAAATGCTTGAAGACGCGGGGATTGATGCATCTACTCTCGACAAGATCAAACCCGACTTTTCAGTCGTCTCAAAAGAACTGACCCTGGAAGGCGAAAAAGACACGAGTTCCGGCGCCGCTATGGCAGTAGGATTTGCCGCAGCAATATTAATCTACATGTCGCTATTTATCTATGGTATTCAAGTGATGCGGGGCATTATAGAGGAAAAAACGAGCCGGATTGTAGAAGTTGTAATTTCTTCGGTAAGGCCTTTCCAATTGATGATGGGGAAAATAATTGGTATTGGACTAGTCGGGCTTACCCAATTTCTCCTCTGGATTATCTTATCCGGCACCTTAATGACTGTAGCGACAAACGTCCTTTTCAAGGATAAAATGGATGTTGTAAAGTCAGAAATGCCTGCTACACCCCAATCTGCAGCTGTTCAATCTGGTCCCGGTACTGATATAGTTAAAGCAATCCAGACAGTAGAGTGGTCTTATGTTCTACCTGCATTCATCATATTCTTTTTTGGCGGATATATGCTTTATAGCGCCCTATTCGCCGCGGTGGGCTCTGCCGTCGACAGTGATACAGAAACCCAGCAATTTATGCTTCCCATTACCCTTCCACTGCTCTTCACCTATATTATGTCTTTTAGTTTTATTGTGAATAATCCGGACAGCTCTTTGTCATTCTGGTTAAGCATCATTCCTTTTACATCTCCAATTGCTATGATGGTGAGGCTTCCATTTGGCGTACCCATGTGGGAACTGGTTTTGTCCGTTGCATTGCTTATAGGAGGATTCATTTTTACTACCTGGGTTGCCTCACGAATCTATAGAATCGGCATTCTTATGTATGGAAAGAAAGTTAGCTTCAAGGAGTTGGGGAAATGGTTTATGTATAAAGGTTAGAGGTTAGAGGTTACATGTTAGTGGATAGTTTTTAGCAGGTTGCAAGACCCACGTATTTTAAGTCGGTTTTTATGATTGATTCGGCATATTCCAACCAGCTAACAACTAACAACCAACCAACCCGCGTAGCGATTCTGGATCTGGGAACCAACACTTTCCATCTGCTAATAGCCGATGTTGAGGCTGGGGGGAAGCCAAAGATCGTTTATGAGGAAACTATTGCAGTTAAGCTTGGGGACGGTAGTATTGCGCAGGGCACTATTTCACAGGGGGCGTTCGGTCGTGGGATCAAGGCTTTAACAATCTTCAAGAAACACATCGACGAGTTTCAGGCTGTATCGGTCAGAAGTGTAGCGACGTCTGCAATAAGAAGTGCTTCAAACGCAAACGAATTCATTAAAAAAATAGAAGAGGAAACAGGCATAATCGTACAGATTATAGATGGTGAACGTGAAGCGGAGCTTATTTACTTTGGCGTCAGAGCCGCTGTAATAATGAATGAAACAAGCCTCATTGTTGATATTGGGGGCGGGAGTGTTGAATTTATTATCTGCGACACTAGCACGCTGTTCTGGAAGAAGAGCTATCCAATAGGTGCTGCACGATTAATGGAGAAATTCCATATTAAAGACCCAATTTCACAGAAAAGCATAAGTGAACTATATGCTTACCTGGATAATAGCCTTAAAGATCTACATAATCATTTGGCTCATTATAAGCCACGGTGGATGATAGGCTCGGCCGGTTCATTTGAAACATTCGCGAAATTACAGGATGCTGATTTTAAAGTTTCTTTTGACAGGCCGGAACAGGAAATAGACCTTGGAATTTTTAGTAAAATATCACACCAAATCATAAAAAGCACGCATGCAGAACGAGCACTGATGACTGCAATACCGGCCGTGCGTGTAGACATGATTGTCGTTTCGACAATTATGGCCAGTTACATTATCCATAGATCCGGAATAAGTGTACTTAAACTTTCTACTTACTCGCTAAAAGAAGGATTGCTTTTTGAAATGGGAAAATAGTCATCTGATCGAAAGTAACCTTGTTTAACTAAAGTCAGATTCCAGAGCATCATGATAAAGAAGCAAATGCCGAAAAAGAATTCGCCTACTTCTTCCTCATGACCGGTTTGAAAATCAAGCATAAGTAGCGCAGCAATTGCGAATCCTGATCTTAAAAAAAGGGGAGGAACGATAAACTGCTTCAAAAGTATCTTACCATTTTGTTGATTTTGGTTTCGCATAAGGCCCGGGAGTATACATCCATAAATAAATAGTACCAACAAAGCAATATGTTTGGTTTTAATATGAAAGATCCCCTGGAATGTATTATGCAGGTTTATCTCATTTTGATCACTGTACTTATGGAAAACGCCTGTAGTTTCTACTTCAAAAACCCTTTGTCCCCAGCTAATTTCTTCCAATCCGGCGAGAATGTTAAATCCAAAAAATAAGATAAAAAACCAGTGTAAATACTGATGCTTCTTCCAGATTTTTAAAGCCACAAGTAAAGAGACAAAACCCGCTGTAATTAGCAAAAAAAAGGTCAGCCATTCGATAATGCTGTCTTCTTTTATTAATGAGCGGTAAAAGGTTTCATCAATTAAATAGAATGCAGCGAAAATAACCGTTAGAATTGGGAAGAGGTACAAACCCCATTTCGGGATTGAACCTGTTTCGCTGTTATGAGTAAGAGCCATTCGCTTATATAGCAACTTTCGTACTAAATTCAGTAAACTGTATTTGTTACGTGTATAAACATATTGTTAATCGTTGGTTAAATAAAACTGCACAATTCCTGATACAGTCTGTGTGTAGGAAGCCCAACAACATTTGTATAAGAGCCATCAATTCGTTCTATTGCAATCAGACCGATCCACTCCTGAATCCCATATGCTCCAGCTTTATCCATTGGATTTCCAACCTTAATATAGTGCCGTATCTGGTCTTTCGTAATCGGTTTAAAGAATACCTTGGAAACTTCATGAAAACTATATAGGCGGTCATTTTTTAACAACGTAACCGCGGTGATTACCTCATGCATGCTACCCGACAATGTCGATAGGATTTCGGAAGCGTGATTATCATTCTCAGGTTTACCGAGTATCCCACCATTAATTACTACGATAGTGTCAGCAGTAATCACGATTTCATCGTTAATCAGTTCGTCGAACGCTTTTGCTTTCTTTTCTGAGATATATCGTGCGATTTCCGGAGGAGTTAGTCCCTCAGGATAACTTTCATCCACTTCTTTTAGAACAACCCGGAAGTCAATTCCCATAAGTGTAAGGAGCTCCTGCCGCCGCGGGGATTTTGAAGCCAATATAATCGGAGGAAACTGATTAGTCATGTTTTAGATTTTCACAAAAATAAGAAAAGCGGCCATTGGCCGCTTTAATACTTTGAAAGAATAACAAATATTAGTTGTTCATTCTTGCTCTTCGCTCTGCTTCCATAGCTTCAAAAGATTTCTTCTGCTCATCATTCAATAGAACCATTACTCTTTTATAAGTCGCTGCTTGAATCGGAGCCATCTTTTCGCGCATTCCTTCCATTCCTGCACCGCCGCTCGCAACTCTAAGGCTGTCAATTGATTTTCCCTGTACCAGGTAAACATCTGTTAACTTTGCTTTTTGGTCAGCAGTAAGCTTCAATGCTTCCATACGAGCAATTGAACGTTCTGCTCTTTCAGCGGGAGTTCCCATTTGACCTCCACCGCCCTGAGCATTAGCAAATGTGACTGAGCAAAGCACTAAGCCTAATGCGATAATTAATTTTTTCATTTGTTTACAATTTTTTAATAGTGAGGAACCTGCCCGCCGGCAAGCGGGGCTATCATGAGCATCTTCAATAAGCTTGAAAGTTGTATGAACATGATGGTTCAATTTCGTTATGGTTTCTTTATTTGATAACAATTGCCTGAAATGGTTTAATCAGCTTAAAAAAAATTATTTAATGCTGCCATCATGAGCTGATGGACTTTCATCATGCCAGTCGCCTCGGATTTTAAGGACTTTTTCTATAACATCACGCACACATCCCTCACCACCATTTTTTGGAGAAATATAATCGCAAACTGCCTTAATTTCTTGTACAGCGTCTGCAGGACAAACTGCCAGACCTGCCAATTTAATAACAGGAAGATCAGGAATATCGTCACCCATGTATAAAATCTGCCCGGCCGAAAGCCCGCTGCGGGAAATGAAATTATGATATGTTTCAAGCTTGGAATCCAACCCAAGGAATATTTGTGAAATTCCCAGACCTTTCAAACGATGTTCAATACCCTTAGATCGTCCTCCTGAAACTGCAACAACCTGATATCCACGTTTGATGGCAAGTTGTAATGCGTAGCCATCCTTGATATTGAACCTCCTGTGCTGCTCGCCGGTTTCCGTTACCAGAATAGTGCCGTCGGTAAGGACTCCATCAACGTCGAGGATAAATGCCTGGATATGTTTAATTTTTTCGAGGAACACGTTTTTTAAGTTGACAGTTGTGACTATTTCTAGCAGCTGCTATTGCTGGTTATCGCGCCATTCATACACCCAGGCCGATTGGATTTGCTCCAAATGTCCTTCACTACTCTCCTCACGGGTGCCGGCGAAATTTGGAAGTTTTAGTACCCATTCCAGAAGTTCTGTGAAACGGATCCTATAGATTCTAGACTCTCCAAATTCGTCTCCGAATTTTTCGTAAAGTCCCATTGCGATATCTTCGTAATCCTTCCAGTAAATAGGAAGTTCAAATTGTTCATTAATCATATTGTTTGCTTTCAGCCGTTAGTTAGTGCCCTAAAAATTGATTTTGATCCGGCAGTGTAACCTCAATATCTCCATCTATGATCACACACTGACAGCCGAGACGGGAGCTGATTCTAGGGTTTACGGCTCGGTCAATAAAATCCTCTTCCTTGTCTGATATCTCCTGAATGTTATCCATTCCCCTATTTACATAGACCTGGCAGGTACTGCATCCACATACGCCTCCGCAGTTATGCTGGAGCTCAAGTCCATTGTCCAGACATACGTCGAGAACAGATTCACCCTCAGCAATTGCTAGCTCAATTGAGGGTTGGCCAGTCTCTTCAAAATTAATTTTGATCTTAAAAATGTTCATTTGGGCAAAAATAAGAATTTAAATTCAGCCCCGTGGTTGCTTGTGCAAATTGACTATGCCCTGACTTAGTTGAGAGTAAAGTTCTTGCAATTCAGGCGTATCCTTCAGCATTTTAAGATGGGAACTGATGATCTCACTCTCACCCCGAACTGCCGGACCAGTCTGCACTGTATCAGGAGAATAAAGCTGAACCTTTTCAGCTGTCTCGGCAATTAAAGGCCTTAAAAGATCGAACTCTAGGTTCTCGGCTTCAAGCAATTGCTGAGAGATAGCCATTAGGTGATTAGTAAAATTACATGCAAAAACAGCGGCCACATGTAAAACTTTCCGCTGTGCCGAACTTAGTTCTGTAACCCTTTCTGAAAGACGATCTGCAATAGCCCGGATCACAGACAAATCTTCGGGATTACTAGCTTCAATAGCAATTGGTACACTTCGAAAATCGACAGCCTTCTTCTTTGAGAAGGTCTGCAACGGATAAAAAACGCCGGTGTGACTGGAAACTCCATCTAAAGCTTCGATTGACGTAGACCCCGATGTATGGACTATTAGTTTATCGCCAATATTCAGGGTTGATGCCAGCTCGGCTATGGCGTTGTCCTTTACAGCGATAATATAGAGATCTGCAAAAAGATATATATCATCAATATTTGAGATTGCCTCTGAAGCAACAGTATCTGCTAATTCTTTTGCGTGTTCTATATCGCGGCTCCATACCTGAACAATAGTTTGACCGGCCATTTTAAAAGCACGCCCTAACTGTGTGGCAACGTTGCCACTACCTAATAAAACAATATTCATCAGGTCGTTTTTAACTCTTTATTTCTTCTGAAAATGGATAAAATAAACCCAATGACCATAATAATCGTGCCCCCCCAAAAAAAGTTTATGTAAGGAAATTCTATTGCTTTCAGCACGACCCAGCTTTTCTCGGCCTTGGGTTTCTGATAAACCATAAGTTCCAGTTTATCCTTGTCAGGATAAACATTAGTAAAACGTAATTTCAGACCTGCTTCATCTACAGTTTTACCGAAATCAAATTTAGATCCATCTTTTAAGAGGTATACTGGCTCAGTATTGTACGTCTTGCCATTGGAATTAATTTCCAGTTGCATACCAATAGCAATATCATTGCCGATAACCGGAATGTTTTGAATCTTTGCATTACGATTTATTCCTTTAACAATTATATAACCTTCGCGAAATCGGACAGTATCCCCGACATTAATTTCGTGACTAACCGGTTTTTCAAACTTCTCATCGTCAGAATGACCTTCATGGTCCTCATGATCTTCCTCTTTAAGAGGCACGCTGCTCACGTGAGTATAAATATCATGGAATAAGTAATGACGGGTATCCGGAGAAGCGATGATTTGCTTCATTTTAACATTTTGCTGTGCATTTGGATACAGGTCAAAATTTTCCTCAACCTTGCCGCTGGCAGTGTCAATTACCTGATAGTTTATACGGTAGTAAGTATTAACTCCTTCAGTAGAATCACCTTTATAGGTTACAGTATACCTATCCATCTTTATTGGTTCATCCTTGTAGAGGAGTATATTTTCACGAGGGTTGTTGCTTTTCGCAAATTCATCACCAAATCCAATACCCGTGTTGTTCACAGATATTATATTATTCGTTGCGGCAGCGATTAGCGCACCAACCAGAAGAAAAGCAAAACCAATATGTGCTACTGCCGAACCCGCAAGCCTCCATTTACCTTTAAATACTTCTCCAAGTATCTTTGCGTTGGCTATTATTGAAAATACTGCCGCATAAGTCAAAATGATATACATAAAGTTGGTATACACTTTTGTGATATATACAGCCGCGGCAGTAATGAGTAATGATAATAGCAGGGAAATTGCAATACTGATGTAGAATTTCTTAGGATCAGTCTTTTTGTATTTCAAGTATTGTGAAAAAGCCGAAATAAAGGCGATAACAACGGCAAAAGGTACTTGCCATTTGTTATAATGCTGAATCACATTAGGTGGTGGTGCGATTTGAGTACCAAATATGGCGTTAAATACCGGCACTGAGGTTGTTGCTAATATCTGAATACATGCTACCGACAATACCAGTGCTCCGATAAATAACCAAAACTCCCTCGAATATGTTTCTTCGTCTTTCTGAGTGATTGGCAGTTCTTTCCAGCGGATAACTAAAAAAAAGATCATCAGGATGAAAAATATTCCTACATATGCCACCAAGTGCCAGAACATACCGAGATCAGTAAAAGCGTGCACAGACGTTTCGCCCAAAATTCCGCTTCTGGTAAGGAATGACGCGTACAGAACCAACACAAAACTTATGAGTACTAAGAAAGTCGCAGTGAAATATGAATGACCGGAGTTTTTATAAGCTATTAATACATGTACTGCTGCGATAAGCGTTAACCAGGGGATAATTGAGGCGTTTTCAACTGGATCCCAAGCCCAGAAACCTCCGAAGTTTAGTGCTTCATAGGCCCAAAACGATCCCATTATGATGCCTGTTCCAAGAATCATTACTGCGAAAAGTGACCATGGCAATGCGGGTTTTATCCATTCGCTGTAACGTTTTTCCCATAATCCGCCGATACCATAAGCAAAAGGGATTATCATTGAAGCAAAACCCAGAAACAATGTTGGCGGATGTATTACCATCCAATAGTTCTGCAATAATGGATTGAGCCCATTCCCGTCGGTGATCAGTGAGAGGTAATCAGGTCTTGAAAAAATAGGTCCCTGAACCGCATCGCGAAGTAAGATAAAGGGAGAACTTCCTATTCGTTGTCCAAACAATTCAACCCCTACCAGCATCGAAGCTATAAAAGCCTGAGATAACATAACAGTTGTCATGACCGAGTTTTCCCAGGATTTGCCCCTTAAGACAATGATTAATCCTAAAATCCCCTGCCAGAAAGTCCATAACCAAAAGCTGCCTTCTTGCCCTTCCCAGAATGACGAAATAATGTAATAGACCGGCAGCGTTCTCGAGGAATGCGCATAAGCATAATGGTATTCAAATAAATGATTGTAAATAATGTAAAACAAACATGAACCAATGCCAACTACTGCAAGTAAATTTAGGCTGAAGGCAGTACGGGCGATTTTTTGCCAGCCTGAAACAGACTGTTTTTGAAAGTCATCCCCGTGAGAACTGACCGTTGCAAAATAATAACTTATCGTTGCCAACAGGGCTGTGCAGAACGACAGAATGATGAAGAATTGACCTAGTTTACCAGGAAGTAGGTTTTCTCCAATGAATTGTATATCCATTAAGAATTAGATTTTTGCGGTCGTGGCAGTCACTTCTGTAACTTCCACCTCGTCTTTGGTATATTTTGATGGGCATTTCATCAGGATCTTCGAAGCATGAAATTCGTTGCCGATCATCTTTCCAGTAAGGACGATTTGCTCGGAACGCTCAAAATCCTGTGGCTTAGAACCGCTGAAAACAACCTTACATTCCTTCCCGTCGTTATCCTTGAGATAAAATGAAAAGTAATTTGCGTCCTGTATGGGGTTGTAAAAAAGTGCTTTTTCTTTATTCAAATGGCCCACAACATGCAGTTCTGACTCAGTTTCACGAGCATCTGAAAATGAACCGTATGTACTCGAATCTGCATATGTGCTGATGATCACTGAAATAGCAATTGCTATAATGATCATACCTGCTATAGAACTTTTCTTCATGATTATGAATGTTAGAACTTAAAACGGCAATTGCCATTGTAAAAGTACTAAAAGCTAAACTTTTGGAGTAATTCTAACAAGATTGTTTCTATAATAGAATCATTCTAAATAAGTATCAAGATATATGTATCAAGTATCAAAACCTTGGGAGAAGTCAATTGGGTATTTCACCCCTAAATGAAATTAATCTTAATACTTGATACTTGATACTCCTAAGGCCATATACCCATATTCATGTAAGACACTGCCACTTTATTAATTGAGCTTACAAAGGCTGCAGTACGTAAGCTATCGATACGTGAATTCTCTAACTTGATTTCGCGGATCTCATGATATGAGCGGATCATGGTGTCTTCCAATCCAGAATTGACCAGTTCAAGCTCAGAAGCGCCTTTAATGATCATGCTTCTTTGCGCAGCGTCGAGCGTAACACCTGTTGACTTCTCTATGGTATTAACGAGGTTAAGATTCGCGTTTTCTTCATAACGTTTGTCCATCCGGCCAAATGCTACGTGCGAAAGATTTTTCAGCCACTCAAAATAAGACACAGTAACACCACCGGCATTACAATACATATCAGGAATCAGAATACAACCCCGTTCAATCAGCGCGTATGCTGCATCAGGAGTAGTTGGGCCATTGGCCGCTTCAGCTATGATTTTAGCTTTTATATTAGCAACATTCAGCTCTGTTATCTGATTTTCCAGGGCTGCCGGAACTAATATATCACAGTCTTGTTCAAGTCCTTCAGCCGATTTCGTAAATTCTTTTTGAGCTTTGGAAAATCCAAGTATTGACCCTGTTGATTTACGATGATTAAACACTTCTTCGAGATCAAATCCTTCAGAGCTATAAATCGCTCCTTCAAATTCACATATACCAACGATGGTAGCTCCAAACTCTGTTAAATATTTAATAGTATAGTAGCCAACATTCCCCATTCCCTGCACGATTACCCTTTTGCCTGATAATCCGGCAGATAATCCAAGCTTCTGCATATCCTCGGGAACATTTACACACTCGCGGATAGCAATTGCAACACCGCGACCTGTCGCTTCTTTCCTTCCCGCGATTCCATGTAAGGCAAGAGGTTTTCCAGTTACACATCCCAATGCATCCAATTGTCCGGGATTCATCGTCTGGTAGGTATCAGCAATCCAGCTCATTTCTCGCTCGCCAGAACCGTAATCAGGAGCGGGAACATCAATACCAGGACCAATGAAATTCTTTTTTATCAATTCAACCGTATAACGGCGTGTAATATTTTCAAGTTCTGCAACCGTATACTCTTTAGGATTGATCTTTATACCGCCTTTTGCACCTCCAAAAGGAACATTAACAATAGCACATTTATAGGTCATAAGAGCCGCAAGCGCCATTACTTCATCTTCATTCACCATTTCACTATAACGAATCCCCCCTTTCGTTGGTGATTTGTGATGAGAATGTTCAACACGCCATGCATCGATTACTTCGAATCCATTTCCTCTGCGAATGGGAAACCGGAACCGGTACACACTATTACATGATCTTATCTGATCTAGCAATCCCTCTGGATGTGATGTAAATTGCGCTGCATGATCAAAAAACTGGCAGACGTCTCCGAAAAAAGATGTATCGGAGTGCGCTGCGTCTATAGACTTAGCCATACTGTAAATAAATTATTTTATAATTGGTTTATGCAAAGTTGAAAGAAATTAATTGATACCAAAAATGAAAATGACTTAGTGTACCAAGTACATCTTTTAACCAAATTCAAAAAACTCAGCAGAAAGATTTTAAAGGCAGGTTTTCTACTTCTGCAGCTTCTCGATTTTTTTTAGCCTGCTGTCTATAGAGAACAAATAGAATGCCAGTCCGATGAAAATTACAGCCAGAACAGCCACTACAACATATATCTTGCCCGAGCTGCGAAGTTCAGTAGCCATATCGACACCATTGGTTTCCTGTGCAAAGATTGACACTGAGACCGAAAGCAGGATGATAAGTAAAAGGAATTTTTTCATATTTATTTAATAAGTATCAGATATCAAAATTGGCAGTGAGGCTATTCGCGATACGATCGTCAATGTTTATCCATGTTATTGTTAACTTTCCACCCTTAACCGCTAACCGTCAACTTACTAAGTTTTCTTGTTTACGCATTCTCACCCTCAAAGTAGTTATCCAAGTAGCCATAAGAATCCAACCTAAACACGCTGGATAGAAAACTGGGCGCAATTCAGGAGCCATATCTTTTGTATTGAAACCGGGGTTGCCTCCATTTCCGGGGTGCAGGGAATCAGTCATGCGAGGCAGTATAAATAGCAATACAACCATAATTGGAAAGGCAAAAACATTATAAACGGACGATATTTTACCTCTTTTTTGCTCTTCCTCCATTGAATTACGAAGGACCAGGTAGGCCAAGTAAATAAGAAGGGCTATCGCTGAACTATTCTGTTTAGGATCGTTACTCCAGGGCTCTCCCCAAGTAAAATTGGCCCAAATCATACCGGTTAATAATCCTAAAATCCCGAATATAATGCCCACGTTGGCACTTTCAACGGCCATAAGGTCGTCAAACTCGTTACCCTTGTTCAAAAATTTGATGCTGTAAACGAAAGATATGGTAAGCATGACTATCATCGCGAACCACATAGGAACATGAAAATGAATATTCCGGATCGATTCGTTCAAAATAGGCTTTGCGGGCACCTGAAATAAAAATCCGCTAATGATTGAAAAAAGCACGAGCAATACTGCCAGAATTTTCCACCAGCTTTTTGTCATAGTTATAGGGTTGGGTGAGCAAATGTAAGATAAATGGATTATTTGGAAGGAAAATTTTGGAAAGAGCAAAGGAGTTGCCAGTTACCCGTTACCAGACCAAGCGTTTAGTCGACCCAGGCTGGTAACCGGCAACTGAAAACGGGCAGCTGATCTACTCACGCCACAAAAATGGAAACAACAATAACGATGTCGTGATCACAATAATATTGATAGCTATCAAAATCGCTATTTCATCCAGGGACACAGATCTGTCCAGGCCATCCAACGCATTTTTTGACAGTTTGATAAGGACAATGAGTAAAGGAATAATTAAAGGAAAGCTGAGGATTGCCATAAGGGCGCCTCCATTACCTGACTTTGATGCAATACCGGAAATCATGGTGAACACGGTGGCGAAGCTAATGCTCCCCAACAGGACTGAAAGCATATAAAACAGCGGATCGCCCACCGGATTTTTAAATACCAGGGAGTAGAAGCCCAGCGCAATAATAGAAAGCAATAGCATCAGGAAAACATTGTAAATGATCTTGGAAATAATTATCGCATGAGGCCCGGTTATAGTATAGTAATAAAGCTGTCGTCCACGACTTTCCTGCATGAAGCTTTTGGTAATAGCATTAACCGATGCAAACAGCATTATTATCCAAAAGAGGGCGTTCCAAGTGGGCGGATTACTGATTTCACGAAAAGAGAGGTAACAAACAAAGACTGTAGAAACAACATAAAGCAAAATTCCATTCAATGCGTATCGGGAACGCCATTCAAGCATGATTTCCTTGCGAATGAGGAATTTAATCTGATGGTAGAGGGTCATCTAAAACAACGATTTTTTGTTTTTATCATCGCAAGGTTTGAAAAGGAGCTTTATACTTCCGGGAGAATACAATAACGATAAATGCGCCGGCGAACATAAGACCCCATCCCAGCCATTGAAATTTTATCATTCTCGCGGCAGCCGCAGCAAGCTTTTTCATCGGAATGAAGCTGAAATAGTCATTAGCCTTGAAATATACTGCAGTCAGCGTAAGTACCAGCATTAGCAGCAAAGACCAACCACACCAGCGCAGAAGGCCCTGCTTTCGCGTAACGCTAGCAAGAAGAGCAATAGCGCATAAGGTGTAAACTATTGTTGCAAGTACGGTGTCTATCTCCCAGTAGTTCCAGTTTCCCAGAATTGGTACCCGTAGCATGGGACACATTCCGCCAACAATAACAAGCAGCACGCCTAGAAGACTCGTGTAATGTTTAGCTGTCATAAGATTAAATTAACCCTTTAACGCTGACTGCGGACTATTACCTTCAGAAAGTTCCATCTTTTCAGCGAAATGAGCACAATAATCCCGAAGATCTTCAACAATAGCCTCTTCACCAGTTGCGCGCAAAAAGCTGTCGCCCATAGTCTGAAGAGTTTCGTAAAAGAAGCGTTTCATCTCATCAACCGGCATATCCTTCGTCCACAGATCTATTCGCAATGAGTTCTTGTAATTATGATCCCATAGAGCAAGCATCATTGATTTAACGGGCAATGCTTCCTTGTTTTGCGAGTCGGTAGATTCCCAAAGTATATTTTCAGGCACGTTTTGATCGTCGAGGTCTATTGTTAGTTTTATTTCAGCTTTTTTCATGAATAAATGTATGAGGTAAAAGGTATTAGCACCTCCAACCTTAGATTTTCTGATTCAATTGAATTGAGTTTTGATCAGCAGGATCAAGATCACGACAAAGATGAGAAATAGTAACTCAAATAACCAAATTCGTTTGAGATCAACAATTAATCTTCGGAACAGTAAATCTGAAATGAAACTGATGATTAGTATCACCCCCAAGGGAATTGCACCCAGATAACGCCAACCGTGTTCATCAGGAAACGACAGAAGATAAATTATACTAACTAATAAAAGAGTCGTAACTAAATTAAGCGGGGTTAAGCGCAAATTCATTTCTTTTTCTTGTCCTTTTTATGAACCGCGTCGAATTTTATGCTTTTTCTTTTCCTGACCCCTCCAGGTTTATTGTTTCTTACCTTTACTGCTGGACCAGCCTTTGCAGCAGGTTTGACTCCTTTGGAGTTTTTAGCTTTTTTCTCGTGAAATGCGCCTTTAAATTCAGGATCATCGCGCCGTTTCTGAAGGTCGATCTCACGTGCAATATCCTGACGCTCTTCATATGGAGTATCATCGATAAAAATAGCCTCGGGCATTTCTGCAACCGGAATCTGCTGCCGTATCAAATTCTCTATTTTTTGAATGTAATATTCTTCTGAAGGGCTGCAAAATGTGATTGCATCGCCCGTTTGGAGGGCCCTGCCGGTACGACCGATTCTGTGTACATAATCTTCTATGATGATCGGTACATCGAAGTTTATTACATGACTCACGTTAGTCACATCAAGCCCACGGGAAGCAACATCTGTAGCTACAAGAATTCTTATATCGCCTTCCTTAAAGGCATTTATTGAATTTATCCGGGTATTCTGCCCTTTATTAGCATGAATAACTCTAACCTGTTCCGCTCCATACCGGCGCTCAAGGAAATGGAAAATATTATCAGCAACGGTTTTAGTCTTACAAAAAATAATCAGGCGGGTGAAATCCTCTGTGTCTTTTAACAGATGCTGAAGGAGGTTAAGTTTAGTTTTGAGGTTGGGTACTTTATATAAAACCTGGCTAACGGTATCGGCTGGTGTAGCCTGAGCTGCTACTTCAATAACAGTGGGGTGCTTAAGAAAATCTCCAGAAATCTTATGAACCAACTCGCTCATCGTAGCTGAAAAAAGCA
Organism: Daejeonella sp.; assembly: GCF_046590655.1. Taxonomy (GTDB): domain Bacteria; phylum Bacteroidota; class Bacteroidia; order Sphingobacteriales; family Sphingobacteriaceae; genus Daejeonella. The sequence continues at coordinate 48,435 of NZ_JBKJUM010000094.1, forward strand.
GGTTCTGCCTCTTTCTAGGTACAACTTCAAGTATCCGGTGAATTGAGCCTATAAATCCCATATCCATCATTTTATCGGCTTCATCCATTACCAGAAATTTCAGATATTGAGTATTTATATTACCCGATAAATATAGATCCAGAAAACGTCCGGGCGTGGCAATAATAATATCAACCCCTTTTTTAAGGTCAGCAATTTGAGTTTTAGGCCCCAGGCCGCCGTAAATTACAACGGTTCGTAAATCAGTATATTTTGCAAAAGTGCGCACATTTTCCTCAATCTGCATTGCAAGCTCGCGGGTAGGCGCAATGATCAAGGCCCGGGCATCGTTACCCTGGGCATATTTAAGCTTCATAAGAATAGGAAGCACAAAGGCAGCGGTTTTACCTGTACCGGTCTGTGCTATTCCCATTATATCCTGCCCTGACAATATAGGCATGATGGCTTTTTCCTGTATCGGCGTAGGCAAAGTATAACCCGCATCTGCAACAGCATTCAGGATCTGGCGGTTAAGCTTAAAGTCTTCAAAAGATATTGACATTGTGCAAAGGTAAGGTTTAGCGGGGAGCTATAAGACTTGAACGATAAGCTAATCCACATTACACCATAGTTCGTAAAATTGTCACGAATATTTCTCAAATTCGCATAACTTAAATCATATCCCAATGGCATCCATACTAATAAAATCTGCTACAATCGTTAACGAAGGAAAATCATTTGAAGGTGATCTGCTTATAAAAGATGGAAAGATTGAGAAGATAGGCTCAAGTATAAACCTGCCTGCTGACACGCTTATTAACGCCGAGGGCCTGCATCTTTTACCAGGGTGCATTGATGACCAGGTACACTTCCGTGAGCCCGGGCTAACCCATAAAGCAGATATCTTTACAGAAAGCCGGGCGGCAGTTGCTGGGGGTATAACATCATTCATGGAGATGCCCAACACGCTTCCCAATACTCTAACCCAGAAACTTCTTGCGGATAAGTATGATATCGCGTCGAAAACTTCTGCGGCTAATTACTCCTTTTTTATGGGAGCGGGAAACGATAATCTGGAAGAAGTTCTGAAAACTGACTCCAGAAACGTATGCGGTATTAAGGTTTTCATGGGTTCATCCACAGGCAACATGCTGGTTGATAATGAAAAGACGCTGGAGGGCATTTTCAGCAAAACGCCAATGCTGGTTGCAGTGCACTGTGAGGATGAGGCAACAATACGAGCCAATTTTGCAAACTTTAAAGCTCTGTATGGCGACGAACTCACACCAGAAATGCACCCTCTTATTCGCAATTCTGATGCCTGTTATAAATCATCCTCTTTTGCGGTGCAGCTCGCTAAAAAACATAATACACGACTACACATTCTGCACATTTCTACGGCCCGGGAAACCCAACTTTTTGATAATTCAATTCCCCTTTCGGAGAAACGAATTACTGCTGAAGCCTGTATACATCATCTCTGGTTTTCTGACAAAGACTATCCTAAAAAAGGAAACTGGATTAAATGGAATCCGGCAATAAAATCCGGCGAAGACCGGCAGGAGATACTGAATGCGGTATTGAATGACAGAATAGACATTATAGCAACTGACCACGCTCCTCATACCATAGAAGAAAAATCGCAGCCATACATCAAGGCTCCCTCTGGAGGGCCACTCGTTCAGCATGCGTTAATTGTAATGTTACAGCTTTTTGAACAGGGCAAGATTAGCCTCGAAAAGATTGTCCAAAAGATGGCGCATAATCCTGCCATATGTTTTCAAATTGAAAACCGGGGTTTTATTCGTGAAGGCTATTGGGCTGATGTTGTTTTGGTCGACCTGGCCAAACCAACTGAAGTAAACCGGGAAAACCTTTTATCGAAATGCGGCTGGAGCCCATTTGAAGGATTGATTTTTAGTGCGTCTATTCATACCACGATCGTTTCAGGAAGAATAGCTTACCGAAATGGTCAGGTCGTTGAGGGAGGTGTTGGAGAAAGACTGTTGTTCGAGCGGTAATGGAATGTGAAAATTTGTAATTCTCACCACTAAGTAATAAAACACCCAATTACTCCCCCTTCCTTCCCAATTTCGTTAAACTACGTACCTTTGCCACATTATGGCTACAGTATCTATAAATCTTGCTACCGGTTCAGTTCAGAAAGAGGAAATCATTGTTGGGATAGATCTGGGAACGACAAATAGTCTGGTGGCTTTTATAAGTCCTGATGGGAAGCCCCAGGTAATTAATGATACGGGCAAGGGCGTGCTGGTTCCATCTGTAATTCATTTTAAGCCCGACGGAAGTGTAATTGTGGGCAATGACGCCAAAGAATATCTAATTTCTGATCCTCAAAACACAATATTCTCAGTTAAACGCCTCCTTGGGCGCTCGTACCGTGACCTTGAAACACACAAAAATCTTTTTTCTTACAAAATAATCGACGATAACACGGAGAGTCTGGTCAAGATCAACGCTGGCGGGAAATATTATACGCCCATCGAGCTTTCGGGAATGATACTCAGAGAGTTAAAAGACCGTGCTGAACATGCCCTGAAGACGCCTGTCAACAGAGCTGTCATTACAGTTCCGGCATATTTCAATGATAGTCAGAGGCAGGCTACGCGCGATGCTGGTAAACTTGCGGGACTAGATGTCCTACGGATTGTAAATGAACCGACTGCTGCCAGCCTTGCCTACGGTATTGGCCTTGATCCCGGGGAAGAAAAAGTAATAGTTGTTTATGATCTTGGCGGCGGAACTTTCGATGTGTCCGTATTAAAGATTCAAAATGGCATATTTGAAGTTTTGTCTACTAACGGCGACACTTTTTTGGGCGGTGATGATTTTGATCAGGCGATATTGAATTACTGGATCGAATCAAACGAGATTCAGATAGAGTTGGACATTTCAGTTCGCCAAGCATTAAGGTTAAAAGCGGAAGAGGCAAAAAAGGCATTATCTACACAAAATATTTTTAATGATTCTGTAGATGGTATTCCCTGTGCCATCACTAAAATAAAATTTGAGGAATTGATCCAGGCTAAGGTTGAACAAACCATAAAATTTTGCCAGAATGCCTTGAATGATGCTGGTCTGACTGTAACTGATATTCAAGACATTGTAATGGTTGGGGGTTCTACGCGGACGCCACTTGTAAAACGCAAGGTTTCTGAATTCTTTGGGAAAGAAGTTCATGATAAGATAAACCCGGATGAGGTTGTCGCCCTGGGTGCTGCCATACAATCAGATGTGCTAGCTGGAAACAGGAAAGACATTTTACTTCTTGATGTTACTCCTCTTTCTCTAGGGATCGAGACCATGGGCGGCTTAATGGATGTAATTATACCACGCAATGCTAAAGTTCCCAGTAAAGCTGGCAGACAATATACAACGTCAATTGACGGACAAGCAAATATGAAGATTTCCGTTTACCAGGGTGAACGCGATCTAGTAAAAGAGAACAGAAAATTAGCTGAATTTGATTTAATGGGAATTCCCGGAATGCCGGCCGGGTTTCCTAAAGTAGACATCAATTTCCGCTTGAATGCTGATGGGATCCTTACGGTTGAAGCAGTTGAACTTCGTTCGGGAGTTAAACAGGAAGTAGAAGTTAGGCCAACTTATGGTTTAACAGACAAGGAGGTCGAAAAAATGCTGATCGATAGTATTCAGAACGCTAAAGACGATGTAATCCAAAGGATGCTTATAGAATCGCGTACTGAGGGAGAACAAATGCTTTATACGGTTGAACGTTTCCTTGAAAAGAATCAAGATCAGGTATCGAAGCAGGAAATGCTGGACACCCGAAAGCTTTTATTCTCGTTGAAATCATCTCTTACCTCTGGAGACAAAGATCTTATCCATAAAAACATTGATGCACTTAACGAGTTCACACGCCCGTTTGCTGAACGATTGATGAACACAGCGATCTCAACAGCCATGAAAGGGAAGGGTGTATCGACAGTGAATGCACCAAAACTAAAGCCTTAAAACAAGATAGCCAAAGAAAGATCATTCTTTCTTTGGCTATAAATTAGCGGCACAGCAGCAAGTTCGCAAGTATCATCGCTGTGGTTAAATAGCTTAAATGCCAGCTTCCCTTATTATTTCTTGCTCGCGCAAACCTTCAATATCATTTTTCTTTTCAAAATCATTTTTGGTGTCTTCAAAACTGCTAAGGATCTCGGCAATTTTATCCAGATTATCGGCAACATTCTGATGCATTACCGGAAGAACCTTTTCAAGTATTTTATTTCCGAGATCGTAATTATCAATCTCAATTTTACCGATCTTCTGTACGATGGCGGTCTGGCTGTTTTTCAGATCTTCCAGCTCGTGCGTAATTTTTTCCATCAGATCAAATTTTTTCAGCTTATCCATATGTTGTTATTTGGTTTAGAGGATTAGTGCAATTATACTGCCAGTAATAAAAAGGAAGTGGAGAATTGAGAACATTTTTAAACAACTATAAACTTAGTTTGATGAAATGTGTATCTTGACTAAATGTCTATGAAAAAGTCATTTATTATACTTCTGACGTTTGCAAACTTTCAGGTTCAATCGCAAGTAAAGGATGCAGACAACCTCTATTTACTTGACCTTCTTCAGAGTCAACGGTATGTTGAAGCATCCGACTATTTGAAAAAAATTTTCCAGGAGCCAATCAGGGACAATAAAGTTTTAAGTCGATTTGGCTACAGCCTGAAAATGGCAGGTAGATTATCGGAGGCCGAAACCTATTACAGACGAATTCTTGAAAAAGATTCGACAGAGGTCTCAGCACTTTTCAGCCTCGCAGGAATTAACCAGGCAAAAGGAAATTTTAAGATGGCAGGAGATTACTATAAATTAATTTTGGAAATTGATAGTAACAATTTTTCAGTTTACCGGCAACTAAGTGATATGATTGAAAGCTCAGAGGGTCTTATATTTGCAACGCCATATCTTGCTAAAGCAAACTATCTTAATCCTAAAGACGGTGATGTTGCTTACAGCTATTCGAAAGTACTCAAAGCGGCAAAGCAGTATCAACTTGCGGAAGCCGTATTGGACACTGCAATTGCTGCAGATACAACAAACTTATACCTTTTGCGAGGCAAATCTGAGCTGGCCTATGCCCGCGACAACTGGCCAGCGGTTGTCGAGATTATCAACAGGTTGATCAGCCTTGGAGACGAAAATGCTCTTTCACTCAAAATGCTTGGCGAGGCTTATTATTCAATTAAAAAATATGACTTAGCAATTGAGATTTTGAAAAAGCTTGAAGAAACCAGTCAACAAACAGAATCTTCACTTTACTTTCTAGCCATGAGCTATAAAGCCTTAGAAAATTATCCCAGGGCAATTGAATATTTTAACAAGACATTAAAAGAAAGCATCTCGCCAAATACGGCAGCGTATTATGCTTTGATCGGTGATTCGAACCAGAAAAGAAATCAGATGAAATCTGCTTTGGCTTCATATCAAAAGAGCCTTTTCTTTGATAATAAGCCAATAACCCTCTATTCGATGGCCACCATCTATGATCAAAAGCTTAATGATAAACCAAGCGCCTTAAGGTTTTACAGGCGGTATCTGGAATCTAACCCTCCCAAAGGACAGGAAAGTTATTTGGAATACAGTAAGTTTAGGGTTGGGCAGTTAGAAAAGTGATTTGGTTGGTGGTTGCCTGCCTGCCGGCAGTCTTCCAGAAGGCAGGTTGGTTGATTGATTGAACTAAACGACGTATTCCGACCTCTACTTCATACTACTAACTTCAGACCTCTGTTCGACCCAGATCTCAGATCTCAGACCTCCGACTTCATATCTAAAGCCTCATAAGCCTTGCCACGTATTTTCCGATAATATCAAATTCTAGATTAACAGTATCACCTACTTTAATATATTGCATGCTTGTATTTTCAAAAGTGTACGGTACTATCGCTACTGAAAATGAATTTTTAAGCGAATTCACAACCGTAAGGCTAATCCCATTTACACAGATGGATCCTTTTTCTACTGTCACATTGCCGGGGGCCATATCATAGCTGAAAGTAAATTCCCAACTCCCTGTGAGCTGCGTAAATTTGGTGCATTTTGCAATTTGGTCTACATGGCCCTGAACAATGTGTCCGTCAAGGCGGCCATTCATTTGCATACAGCGTTCAAGGTTTATCAAATCACCGACCTTTATTGCAGCTAGATTTGATTTAATAAGAGTTTCCTCAATCGCCGTAACTACATGTCTCCCGTTATCAACGTTCACAACAGTTAGACATACTCCGTTATGCGAAACCGACTGATCAATCTTGAGCTCCGAAGAAACATCAGACTGCACAGTGAAATGGAGATTGCCTTTGTCAGAATTAATATGAGTGATTAGACCTAAAGTTTCAATTATTCCGGTAAACATAGTCTCGCTTATTTAGTACTCTTTCCTGTTCTTTTTCCAGGCTGAACACGAAGCTGAAATTTCCGGCATTATTTCAGGTCCTGACGGAGCTTTCATAAACGTTGCAGCAATAATTGCCGCTATCATCGCCTCTTCTTCATCGGCGCTTTGAAGCTGGTCCGGGGTAAAATATTTACTTACAAAATGAGTGTCAAAATTTCCGGAAATAAAAGCAGGATGCTGCATTACATACTTACCAAATCCTAGTGTTGTTTGTATTCCGGTAATCGTGTATTCATCAATAGCCCTGATCATACGTTCAATAGCCTCTTTCCGATCTTTGCCATGAGTAATGAGTTTGGCTATCATGGGATCGTAGTAAATAGGTATCTCCATTCCCTGCTCGAAACCATCATCCACTCTCACGCCAGGTCCTTTGGGGGTTTGATATGTTTGTAGAGTTCCAATATCTGGCAAAAAATTATTCGCAGGATCCTCAGCATAAACCCGCACTTCTATTGCATGGCCGTTAATTTCAAGGTCTTCCTGTGTAAAGCTTAGCTTTTCACCGCGGGCAATCCTGATTTGTTCTTTAACAAGGTCTATACCAGTGATCATTTCAGTGACCGGATGTTCCACCTGTAAACGGGTATTCATCTCCAAAAAAAAGAAATCAAGATTTTCGTCCAAAATGAACTCCACAGTTCCCGCACCAGTATAATTACATGAACGGGCAGCATCAACCGCACTCTTACCCATTTTCTGTCGCAATTCCGGACTCAGTACCGATGAAGGTGCTTCTTCAACTACTTTCTGATGCCTTCGCTGCACTGAACAGTCTCGTTCAAACAAGTGAACAATATTCCCATGAGTATCTCCAATCACTTGGATTTCAATGTGCCTTGGAGAGGAAACGTAACGTTCAATAAAGACTGAACCATCACCAAAAGCTGACGTAGCTTCGGAAACAGCGAGGTCCATTTGTTCAATAAAATCTTCTGCTCTTTCCACGATCCGCATACCTTTACCCCCACCTCCGGCAGCAGCTTTGATTAATATAGGAAAACCTATTTCCAAAGCCCTTTGCTGTGCAAGGGGAATATCTTTGATGGCCTCGTCTGTGCCCGGAACCATAGGAATGTTATACTTAAGTGCAGCTGCTTTTGCTGATAATTTATTTCCCATGATTTCCATGGCTTCGGGCGAGGGTCCAATTAGTACCAGTCCGGCGGCCTTAACCTTTCTGGCGAATACAGCATTTTCTGAAAGAAACCCATACCCAGGATGTATACCTTCTGCGCCTGTATCCTTACAAGCTTTTATGATATTATCAGCCACCAAGTATGATTGCGAAGATGGCGCTGGTCCAATGCATATTGCCTCGTCTGCATATCGTACATGCAATGCGTTTCGGTCGGCTTCCGAGAAAACAGCGACAGTCCTGATTCCCATTTCGCGCGCAGAACGCATAATACGGAGGGCAATTTCGCCGCGGTTTGCAACCAGGATCTTGTTCATCAGTCTATTTTTGTTCTTTTAGAACGGGCAAAATCCCGCAAAGTAATATTAGTGGATCTTTTTAAGCGTTTGAATAGTGTGTTCCAACATAGTATCATTCAGATCCAGATGCGTGACAAACCGGATCATCTGCTTGCCAAAAGTATTGCATTTAACTCCAAAATGATTTAGTTTTTCAACAAATTCGTCTGGCTTTAGATGCGGGTCGAGTTCAATAATCACAATATTAGTATCAACGGGCATTACACTGCTAACATATGGGAGGCTCTTAACCGCCTCACCCAAGATTCTCGCGCGCTGATGATCCTCCGCTAGACGCTCAATATTATTGTCGAGGGCGAAAATCCCGGCGGCAGCCAGGTAACCTGCCTGTCGCCATCCCCCTCCAAATACTTTCCGAACCCGTTTTGCTTTCTGAATAAACTCTTCTCTTCCAAGCAGTACCGACCCCACCGGTGCCCCCAATCCTTTTGAAAGGCAGACTGAAATCCCATCAAACATATTTCCATAGTCCTTCGGATCATCTTTTGTTTCAACCAAAGCATTGAAAATCCGGGCACCATCAAGGTGAAGATACAAGCCTTTCATTCGGCATAGATGATAAATAGGTTCAATTTGATCCGTAGAGTAGTAGCTCCCTCCTCCCCGATTAACAGTATTTTCAAGGACTACCAGCGAGGTCTTTGGATAATGAATATTGTCAGGATTGACATGAGGTTCAATAAGTTCCGGGTTTAGTCTGCCCCTATCACCATACAATAATCGCACAGAAGCTGAAGAATTAAAGGCGATCCCACCTCCCTCATATCTGTAGACATGTGCGGTTTCATCACAAATTACCTCTTCCAATGGATTTGTAAAACATTTTATAGCAATTTGATTAGTCATGGTTCCAGAAGGACAGAACAGACCTGCTTCCATGCCAAATATATCGGCGGTCTTACTTTCAAGAGCATTGACCGTTTCATCCTCACCAAATACATCGTCTCCCACTTTCGCACTCATCATAGCATCAAGCATGCCCGCAGAAGGGCGGGTAACTGTATCGCTTCGAAGGTCAACTATCATACTTTTTTGATCCATCGTTAAAAATAGATTTTATCTCCCTTGATTGATGGATTTTTTTAAAAAATTAATTAATTAATATTCTAAAGCTGTTGTTCAAAGTCCGATTTCTGATTCCATAAATTAGATACGCTCTGTACAGAATTTTATTTTGCGGACTTTTTTAACTTTCGTACATTTAGCTTTTTAAAACTAAACGAAACTATGATCATTATTGCAGATGGAGGCTCTACCAAGACCAACTGGTGTTTATTGAATAAGGCAGGTCAAAAGATTTACTTTAATACCCAGGGGTATAATCCATACTTTGTTGATACAGAATATATCATCGAGTCTATGAGAGCAGACCTTCCCTCGGATCTGGAACTGGACGAAATTACGGAAGTTAACTACTACGGTGCTGGATGTTCCACCGAAGATAAAGTTAAGATTGTGGCCGATGCGATGAAAGCTGTATTTAAAAATGCAGAGGTTCATGTCGGACATGATTTACTTGCAGCTGCAAGAGCTCTGTTAGGCTTGGATACTGGTTTTGCAGCTATCCTGGGAACCGGAACCAACACCGGTATTTATGATGGTAAGGATATTATCCACAATATTGATTCAGCGGCTTATATTTTAGGCGACGAGGGAAGTGGGTGTTACATTGGAAAAAAATTGCTAACCGATTACCTCAGAGGTTACATGCCCGAAGTAGTACGTCAGCGCTTTTGGGATACCTATCAACTCACCGTGGATGAGGTAACAGACAATATTTACACAAAACCTCTGGCAAATCGCTTTTGCGCCAGTTTCAGTAAATTCGTTTACGACAACAATGTCCATGCAGAATATTCTAGGGGCATTGTAAAGACTTCTTTTGTTGATTTTTTCGAAAATCTGGTTAGCCACTATCCTAATTATAAAGACTACACCTTTAATTGTATAGGTTCGGTAGGTTATAATTTCAGAAATGTTCTGGAAGAAACTGCTCTCGAATACGGGATGAAAGTTGGTAAGATCATTCGCTCACCAATAGATGATCTGGTTCGTTATCATGTAGAACTGGCACCGAGGGGGAAAGCAAAATAGAAAATCAGGGAATTAGCAAATGAGAGTGGTAACTCATTTGCTAATTCCCTGATCGTCATTTTCCAAAAGAAAGTTCCTTCTGAAATAATCTTGCGTATTTTCTTTTATCGAACTTGTAAAGCTTCGCGGCACGGTATGAAACTCCTTTTTGCTTTTCGTCGAGTTCCTTTAAAATACCGTAATTGAGCATTTTCTTCCGGAAATTACGCTTGTCCAATTTTTTATTCAGAATCACTTCATAAAGATGCTGGAGCTGGGTTAAAGTAAATTTCTCAGGAAGCAATTCGAAGGCTATTGGCTGATAACTAATCTTATTTCGGATTTTTTCGAAGGCGCGGCCGAATATTTTATCATGGTCAAAGGCCAGCTTATTCAGGTCCGCAAGTGGTGTCCATACTGCTTTCTTTGCATAATTGGTTATTGGAGCCGGTTTTAAATCCTTATTTCCACCGAGCCTGATCATTGCATAATAGCCTACGGTTATCACTCGTCCCTGCGGATGTCTGTTCACATCACCAAACGTAAAAAACTGATCCATATATATTCCCTTCAACCCCGTCAATTCATATAAAATTCGCTCAGCGGCGTTATCGAGACTCTCATCCTGTTCTACAATATATCCAGGCAAGGCCCACCAGTCTTTAAAGGGCTCAACATTTCGCTCTATTAACAGAATTTTAAGCTCACCCTCATCGAAACCGAAAATCACACAGTCAATCGAAAAAACAGAATCAAATTTGGGCAGGATATTTTCCACAGTTCTAAATAATTTAAAAACTAAATATAGAATGATTAACAGGAACTGAATGAAAAAATATAGGAAAAATTACTTAGTGTAAAGAATACACCCTATCTTCGCTTACACATAGTGATAGATAGTATTGTCTGTGATAAAAAAAATCGGTGTTTTTACATCAGGTGGTGATGCACCAGGAATGAACGCCTGCATAAGGGCAGTTGTTCGAACTGCCATTTACGAGGGTCTGGAGGTTGTTGGGATCCGTCAGGGCTATCAGGGAATGCTAGAAAGCAATTTTTGGGATATGGACGCCCGCGACGTTGGGAATATCATACACCTTGGTGGTACTATACTTAAAACTGCCCGTTGTCTTGAGTTCAAAACCCCACAAGGCACAAAAAAAGCTTACAAAAATCTGAAGTCACATGGCATCGACGCGCTTGTTGCCATTGGTGGAGACGGCACTGCAAATGGCGCCTGCCGGTTATCGGAGACTTACGGAATTCCGGTTATGTGCATCCCCGGAACCATAGACAACGACTTGTACGGTTCTGATTTTACTCTTGGATTTGATACAGCTACCAACACTGTAATCGAAGCGATTGATAAAATCAGAGATACCGCCGCATCTCATAATCGCCTTTTTTTCATAGAAGTAATGGGGCGGGATTCCGGATGCATTGCTTTGCGTGCTGGTATTGCAGGCGGGGCGGAAGCTGTTTTACTGCCTGAAAGGGACACAGCTATCGACGAACTTATCGAGAAACTTTCAGGACATGCAAACAATCATAAATCGTCGAGTATTGTTATTGTAGCAGAGGGTGATAAAAATGGCGGCGCCTATCATGTCGCTGAGCGTGTTAAAGAAAAATTTGATTTTTACGATAGTAAAGTGACTATATTAGGGCATTTACAGAGAGGCGGGAGCCCGAGCAGTTTTGACCGTGTTCTGGCCAGCCGACTGGGTTTTGCTGCAGTGAAAGCTTTAAAAAGCGGGAAACATCGACAAATGGTCGGGCTTAGAGGAAATACAATTGTATTCACACCACTTGAAGATGCATTAAATTTTAATCACTTCAAACTTGAGGACGATCTGCTTGAAATGATAAATGTTTTATCGATATAGTTAATATGATTGCGGTAGTTTATAGCGGATCAAGATTTGCAGACTGGAAACTGGCAGAGAAAGGAAAAATCGTTTCAGAATTTAAAACTCAGGGCATCAACCCTTTTTTTAATGATAAAGCTTCAATAACCCAGTTACTAAACAAAACAGTTCAGCTCATTCACAATGCTGAAAAAATTAAATGGGTGTATTTTTTTGGTGCGGGTGCGTCCTCCCCAGAGCGTCAGAAAGTTGTTGCTGATGCATTCGGCTCATTTTTCAGGTTTAGCCGGATAGCTATAGATCACGATCTTAAAGCCGCAGGATTGGCGGCATGCGGGGATGAGCCCTGTGTATTGGGTATTTTAGGCAGCGGATCAAACGCCGCTTATTTTGACGGCAAGAAAGTGCATCAGAATAACTACGGGCTAGGCTATATCCTGGGCGATGAAGGTTCAGCAAACTGGTTGGGGATTAATGTATTGAAATCCTTTCTAAATGACAAGATCCCATCTGAATTTAAGAAATTGTTTCAAAAGAAATTTGATCTCGACAGAACTCAAATTCTTGATAAGGTTTACAGACAGCCGCAACCGGCTTTATTTTTGAGCTATTTCGCCGATTTCCTAATGGAACACCGAAATAATACATTTGTAAAACAGTTGGTGATTCGCGGATTTGATGTTTATCTAAGAACCTATATTATCCCGCTGAAAGGGCAATATCCGGATGCCCCTATTCATATGGTAGGGACTGTAGCATCAGGGTTTCAGGATTATCTGAATGAAGCTGCGAAAAACAATGGTTTAAAAATAGGGTCTGTAATTAAGGAACCCATATATAACTTATTAAAGTATTACTCGAATAAAAATTAAACAGAAGTGTGATTTTGGATGAAACGATGAGAATATCAACTATATCAGATTCATCGCAAATTAAAGAACAAAACAATAAAGAAATGAAAATTGGAATTAATGGATTTGGCCGGATTGGCCGTTTAGCTTTTAGAGCTGCAATTGAACGTGATGGTGTCGACGTAGTTGGCATCAACGACCTTGTTGAACCTGATTACATGGCTTACATGTTACGATATGATTCAACGCATGGGAGATTCAATGGCACTATTGAAGTTAAAGATGGAAACCTTGTAGTAAACGGCCAGACTATTCGGGTAACTGCAGAAAAAGATCCCGCAAACTTAAAATGGGATGAAGTTGGTGCCGAAGTGATTATTGAATCCACCGGTCTGTTTTTAACGCAGGCTGATGCACAGAAACATATTGACGCGGGGGCTAAGAAAGTAGTTCTGTCTGCTCCTGCTAAAGATGATACACCAACGTTCGTAATGGGTGTTAATCACAAAGATCTTAAAGCAAGCCAAAATATAGTATCAAATGCATCATGTACCACAAATTGTCTGGCGCCGCTTGCAAAAGTATTGCATGATAATTTTGGTATTCTTGAGGGATTAATGACAACCGTTCACGCAGTTACTGCAACACAGAAAACTGTTGACGGACCATCAGCTAAAGACTGGAGAGGAGGAAGAGGTGCCTACCAGAACATTATTCCTTCTTCAACTGGTGCAGCTAAAGCGGTGACTCTTGTTATCCCAGACCTAAAAGGTAAATTAACTGGTATGTCCTTCCGTGTGCCTACCGCAGACGTGTCGGTGGTAGATTTAACAGTACGTCTTGAAAAGGGCGCTACTTACGATCAGATTAAAAAAGTAATGAAAGATGCGTCTGAAGGCGAACTTAAAGGAATTCTTGGCTATACTGAAGATGACGTTGTCTCTACTGATTTCCTTGGAGATCCACGTACTTCTATCTTTGACGCAAAAGCTGGAATTGCTTTAAATGATAACTTCGTAAAAGTTGTTTCATGGTATGATAACGAATGGGGATATTCAAACAAATTGATTGATTTGGTTCAGCTTGTTGGGAATGTGAAGTAAGATTAAAATTAATAGAAGTAGAATTCATAGGATTTCAAGCATTCATAGTATGCTAGGCTAATCATAGCCCCTCTCTATTGATAGAGAGGGGCTATTTGCATGTATCATGAGCCAACAATCAAGATTTCACCTAGCAGATTGTAATAGTCGAAGCGAAGTACCACAAAGAAAATCAAGTTCTTGCGAATAGCTTGTATATTGGATTTCTAACAATCAACGATCTTGTTAATTCGCCTAAGTCTTGATACTTAATAATTGATTCTCACAAATGAACAAAATCTCCTGGGGTATAATCGGCTGCGGCGATGTCACTGAAGTCAAAAGCGGTCCGGCATTTAATTTGGTTTCTGATTCTGAATTGATTGCTGTAATGAGGCGCGATGAGAAAAAAGCCAGGGATTATGCAAAAAGACACAGCATTAAAAAATGGTATTCTGATGCCGGTGATCTGATCAATGATAATGAAGTCAACGCAATTTACATAGCTACTCCTCCAGCCTATCATGAAGCATACGCTTTGCAGGCCTTAAAAGCTGGCAAAGCAGTATATGTAGAAAAACCTATGGCTTTGAATTCTTTTGAGGCTGAACGAATGACCAAAGCGGCTGAAAAAAGCTCATGCAAAATATGTGTTGCTCATTATAGGCGAGCACAGCCACGCTTTATAAAGATCTTAAATCTGATTAGGGGAAACGTCATAGGTGAAGTTATTTCGGTGGACTTACAATTTCACCAGCCATATCAACCCGGAACCGAAAATACCTGGCGTACCAATCCTGCTATTTCAGGAGGTGGACTTTTTCATGACCTGGCTCCGCACCAATTAGATTTGATGCTATTCTATTTTGGCAAACCAGTGAAAATCGACGGTAGGTCCTTCAATCGTGCGAATTTGTATAAAGCAGCTGATTTTGCGAGTGCTGAAGTATTGTTTCCCAACAATATCCAATTTGCCGGAACATGGAATTTTAATGCAAAAATTGAAGATGAAACTGATTTTTGTGAAATTAAAGGAACTCATGGAACTATTCGTTTTGCTGTTTTTGGCAACTTTTGCGAAATTATTATGAATGGCGAGACAAACCAATTGGAGTTTAATCACCTGCCTCATGTGCAACAGCCTATGATTGAACAGGTAGTAAAATATTTTCTCGCTCAGGGCTCAAATCCTTGCTCAGCGGAAGATGGGGTTGAAGTGATGAGGATGATCGATAAGATTAGCGGGTAGGATATACTAATTTTAGTACTAAACCTCCTAGTGGCGGCAAATTCATCAATCCCGACTGCTTTTTGCCATGCCAGAAGATATGTTCAGAAATAATAGTGGTGTGCTTAACTAATCCACTTCCGAAATACTCCGGATCATCCGAATTTAGGATAATTTGCCATTTGCCTTCTGCAGGGAGTCCGATTCGCCAGGAATTACGGGGAACAGGCGTTAGGTTTAGAATAATGACAAGATCGTTCTCCGGTTCGTTACCTTTCCTGGAATAAACAAGAACCGAGTTTTCCGCATCACCACCTTCTATCCATTCAAAACCAGCACTTTCGAAACTTTTTTCATAAAGTGCAGGCTCGGAAGTATATAAATTGTTCAGAGACTTAACCATTTGGTTAATTCCCTGATGCGGTGCATGTTCCAGCAAATGCCAGTCGAGTGAATGGTCAAAATCCCACTCCCTGCTCTGACCTATTTCGTTCCCCATGAAAAGACATTTTGTTCCCGGATGGGTGAACATATACATGTAAAGTAATCTCAGATTGGCAAATTTTTGCCATTCATCCCCAGGCATCCTGTTCAATAAAGAACCTTTGCCATGGACCACTTCATCATGAGAAAACGGCAGCATAAAGTTTTCCGTAAAAGCATACTCGGTACTAAACGTAATCCGGTTATGGTTGTATTTGCGATGTATCGAATCTTCTGAAAAGTACTCTAAGGTATCATTCATCCATCCCATCATCCACTTCATTCCGAACCCGAGCCCGCCGGCATAAGTAGGCTTGCTAACACCCGGGAATGCTGTCGATTCTTCAGCAATAGTCTGTACATCCGGAAAGTTGGAGTATACAGCTTCATTAAATTCTTTCAGGAAGCTGATAGCTTCCAGGTTTTCATTACCTCCGAACTCGTTGGGGATCCACTCGCCCTCTTCGCGGGAGTAATCCAGATATAACATTGATGCAACAGCGTCAACCCGCAGCCCATCCGCATGATAGCGATCAAGCCAAAAAATCGCATTGCTAATTAAAAAAGATTTGACTTCGTTACGGCCATAATTAAAGATATAGGACTTCCAATCGGGATGAAATCCTTTTTTCATATCCGCATGCTCGTATAAGTGTGTGCCATCAAAACGGTACAAACCATGCTCATCTCCCGGAAAATGAGAAGGAACCCAGTCGAGGATCAGGCCAATTCCGTTTTTATGGAGTTCGTCAATAAGGAACATGAAATCTTGTGGAGTTCCAAATCGGGATGTCGCAGCAAAATAGCCTGTGATCTGATATCCCCAGGAAGGATAAAATGGGTGTTCCATCATTGGGAGAAACTCCACATGGGTGAAACCCATTGCCTTAATATAAGGAATTAATTTCGCTGCCATCTGACGATAGCTTAAAAAGTCGTCAGGTGATTCTATATTTCTCGCCCATGAACCAAAATGCATCTCATAGACCGACATTGGCTTATTCAAAGCATTATTTCGATGTCTGGAATTCATCCATTCCTCGTCTCTCCATTCATACCAGGTATCCCATACTATTGAAGCAGTGGATGGGGGTTCTTCCCAACGCAAGGCAAACGGATCTGCTTTTTCAAGAGTTTCACCTGTATTAGAACTGATATAATATTTATAGACTTCGCCGGTTCCGATCCCCGGGATAAACAATTCCCATATTCCGGATCCATCCCATCTAACTTGCATAGGGTGCGATGATTTATTCCATCCATTGAAGTTCCCCTCGATAGTAACTAATTTGGCATTGGGTGCCCATAATGCAAAATATGTTCCGTCCAGGCCATCATGAGTTACCACATGCGAGCCAAATTTCTCATATAGTTTATAATGCCTGCCCGCCCGGAACAGACTGATATCAAAATCAGAGAATCGGGAATACCAACCCTCGGCCGATTCAGCCGGAATAGATATAGAGTGAGAAATAAACTTTACTTTTTTAGCCATAATGCTACATCACAGGTATATTCAATGTAAGAATTGAATATACCTGTTTATACTAAAGATCAGGCAAGAATCTCTATTCGTTTGAAATTCTTATTTGATTTTATCCTGACACGCCTAAGTTCATCAAAGTTGAGGTCTCCCGTGTATTCTCTGCCGTCAATTAACACTTTGGCAGGGGTAAACGGCAGACCAATTATCTTGAGGTCATATGTTTCGTAACGCGGAGTATAAAGGCCTTCAATTGATTGGGTTAGTGTCATCGAACTTGCATCACCTTTTACCACATACTTCTTTTCGAGATAGATATCTTGTTCGAAGGCAAAGGTATCGTCGTGATCTTCGAAGTAAAAAGAGTTTGCCTCGTAATCTGAATAATAAACCTGGAACATCAATTCGTCGATCTCAAACTCACCTACGTGTTGCATTAATGGAGATTCTGGAATAACAGCCCCGCCTTTTACAAAGATCGGCATTGAGTCAATTGGTGCATCTACAAAGTGTTCAATCCCGCCTTGCATCATTTCATGGGTCCAGTAATTATACCATATGCCGGCCGGGAGGTAAAGATTACGATGTCTTGCACCATGATCGGTAACTGGCGCTATTAATATTTTATCACCGAAAGTAAATACATCCTGAATGCCATGTGTTAGAACGTTTTCCTGCTCATGCATTACCAGCGGACGAAGGATTGGAAAGTTATGCTTATGGTGTTCCCAGAATACTGAGTAAATATAAGGCATCAATCGATATCTGAGGCCAATGAACTTCCTATTTATCTCTTCAAACTCTGGCCCGAAGCTCCAGGGCTCGCGTTCTGCTGTATCACCTGCAGAGTGAGCGCGCATAAAAGGGGAAAATACTCCCATTTGAATCCATCTTGTAAAAAGTTCTGCATCAGGCTCTCCGCTAAAACCGCCAATATCAGTTCCACAAAAAGATATGCCGGACATTGACAAGCGCTGCAACTGAACAATTCCGATTTTCAAGTGCTCCCAGGAGGCAATATTGTCTCCCGTCCAGACTGACGCATACCGCTGTACCCCTGAATAACCTGCTCTTGTTATCGTAAACGGTCTTTTATTCTTTTGCAATTTCTTTAGTCCCTCATAGGTTGCACGCACCATCTGCATCCCATACACATTATGAGCTTTCCGGTGTGAACCATGAAAGCCATCATAATTATGTCGTACATCATGCGGAAACGTTCCCGCTCCAAAAACAGCGGGCTCGTTCATATCATTCCAGACACCTGCCACACCTGCATCAACTAGTTCTTTAAAAAGGCTTCCCCACCACGTTCGAACTTTAGGGTTCGTGAAGTCGGGAAATTGACAACGTCCAGGCCAAACGTGACCTTCCATAAAATAATCATCACATCGCCTGCAGAAGTAATTATTTTGTTTACCCTCTTTAAAAACACTGTAATTTTCGTCTACGCGGATACCCGGGTCAATGATTACAACGGTTTTAAAACCATCATCGGCAAGTTCCTTAATCATCTTCTGAGGATCAGGAAAATATTTTCTGTTCCATGTAAAACACCGATATCCATCCATGTAGTCAATATCCAGGTGGATGGCGTCACACGGAATTTTTCGCTCACGGAAATTACGGGCAATGTCCCTAACCTTCTTTTCAGGGAAATAACTCCAGCGGCATTGATGGAACCCGAGAGCCCATTTTGGGGGCATCTGGTGAGTACCCGTAAGTGTATGATAACGCTTTACAACATCCATTATATGAGGGCCGTGGATGTAATAATATTGCAATTCGCCTCCATCAGCCCAGAAACTTATTTTATCACTTTCTTCCTGAGCAAAATCAAACTGACTTTTAAACGTATTATCGAAGAAAATCCCGTAGCTCACTCCATCTTTAATCCCCATATAAAACGGGATAGTACGGTAAAGGGGCTGCTGCCCTTTCCCAAAGGAGTAGGCATCAGTATTCCAGTTTACAAACCTGCTTCCACGAAGATTAAGATCACTTGACTTATCGCCAAGGCCATAGAAAGCTTCGCCGGGATAGCATTTCTTAGTTGCGTACACATAATATCCACCAAAGTCGGTATTCTCTTCCCAATGCATGGGTTCCAAATCTTCGTTCGTAACTTTACCCAGGATGTCTTCAAAAGATATTTTAAAATCCCTTTTGCGGATAACGCAGGCCACTGAATTTGTTTCTACTCTGTATGTATCAGCTTCGTCTTCTAGTTTGAAGACGGTTACCCTATGCTCAATTGAGTCGACTGCATATGAGAATTCCTCTAGAAAAACACCTTGAGGAGCCAGACGTATTCTGATAATCTGATCACTTATAACCTTTACTTCGACCTTAGAGTTTCCATCGCAAAAGTAAAAATTATTGCCATCCTGGGTGTATTCAGTAACTGCAGTAAGGTATTTCTTAACAATTGGCTCAAGCCCCACTACCGGATTATTAACATGCTGCATATCACTTTCCAAATCATTGATATCCAATTCCGTTATACCCAGATCTTTACTTAATTCCATCTTTTAATTTTAATTTTTAAATCAGACCTCAGAATTTATTAAAAAAGCTGAAAGCTAACCTTATGTCTTTATGACAGATTATTTAACGGCAAATTAACAGTTTAGCCAGATACTATGAAATAAATGTCTGATTTAATATTAAATAGCAAGTCCCGATCCAAATGAATGGATCGGGACTTGCTATTTTCTTTTGCAATCAATTACAACCGACCTTATCGGGCACTATTGGTTAAACGTAAACCCTACATAGTACATCCCCCCCATGAGCGGGTTACCATAAGATGTAGTGTAATATTTATTTAAAAGATCAGATGCTCCAAGCTTAATTACTGATTTTACACTCGGGATTTTAAGATTTACCTGTGCATCTACGGTACCAAATGCCGGAACATCGCCTGATGCAAAAGAGGAATTCCAGTAGAACGAATCTTGCCAGCGGTACGAAACGTTAAATCCAACATTTTTAACAACTTCCCGGTTATTAAGACCAAGGTTATAACGTAGTGTTGGTGTATTGAAATCGTTGATATAAGTGACAGGTATATCACCCAGTTTATTATAGGAAAGGTTTCCGCTAAGGTTAAATGTTCCAATCATATAATCTATTCCAAGTGCACTTCCATATGCGTTGACTTCGCCTGCTGCATTTACCGGAACACCAAACCTGGTAAAAACGTTAGACACGTTTTGATAAACATCCACCGCAGTGATGAAATCTTTATATTGATTGTAGTACCCGTAAGCATCTATCAAGACCTTCGGACCTAACAATCCCCTATAACCCAGCTCATAAGCCCTGACACTCTCAGGTCTGACACCTTTAGAATCGAAAGTATATGCTTTTAATAAGGCAGGGTTGGGTGTACCTGCAGAAGCAGAGGCAAGAAATGCCCTATAACTTACATCGGTAAAAGGCTTATTTGTGAAAAGGTTATACTTGGAGATGCTTGCAGGTAAACCACCAATCAGGCGGGTAGCTCCACCAAGTACAGAAAGATCGATGTATTGGTTCTGCGTAGTAGGATTCCGATAACCAGTTTGGTACGACAAACGAATATTATTGTTCGGTGCGACGGTTAATACCCCGGTAACCCTCGGAGTAAAACGGCCTTCGAAATTCATGCTTTTGTCGTATCGCCCGGCAATTGTCAATTTGAAAATATCACTAAATTTCTTACCTGCCTGAATGAAACCCCCATATTCGTTAATATCTATCTCACGGTTAAGATCATCGAATATAGTACCAGCGGAATTCAGGTCGTAAATCCGGTATGATCCTCCAACCTGGAGCTCAACTTTATCCTTAAGGATGTTGGAGAAATTATACATCCCCTCATAATGCCATAAGTTAGATTTATCGTCAAATTTCGCTCCTGCTCCGGAACTAATAGTTGAATTCATGATTTTTTCTTTCGCGGCATTAAACCTGGCAGATCCTGCAGGAAAACGACCCACATCCGCAACTGAACGTGCCAGGCCATGAGCCTGAGCATCAGGCGCCCCAGCGGCGCGGGCGCCCACGTAGTTACCCACATATTGACCAAACCAGGTTGAATTACCTTTTGAAATTTCATTAATATATACGCCGAGGATAGACGAGATATAAGAATCTCCGGAACGCTCCTGAGTGGTGTAACCGCGAAGCATAAAGTCCTGGCCTTTTAGCTCCAGCTTATATTGTCCAATACTGAAATTCCTTAATGAATAACGGTCCGATCCAGTGTAAACAGAAGTACCAGACCCCCAGTTAACCTGACCAATCGCTTCAATAGTATTACTTAATTTATAATGTAGTGAGCTAGATGTTTTAAATGATCTGGCGTCGTAGTCGACAAGATCCTTTTCAAGGTAACCAGTTCTTGACACTGATTGATCCGGAATTAATCCTGCACGCAGACCTATATTGAATGGAATCGCATTTTGTATTGAAGGTCTAAGAGCTGCGGGGAACACTCCTAAGAATGCTCCAATTTGAGCAGGTGTGGCTGTCACAGGCAGCGATGCTGTGATTATGGCATTAATATTTGGAATTAGGCCGCCGGAAGCTGCTGCTATTCCAGCGCTGGTAGCGGAAAGTACGGCATTTGCAACGTTCCGCATATTTACACTCACCTCATCACCGTAAACATTAATTCCATCATAGTTCGGATCTGTAGTTCTGTCACCGTTCTTCTGACTACGTGAATTACGGTCAAAATTGGTATAGTTGGTAGCCTGCCAATCATCTGCAGTTAGTAAAGAAACTGTTGATTTAACAGCAAATTTATTCCATGCCTTGGCAAATCTAACACCTGCTTCCTGGAAGGGGCGAGCAGCCTGGTTCGGATCGTTGACGTGGTTTATCCCTGTTTTCAGCTGGAAGCTGACGCCTTGGGAAGTGTAAGGACTTTTAGAAGTTAAGAGCATAGTACCATTAATTCCACCAGCACCGTACAGTGCAGATGATGCACCAGGCAGTAGCTCAACATTATCGAGATCCAGCTCACTCATACCTATGATGTTACCTACCGAGAAATTCAATCCCGGTGCCTGATTATCCATTCCATCTACATATTGATTAAAACGGGTGTTTCCATTGGCATTGAAACCTCTAGTATTCACAGATTTGAAAGTTATACTCTGAGCGCTTGATTCCACACCTTTCAAATTAACCAGGGCATCATAAAAAGATGGAGATGCTGTTTCTTTAATAGCTGTCTGACCAAGTCTCTCGATAGAAACCGGGGATTCAAGTATCCGCTCTGGGGTACGTGATGCTGCTACAACAACTTCTTGTCCCATGATTGCCTGAGCCTCCATGGAAATCAACAAGGCTGTATTGGCACCACTAACTATCTGTTCAACAGTCTTATACCCGATATAACTAACTATTAAAGTGAAAGGCGTGCTAGCCGAGGTGAGCAAAGTAAATTGGCCATTTTCATTAGTAGACGTACTATTGGTTGTGCCTTTGATTGTTACTGTTACCCCGGGGAGCGTCTCACGTGTGAGATTATCTGTAACTGTGCCCGAAATGGTCCTGTTTTGCGCAAAGACCATGTTTGTACTCGCTAGAAATACAATCGATAGGATAGCTAAACGTGTAAAAATTCTGTTCATAATTCTCAGGTTAATTTGGTAATTTCGATTTTAATCATAAACATAAGTAGAATATTTTAATTCTAACAAGAACTATCAATTAATTTTTTTATGCTTGCATAGTAATAAAACCATTTTTAGCACCCATCAATGAAGAATTTAGACCAGCAACGGCTGAAAAGTTCTGGCTTATACAATCCTGCAATCTGGTCACTCTATAATCCATCTGCTTTAGCCCTTTCAATGGCAAGATTTCCGATTTTCCGGCCAGCGATCAAACCCTGCTCACAATCCGAACGGTAATGAATACCCCCATACATCCTGGAATTAGACGCTTCTAAAGCCATTGCATCAAATTCCGCACTTTTACCCGGTAAAATATATCCCAGAACAGTTGCTGCGGCGCCACTGAAGGTGGAGTGGCCCGATATGTAGGCAGGGAAATTAGGAACTCCAGTCAAAGTTTTAATTGCTGGGTTTATCTGAGACGGACGAGGATTGAAATAAAAAAATTTAGTATTCCAGCAAACAATAGCTGCATCCATCATAGCTGCATTAAGTAAAGCATAATTCCGTGCCCACCGGACTTCACTCATCTGACCCTTCACGAATTCTTGCGTACCAATTGCATTCCAATGGCCCGGTGGAGTATATGTACCAACACCATCGGCCCAAAAATTCACAATACGCATATTTTCTTTAGTAGGATTACGGGTAAATCTTAATATTTCCTCAGTCTCCTGGCGCATCTTTTCGCTGTTAACTGAAGGGGGAGGCATTGCCCTTAGCGTTGACATTGAAGTTGTATTAAAAAGAATAGGTTTTACATTTCCAAAAAGACAAAGCATTGGAGGCCTTGCTGGTGTTTCAAGTGATAGCCATGGGCTCTCGCCTCTTACCAGACAATCTGCTTCAAGCTGTTTCCAAATCGCCGCATTTCCTCCAGCTGCGCCCATCCCATCAGTCTTTGCCAGCTGCACAACCTTACGAGCCACCCAACGGCCCAGGGAATCCCCCGCTATGATGTCGCTTCTTACATTTGCACCACTCCATAACCTGTAATTCTTTTCTTCTTCTGCTTTTTGGGTAACATAGGCAATATCGGCAGGGAATAATAATTTCATCAGCTCAAAAGTTGCTCCTGATATCACTGCGTCTTCGGATGGATATGAGGGAAGATCACTTTTAGGAATGGAAACTTGTATAGCCGCATCGATTTTATAGGGAGCAGGTCTGTTGTACTGAGCTTTAAATTTCCATGCCATAATCAGAGCATCGTATTGGGCTATGCTTAGATAGGCATATGCGCGCGCAGCGTACGGAGGGTTAGAAAAAGGAAATAGCGGATAAGAAAACGGATTTGAAGCGCTCGGCACCGGATAGGTTCCATCTTCTTTTTGATACGGGGGCAAATTATGCTTGGCCACAAGTTCACGCATTATTTCATTCCATCTTAAAACGCTTCCGACTTTCCAGTAGTTAATAATTTTCTTCTGCTGATCTGTCAGATTAGATCCTAAGATTTTTAATTCCTTCAATTCATTCTGATAGGCCGCAGAATTTACATCATCCGGCGCAGGAACAGGATAATCTGTCGATGCGCCTGCGAAAAACGGTTTCCAACTGCCTGCGTTTAAATCTAATTTAACTGGCTGCAAAGCTTGGTAATTGGAATCAACTTCAACAATATCTTTGTTGCATGATATAATACCTAAACTCAATAAGAATATACCATAAAAAACATGTGTAATAGTCTGTTTCATGATTGTTTATTTTAAGGAAGTTTTCGATTTAAAATTTACTGTATAAAGAATGCCTGCACTATATCCAGTTGCTTGTCCAACATTTCGGCCCTTTAAAGTCTGCCAGACATTAGCATTTATACCTAAGGTTTGACTGAATGGATAGTATTTGGCTTCCAGACCTGCATTGGTACTATTCATTTTATTACTCACAAAAGGCATATCATTTTTACGGATGTCAAAACCCCCGAAAGTGGTCATATTACTCAGAGAAGCTTCTGCAACTAATTTTTTACTCCTATATCCGGTTCTCAATTGAAAATTTCCCGCATTTGGCATTTCAACTTCATACGTATTAATCTGTCTGGTTGTATAATATGCAGGCCGGTCTATTTCAACATTGCCTCTATACATATAACCGGCAGATAGGGTTGAAAAAAAATGATTTCTCTGAATATCTAATATCAGTCTTGCACTTAAAACAGAGCTGCCTAAACCAATAGACATTGGCATAAAGTCAATGTTATAATTATCTGAGGGGGCAGAAAAACCCCCTACACCAAATAGTGAGATATCTTGATTGCCCAGTTTCTTCTGAATTGGGCGCCACTTAATAAATAGTCCAATATCCTGTGTGCCATTGAGCCCGCTTAAAGTACCTTGTGTCGCTTTGGTCGAGACATAAGGTACCGAAGCCATTACATTTATATTCTTTTTTAATCCATAACTAAGCATTAGCATACCGTAACGAGTTGAGAGGCGCCCGATATTTTCATTAACTCTTTTAAATTTCCCTTCCCAATAATTTGTCCAACTGTTGTATCCAGCAATGCCAGCCACGCATAAGTTTCGCTCCGGCATCATCAGTGCGTCTTGTTCTGTTTGCGCATTAGAAATCAGAGGGATGGTTGAGAAGATCAATAAGATCATTCTCAAAATAGATCTTCTGTATAAATTTTTCATTATTAATTACGTTTAAGGTTAAAAAAAACATATTGAAGTGTTTTGATAACTGATCAAATAATAAATTCTAATTTTTTTTTACTTCAGTCCGCTCAGAATAATATCAGCAACCTGCTCACACTGGTCTGTACCTATCAAACGGTAATTAGCAAATGAATTCCGCCGTAAACTCTTGACATACCCGCTTCCGGGAACAGACTTATAGTCGGATTTAGAACAGGGTGTAAATAAAATAAATACACCTGCAATCCTAATGAGATAGCGGTTCATGAAAAATGAAACGTAGAGTAAACAATAAGAAAGCTTTAGCTAGGCTGAAGGCAGCATGTAAATGGGAGGCCTCTCTAATTGTGCTTGGTAAGAAGATGTTTTTAAAACCTGAATTAAGGAGAAACACCCAAATGTTTTTAACGGATAGA
Source organism: Daejeonella sp. (assembly GCF_046590655.1). Classification (GTDB taxonomy): domain Bacteria; phylum Bacteroidota; class Bacteroidia; order Sphingobacteriales; family Sphingobacteriaceae; genus Daejeonella. The sequence goes on from NZ_JBKJUM010000094.1 coordinate 74,148, forward strand.
ATGCGACCATAGAAACTTCACACTTCTGGTAGAAGTCCTCCTTGGCATGTTTTATCTCCTGTTTTTTTGAATTATCAGTAGTCAGGTCATTTACCTTTCTAAAATATTCATTGCTATTATTTTCGATAACAGATTTTTCCTGATATTTAACGCAAAGCAGTATTAAGGTATCGCGAAGTACTTTTCGCTTTACATATTTGTACGTCGTATTATTATAGGTCATTTCCCCCTCGACTGATTCATAATCTTTCCAATCTGTGTGGTAGGGCAACCTTATGGGAATCTTAACAGTAAAAAGGCTTCCATCTGATTCATGAAGGACATCGATCTTCGCCTGTATACGGGAATCAGCTTCAGTTAACTGGTAATAGAAAAATAGTTTATACCCTATTATATTAAACAGGAAAAAACTCAATAACAATATAGATATCGCCTTTTTCAATTATTTTACAATATACGTTTTTTTCTCAATACCTACACCCGTTATGGTCAGTAATTTCCAGGCAGAAGGAAGCTTACTTTTAATCTGAGTAATTCCCTCTGGAGTAATATCAAGGCCGCCAAAACCCATCAGCAAACTTTGGATTATACCGCCCGCTCCGGTAGCAAAGTATGGATTAGTTCCGCCCTTTGTTTCTGCGATAACTCTGAATGGAGGGTTTAAATTCGGTTCATATGCGTCTTTGAAAAAATGATACGCTTTTTCACCTTCCCCCAGCCTTGCATATAATAAAGTGAAAATTGCCTGGGTCATGGCAGGAGTTCCTTCATCCGGAACTCTCGTTTCATAATATTCCAGATCTTTTCTTATCTGCAATGGATCTGTAATCACCTTCAAAGGATAAGGCAATAAATTAACGTCAGCCTGTTTGATCCCTTCCCCTTTGTAGGAAGCATGCTCTTTTGTAACGCCGTTGTCCATTTTCAATATTGGAATATTCTGCGCCACCACCATCCAGTCAGCATCGGCTTTCAGGCCAAGAATCTTTGCAGCCGCTGTGGCATTTTGAAGATTGACTTTGGCTGCAGCATTTGTAAAGGCGTTATTATCCACATTTTCTGCCCACTCATCTGCAGCAACTACATTATTAATATCATATTTTCCCTTCCCGTTTCGCTCCACCCTGCTTGCCCAAAAATCAGCGGTAGCCGAAAGTATGGGCCAGCCTTTTTCACGAAGCCAATCCTTATCCTGAGTAACACAATAATAATTCCATGCTGCAAGGGCGACACAGCCTGTAATATGATGCTCAAAAGGTCCACTTAATGCCCAAACCGGGGTCTCTTCTACACCAGTATCAGCGCTTTCCCAGGGAAACATGGCTCCTTTATAACCATGCGCAAAAGCATTTCGTTTAGCAGCATTAAGCCGTTGATAACGATATTCAACAAGTGAGTGTGCAATTTCCGGCTGAAGAACAAGCAATGCAGGAAACATCCAGACTTCAGTATCCCAGAAAACATGCCCATTATAGCCTAATCCTGAAAGACCCATTGGTGAGGGAGACAAACTGGTACCAGCCCTTGAGAAAGAATACAGATGGTACAACATACTATGAACATCCTGCTGAGCCTGCGGGTCTCCATCGATCAGGATATCGCTTTTCCAAAGTTCGTCCCATGCCTGATTATGGAATTTTACTAAACGTTCACGCCCCTGCAGCTTTGCGAAGATGGTTAAACGTTCAGCCTCATTCAGCGGATCATCATGGTGAGCCGAAGTGATTGAAGAACCAGCAATAGAAAACTGATAAGACTGTCCTGCCTTCACAACTTTTGAGAACTTCATCAAGTGCATATTATTATCCCACATTTCATGGATCACGCGGGGTTCTGATCCATGCACTTCATTAAATAAAAACGTGGTAGATGCACACAGCTGTAGTTTACCTGTAGGACTTTTTGCTGTGGACGTTAATAGCCCTAAAGCAACATGAGGACGATCTATTTCATTGTAGTAATTCTGAACATCTTTTAAAGCATCAGGGGCCTCCATAACACTCGAGGGTAATATACTAATATCCTTTTTTGCAGTTACAGTTATGTCCATTAGAACGGTAAAAGGAAGCTGCCTTAAAGAATAATATGTGTATTTAATCGTAGCCTTGTCGGCATAGTCGAAAGTAGTAGTAAATGAAGCATGCTTCATATCCAATTCCTGCTGAAAATTGGAAATTGATCTGGCCTCAAGTCGCTTTCCATCAATATCAAAATTCATGTTCAGAAGATTAAAGCTGTTCAGAAAATTGCTTACCCTGCCTCTGCCATATAAATCATATGCTCCTGCCAGAACAACATTTTTAACTTTGAAGGGTTCAGGAGCAGAAACTATACCGATCATGCCGTTTGCTACAGTGATACCGAAATAATTAGCAGGATCGATCTTCGAAGCAGTTACTTTCCATTCATCAATCCTATTCTGTGAAAAAACATTATTGCACACCGATAGACTGATTAACAGGATGAATAATTTTATGATTTTCATTTGGTTGCTTTTACTATTTAAACTACATATACCTTTTATGTCAATTGCTTTTATGGGAAACGCGCTCATTACGAGTTTTGATGATACTGGTCACCAGTTTGCCAACCTGTTTACCTTCTACACTTCCGTTCATAATCGCTGGCATGAAGTGTATACCGCCATATAAACGGCTGATTGCTGCCTCATCTGCGGCATGCTGAAAAGATTTAAAATTACGGCTTGGTAAGCCGTACTTAGTTTCGGTAGAATCTGTGAAAGCGAAAGAATCCCCGTAAAGGGAAGTTAAGGTAACAGCTGCAGAATTAGAAACTACACTATGGCCACTTGGATATTCGGGAAAAGGGGGTGTTTGAAGCAGGGGTTGCCAATTCTGATCAATATCTATGTTAATTACGGTTTCGGGACGAACTACAGCGCTGCGATATTTTTCATCCCAGCAACTGATGAAACCATCCGCCAGTGAAATTGATACTAGTGCATAGGTTTCGGCCGTTTTCATTAAATCTGCTTTTGCTTTTTTAGATGCAGCACCTGCTATATTCATCCAGTGCCCCCCAGGGCTGATTTTTTTTGAGGCATACATAACATGTCCTGTTTGGTGCATTACAAAAGGGTTGCAATCCCAAAAACTGGCGATTGCTTTTTGCTCTTCTGTTAGGTTTTTTGTGGCTTCATACACTTCCATAACCTCTTTATAAAATTTACTGCCTTTTTCCATACTATAGCTGGTAGCAACCGGCGGCTTAAACTGGCTGCAGGAATCTAATACAAAAGGACGTATTTTGTACCAGTTTGGTTCAACGGCATCCATGTAAGCCGGAGGGGTGGGCTTCCATTTCGCTGGATCATTTGTTACGGTATAACGGAACCCGCGTGTTTCTTTGTAGCCATCTCTACCTGACCACTCCAATATTTTAATGGCCACAGCAGCACCATATTGCATCGATCGTTCATAAACGTCATCAGAAATGCCCATATCTTTATATTGCTGATATATTTCCGGCTCAAACTCATCAATCATATTTCCTGAAAATGTAAGCGTCCGGCCAACTTTAAGAAAGGCATGCACACTGGCCAGCGGAAAACAATACTCCTGTCCGCTTTCAGGTTTGGGCAAGCTGTCTAATCCGTTTAACTGCCCACTTAAAGAGCGGTAATAGGGATAAAGCGGCAACAGTGCCTCATAAGCAGCTATGCTGGAATATGCATAGATGCGACTGGCTACCGGCGGAGAAAAAATATCATGCACCATTACGTCAGTCAGCTTTCCCATAGCATTATGGATAAATACCGTGTTAAGCAATTCCTCTTTTTCAACCTGCTTTTGGCATCCTGAAGCTGTTATTACAACTATTATCAGGATTACTTTATATAGAGATTTAAACTTCATTTTTTGTTAATAAGGAAGGAAAACGTCTTTAAGTATAGACGGTGTTTTCCGTATAATTTTTATGTTTCAATTTCAATATACTATTACATAACCTTAGTATTATGTAATTTACGATTTTGATAAAAATTATTAAAATTTAAAAAATGCCTGAATATAAATACAGATTGATGAATTATTTACCCGAGAGCATATTCAATCTTTTAAATACTTGCAAGGGCGCATTATTGGTAGCCACCAGGAAAATTTCTCCTCCGGCAGTTTTTAAAGATTTTATGTCCCTTACTTCACCGTTTAATAAAAATCCGGAAACAGTGGGCAAAACAGGTTTAAATGTGCCTTTACCATTTCCTTTCAACATTAAACCATAACTTGCATCATACCGGCCCTGGTAAGTGCTTACCCCATAAAAATTACCTCCCAGCATTATATCTGTATGGCCATCCCCGTCTGCATCGTTTGTTAAAAATGAAAAGATTTTAGATACCTGCGCTTCTTTTGGTAGGTTTTTAATTGCAAATTGCTTATTGCCTTTATTTTCTAAATAAACCGAAGCAAACTTATTCACTTCTAATATCCGGGCATCTTCCAGCTCTTTTGCGCTGAATAACTGATCAATGGTTTTGCCTGCAAACTGTTGATAATTGGTAAACTTTTTATTCAAAAACGGCATCTGTTTACCCAGTTCATCTTTTGAAGCTACTGGATACCATTCATCACCCTTTTTATAAGAGAGAATATGATCCAAAGTTCCATTTCCGTCGATATCCTTGACAAACATTTTTAAACCGGGATTATTCCCTTTTATAAATTTAGTATTGGTGCCTAGATTGCCCACAATGAGATCTATATCGCCATCCCGATCAAAGTCTTCGGCTTTAATTGTTTGCCAAAATCCTTTGGCGGCGCCCAATACATTAGAAGATTTGTTTTCTGATAATTTATTATTGTTATTCTCAAATATCCTTACTGGCATCCAGTCACCAGCAACGATCAGATCAGGATCGCCATCATTATCATAATCTGCCCAAACCGCATCGGTCACCATTCCGCATTTTCTTAGTGAAGGTGCAAGCTTGGCGGTAGCATCTTTGAAATTACCCTTTCCATCATTAATCAGCAGGTAGGAATTGGGGTTGATACCATATTGAAACCCTATAACTCTCCCACCAACAAACAAATCTAAGTCTCCGTCTTTATCAAAATCTGCGGCTCTTACACAGCTTTTATTATCATACATAGCAGGTAACCACTTGCTTTTTATAAAATTACCTTTACCATCATTTATATATAAACGATCAAATTGCTCTGGCATTTTACCGTAAAATTCGTTCCCGCCCGAAACCACATAGAGGTCCGGATCCTTATCATTATCAGCATCAAAAAAGATTGCATCAACATCTTCATAAGTAGAATCAGCCTGAAAAATTTCTTGGTTGGACGAAACAAACTTACCCCCCTTTTTCTGGATAAAAAGCTTCCCTGCCTGCCACTTTGCTCCACCTATATAAAAATCGTCAAGCCCATCACCGTTTACATCGCCTACTGCGATTTTTGGCCCTTCTGTAGAAACCTGGAAAGGAATGAGGCTTTCCCGATAAAAATCCAGGTAGTTATTTTCCTGATGCTTGTAATCAATGCCTGCAGTAGATGATATGTCTGTTAATAATGGCGCAGATTTAGGAAATATTTTCTGAAGTACGGCTTCAGTGCTTAAGTTGGCATCACTTTGTTTAAGAGTAAGCGTGTTATTGGCTTTTATATTCGTTCTTATCTCAGCCTTTCCATCAGGCCAGATAACAAAAAGAGAATCAATCTCTAATTCATTACCTAATCCAAATAAAAGTTTTGGTTCAACCGATGACATAAAACCACGGGTGGAAGTCAACTGCTGTACCTGCAGCCCGCCCGATTGATTTTTGATAAACACTTTAGCCCCAATACCGAAAGAATTAAATTTTTCTCCTTTTAAGGCTATTTTGAGATGATTATTTTCAAAAAGCTTATCAGTATTGTTATGATAAATTTTAGCTGTTTCATTAATATTGTTTGTTACCAGGTCGAGATCGCCATCATTATCTAAATCTACATAAACTGCACCGTTCGCTATTGTTTCCTCACCAAAGCCCCATGCCTGTGATTTATCAATAAATCGCAAATTTTGTGTTCCCTTGAAAAGATAGTTATGCACTTTGCCCTCAGGCATCATTTGTATAGCTTTCTGATCTAAGGATTTGGAGATATTAGGTGAGTAATACATTGAATCCTGTGTAGCAAACTTTATATAATCCAGGTTATTGGGTCTTTTGACTATCCCGTTAGAAATAAAAATATCTTTAATCCCATCATTATCATAATCGGCAAGTAGGGTTGACCAACTCCAGTCTGTTGCAGCTACGCCCGCCATTAAGCCTATGTCAGAAAATTTCTGCCCGGATATGTTTAACTGTAAACAATTGCGGCTGTATTGGTTGAAATAACCAAACTGGAGTTTAAATAAAAAAATGTCGAAAGAATCCTCGCCCATAGAAGATTTCTCAATAGTTTCATCTTCTGGGTACATATCGAGGGTCATGATATCCAAATAACCATCATTATTCATGTCGGCGGCATCACATCCCATGGAAAAACGGCTGATGTGCCGAAAATGATCTTTAACACTTTCTGAAAAGGTGCCGTCCCTGTTATTTAAATAATAATAATCGTCTTCATGAAAATCATTGGCTACATAAATATCATCCCATCCGTCATTGTTAAAGTCGGAAATAACCAGCCCCAAACCGTATCCCATAGCTGCCCCATAAATCCCAGCCCGATCGCTAACATCTTTAAATTTAACAACAGCCGCTGATTTGAGTTTCTCCTTTTGCTGGCTCAACTGGTTTTCAAACAAGTAATCGCCTGCTTCATTATTTCTCAAATTACGTGCACTCACCCGGTTGTAACTGCGGGAAGTATGTACGGCATGATTCAACAAATACATATCCAGGTCGCCGTCTTTGTCATAATCAAAAAAAGCAGCCTGGGTAGAAAACCCTGTAAAATCTAGTCCGTATTCAGCTGCACTTTCGGTAAAGGTAACTTTCCCATCAGCACCCACACCATTATTTATGTACAGCTCATTAGCGCCCTCCAGCCCTTTAAAATTACCTACGGCGCACACATAGATATCCAACCAACCGTCACCATTTACATCGGCCATAGTCACGCCGGTTTGCCAGTCAGCGAAACCCTCTACACCTGCATCTGAAGAAATATCTTTAAATTTGAAATTGTTGAGGTTTTGATAGAGTTTATTCTTACCTTGGTTAGAAACAAAATATAAATCGGGCAATCCATCGTTATTTAGATCCCCTGTAGCTACACCGCCCCCATTATAATAATACAGATAGCTAACAATATTAAAATCATCTTCTTCTTTTAGGTTATTACTAAAACTTATCTGGCTTTGGGATGAGTCTACAATACTGAAAAGAGGTTTTTCTGATGAACCCGACTGTTTTTTCCTGCATGATGTTGCGCTTATAATGAACATTGCCATTATCAACCATACGCAACTATCAAAATTCGATCTTATAATGTACTTTATGTTCAAGGTATATTTAATAGCAGTAATTTATTGTCTTCCAAAAATTATTTAGCAGGTTTTTGTCTAATACCTAAAACCTGGAGCTTGTCGTTGTTCTTGGCAAGTATGACTATTTCCTTTCCTCCTGGATTTTTAATGATCCCTGATTTACGTACCTGGCCTTTTACAAGAAATCCGGATTCAGCGGGCAATAAAACTTCAAATTTCAGGCCCTTCTTTCCCTTTAAAACTAAACCATGATTGGCATCAAATCTGCCGATTTCAGGCAAAACATCAAAAAAATTGCCGGTCAGTATTAAGTCTTTAATCCCATCATTATTAAAATCTGTAATTTCTATGGCATGTATAACGGAAAATTGAGCCCTCAGGGGCAATGCTTCCAAAGCAAATTTCAGCTTACCCCGATTAATCAATAGTGAGGAGTTGGGGTTGCTGACTTTTTTAGACACAGCGCCCTGCAATTCCTCTTTAGAAAAAATCTCTTCAACTGTTTTCCCTGCATAGTCAGCATACTTAATGAATTTCTTCTTGATGGCAGGAACCTGCTTTTGTAAATCACTTTTTAAAACCATCGGGTAACTTTTGCCGTTTTCTGTATAGCATGAAATGATCTGTTCGATAGTCCCGTTCTTATCGAAATCTGCAACAATTAATTCTGCCGGTTTTGCTACACTGGCTGTTATGCGTGAATTTGTCCCCTGATTACCTAATATAAAATCCAAATCGCCATCGCCATCCAGGTCTGCAGATTTAATGCTGTTCCACCAGCCTTCAGAATTTGGCATCTCAGTATTTTCAAATTTTCGGCCCTTATTGTTTTTAAAAATTGTAACTGGCATCCAGTCTCCAACAACAATTAACTCCGGGTATTTATCGCCGTCTAAGTCAGCCCACTCAGCATCTGTAATCATGCCTATTTCATTTTTGGGCAGATATCGCTTTGTGTAATTTTTGAAATTTCCGGTTCCATTGTTTATTAATAAATAACTTGGCGGATCCAGTCCATAGCTGCCAGAAACCATTCTGTTTCCAACAAAAATGTCAAGATTGCCATCAAGATCGAAATCTGCCACCGCTACACAAGCGCCGTTATCGGTCAGGTTTGGCAGCCGGCGGGTATCTTTTTTAAAATTTCCCTTTCCATCATTGATATACAACCTATCGAGAAGCTCTGGAGCGCCTGGCAAAAACTCGTTACTGCCTGTCACTACAAAAAGGTCAAGGTCGTTATCATTATCAGCATCAAAAAAAACCGCATCCACATCCTCTGATGCTATATCCTCCGTAAAACTTGCCGAATGATCAGAAAAAGTACCATCTTTATTCTGAATAAATAACCGCTTAGAATTGCCGGCCGCACCGCCGATATATACATCATCAAGTCCATCGCCGTTTACATCCCCAATTGTCAGAGCTGGCCCTTGTGTAGAAAACATCTGTTTTAAAAGGGCATCTCTGTTATAATCCACAAACTGGTTTTCCTGATGAGTATAATTTAGTTTTACTGTTTCAGTAACATTATAAAAGGGTTTAAAAACTATATTTTCTTTTATTTCAAATTCTTTATCAGCTTGCTTATGATCTAGTGTTAATTGACTATTTGACTTTATGTTTTGCAGGACTTGCATTTTATCATCCGGCCATATTACTTCTACAGAATCAATCTTCTCCTCTTTACCTAATCCAAACACCAGAGTTAAATCTACCGAAGATTGAAAACCTCTATTAGGCATTTGCTGTAGTAATAGAGTCTTATTATTTTGATGCACATATATTTTTGCACCTATTCCATTTGGGTTTTTCTCTGCACCTTTAAGTTTTACCCGCAGGTAATGCTGCTTTAAATCTTCAGTTGCTTTATTTTTAAATATTGAGGCAGGGGCATTTACATTATTTATTACGAGATCCAGGTCGCCGTCATTATCTAAATCCCCATAAGCAGCGCCATTGGAAAAGCCCGGTTCATTTAAACCCCATTCTTTTGCATTGTTAACGAATTTTAAATTGCCAGTATTTTTGAAAGCGTAATTCGGGATTGGGGTTGAAGACATTTTAGATATCAATTGTTTATTATAATCATATCCACCGCCATTGATAGCTCCACGCATTGCTTCTTCACTCCCTAAGAAATTTACAAAATCCTGATCTGTTAAATCGTTATAAATACCGTTTGCAACGAAAATGTCTTTTAAACCATCATTGTCCATATCAAAAAGAAGTGCGCCCCAACTCCAGTCTGTTGCATGCACGCCTGCCAGACGGGCTACTTCACTAAATGTTTGATCGCCGTTGTTTAAATGCAGCATATTCTGCATATACTGAAAACCAAAGTCTCTCGAAAACTTTAAATGCTGTAATTCATAGCTTTCATATTGAGAAGTTGTTTTTAACCTGATGTCATCGCCGGGCAGCATATCAGTTACAAAAATATCGAGGTTTCCATCATTGTTGATATCGGCAATATCGGCGCCCATAGATGAAAGGCTTTGGTGTTCCATCCATTCTTTACCCGCCTCAGCGAAAGTTCCGTTCTTATTATTTATATAGAGGTAATCCCTTTCATAAAAGTCATTGGAAATAAAAATATCAGGCCAGTTATCATTGTTCACATCACCTATTGTTATGCCCAGGCCAAATCCAATTAAGCTGCCGTAAATACCAGCCTGTTCACTTACATCTGTAAATTTTCCATTGTCATTGCGAAGCAGCTTATCGCCTCCTAATTTATCCCTTTCATTCCTGATATTAGTATACCCAAGTCGGCTTACCGGGTAAGAACTGTTATTAAGCAGATATACATCCAGATCTCCGTCTTTATCAAAATCAAAAAAAGCAGCATGTGTTGAATACCCTTCATCATCTAAGAAGTATTCAGCCGCTTGTTCCTTAAAAACAGGTACGCCGTTTTGTGTTTTTCCACTATTTATGAAAAGTTCATTTTTCCGGTTATCCCCTGTAACTTCACCTGAGTTACAAACGTAAATATCCAGATAACCATCCGCATTTACATCGGCCATGGTAACGCCGGTACTCCACGCCTGATTACCTTCAACCCCGGCCTGTTCGGTAATATCCTCAAAAACAAAGCTTCCTTTATTTAAGTATAGGTGGTTCTTACCAGTGTTTGACGTTAAATATAAATCCGGCAAGCTATCGTTATTTACATCGCCAATAGCGACACCGCCGCCATTATAAAAATTACGGTAACTAAAAATGTTCATTTCCGGTGTGCTTTCAACCGTATTGATAAAATGAACATTGGATTTTTCAGGGCTAATTCTCTCAAATAAGGCCTGTTGTAGTGAAGCTTTTTTATTACAAGAAAAAAGGGTAAAAAGGATAAGCAGTAATATTAGAATCTTCTTTCTGCGTGTCATTCCATACTCCAAAATCTGCACTATCGAGAAAAGGTTGATTAATAGTAAAAAAGCAAGCTAAAATAACTTGCTTTTTTACTGAAACTTTATAATTGACGTCTTTAATACCCTGGATTTTGTTTCAGATTAGGATTATTAGATAACTGTTGTGCAGGTACTGGAAATAATGAACGATGTGCCTGACTATTCGTTTTAAACTCCCATGCACTACTCCATTTACCAAAACGAATCAAGTCACTTCTACGCCATCCTTCCCAGGCAAATTCACGCCCACGTTCTGCAAGCAATATATCAAGCGTAACGGAAGGCAATGCTGCAACTTTGGCACGTTCTCTTACCCTGTTAACAAGAGTTAAGGCTTCTCCTGTGTTCCCCAAACGTAATGACGCTTCGGCTTTCATTAAAAGCACGTCCGCAAAACGAAACAGGGCGAAGTCATTATCCTGATCAAACCGGTTATTGTTGGTTTGAACCTCATATTTTACGTTACGTACACCTTCATTGGCAAAAGCTTTCTCTAATGAAGAAATTTTTGGTGTAAATATCAATTCCTTGTTTACATTATCTACCGCATCAGTGAACCGGATTACATTACCCGCTTTATCTTTCTGAGGGCCTTCCAGCCAAATGGCTTTCCTTGTATCCCCATCAGAAAATGAATTATAAAATTCTGCACGAGTTGCAAATCCATTCCAAGGATTTCCTGGTAATCCGTAGACGCCACCCTGAGCATAATGCAATGTCCTCATTTGCCAGTTCATACCGCCAGCTAAAACTTTGTCATATGGAACGGCCAGAATATTTTCACTGTACGTATTCGAATTGCTTCCGTTATTTACAGCAAAGTTGTCTAGATAGTTAGGAGTCAACGCGTAACCTGCCGGAGAACTGATCACTGCGTTGGTTGCGGCTAACGCTTCCTGCCATCTCGGTGTTCCGGTATAAACCTG
>NZ_JBKJUM010000104.1:0-8178 GCF_046590655.1 Daejeonella sp.
GGACGAGAATAATAATTAGCAAATGAGTGAATTTGAGAATTAGGCACTCATAATTTACGTTCATTTGCTAATTCCAATACTTGCTCAACGAGGTCTCCCCATAATTCGGTTTTTGGTGGTGAAGACACCACCATAATATATCAGGCAATCAATGACGTTGTTGGTGGGACACCAACAACGATGCGAAAGATGAACATGTGGTGTCCAACCAATTATTCCAACTTGAACACCTCTCAATATTCATTTTCAAATTTTCAAATTCCTGCCAAATAAAAAAGGCTGCCAAATTTCCATTTAGCAGCCTAATTCCAGTACTGGTTTCATTCCAATTTCACCTACCCCGCCAATTTACTCCCTTAGTGTCTTGATACCGGATACCTGATACCTGCCTGCCGGCAGGCAGGCTTGATACTCCTCTAAACTCCCTGAAGGTAATTCGCAGAACTAAATCCCTCAACTCCATCTTCGGTGCGCACAAAATACCAGTCATTATACATTCTTTTGATAAGCTGTACTTTTGATTCGTGGGCTGCCTTACCTACTATATCATAATCTGTTCCGGGCCCTTTTCTGATATTCAGATTGGAAGATTTTGTAATCACCTTCATCCTGATATTCTTACTGGTTAGATCCTCCATCTCCAGCAGGTTAAATACATTCACCACTCCTGGTTGCGCCTTCAAAGCTGCAACAGCCTTTTCAGCGGTCTGCATATCCGGCACGGTGCCAGCTATCGTAAGGGTACCGCTAACATCCTGTACCCATAAATTGGGAATGCTTATCCCTGCTTGTTTAAGGATATCTCCATAATTTTTCTGCTGCTGTTGGTTAACAACTGCCTTATTAACTTCATCAAATAGTCCCATCATGTATTATTTTACAGCGATACATGTTATTGTATTGCCTTTGTTTATCAAAATTAGATTGTCTTTATCAAGTTTACTGATAGTATAAACTTCGCTGCTCTTGCCAGCCGTTGAAACGGTAGATAGATTTTTTACGTCTTCATCAAAGGTATAAGTTCCCTGATCAGCGCCGATGCCTCCGGTTGTAGTGTAGTCACCATTTTTTGTGAAAGCCATCTTCGAGTTTGCGATCATGGCATTTCTAAGTGAATCCGGAAGATCATTTTCTGTTTTAATAGCGGTAACCTGCCAGGTTTTAGCCAAGTCATCGCCTTTTTTACCTCCGCAGGAGATAAGAAATAAACCAACCAGGAAGGTTAGTCCTAATAGTTTAATATGTTTCATTGGCTTCGGGTTTAGGTGATTTAATTTTTATAGTCATCCTGTTGTCTAACGTCCTAGTTTGGAAAGAATATTGCCAAGAAGTCCGCCTTGTCCTGACCTCCCCGACGCACCGCCCAGGCCTGAGATTAATGATCCAAGTCCGCCAGACCCCAATCCAGAACTTAAGCCGCCGGAACGCCTGCCCCCCATTACCTTTGCTAAAATCAACGGACCTAATGTAGCCAGCAAACCTTTTGCAAGACTGCCGATATCTATTCCTGATGCTTTCAATTTCTCCTGAATTCCGGAAAAGTTAAATGCACCGGCGGCGGTAACAGCTTCCGGAGTGCTTCCGTCTTTCCTTGTCTCATCTGCTAATTCGCTCAGTGCTTCAAACTGCTGTGGATTAATGTTCAAAAAGGTAGCGATTTTTTCTACGTTTTTCTTTTCCTCTTCGTGGTATTGTTGATCTGACTCGGCAAAATTAATAAGATCTGAAAGCAGCGAAAAACGGAGCTCACTATTCTTAAGCACTTCGAGACTGGCAAAAAGACTATCATCATTTTCCGTTTTTGCGGTTTCCATTACACTTTCCTTTTCTGATTCGGAAAGTCCAACTTCATTGCTAAGGGTTGAAACGTATTCCAGCTCTTCGGCTGATGCAGTCCTGTCGGCAGTTGCAATTGAAGCAATAGCCTGAATGTAGGCCGTTTTTTCTGCAGGCGAATAGCTCTGCAAGGGGGAAGTGTTTATCATGTAAATTATCTATGTTAATTGTCGGAACTAAAAAATATGTTGCAGTTTAAAGGGTCCAATAAGCCAATAACATTAAATTTTACACAATGTTTCCTTATGGGGTGATTTTACAATAAAAACCCATCACTGTGGTAGGGTGAAAGGTGAAGGCAGGAGCTTTCGGGCGTTTTACCAGAAACTATGGGCTTGAAGATTTCATTGGGACTACATGATTATGAGGATTTTAGCTGATTAAAATTAGATTTTTCGTACCCGTATTATGTATATTTGATAATATTAATAAACCGTCAGACTATGAAAAAGATCAAAGTTTTCGCTCTTGGCCTGTTATTATTGACCGCTTGTCAGAAAAAGCAGGAAGCTTTCAGCCCGGCTAAATCGGATCTAACGCTGAAAAAGTATTCAGAGATTACCAACAAAGCACTTCAACTAAAAACTTCGGAAGGTTTTAACCTGCAGATGAGCAGTGCCAAAAATAACAATGGGAAACAGATAACGCGTCCATTTACCAGTTCTGGCTCCGGAACTATTTCTTACATTCCAGACGGATGCGGTAAAGGAACATTAAAGTTTCAATCAGTTGGAACCGGCAATTCGTCACATCTTGGACTTCAGGAGCAAACCACAAGTTTCTGTATAAATGCTGAGGGCGTTATTTATACACCGATTGTAGGTGTTGGTAAGGCTGCAAACGGCGACACCCTAAACTACACCTTTGCTGGTCAAGGGGTTGACAGTGAAACTGGCTTGACGTATCAGGATTACATTTTTACGGGCGGTACAGGCCGGTTTGCGAACGCCACGGGAAGCGTTAGGTTAGTATATACCACAAACACCTTTGCTTACTACGAATATACTGGAACTGGAACTATTACTTACTAGCTCCGGGCAGTCTGTTTAATACACCGGCTTTTTTATAGTCCTACAAGAATATTTCAGTCATCTGTACAAATTGTACAGCTGGCTTTTTACATTTGGCCAAGTAGTTCAAGTGTTTTGGGATCTTTTACACCTTCGTAAAACTCGTCCAGCACTTCCTGGAACACAGCATCGGCTCCGGGCACCAGACTAAACAGCGTCATACTGGATTTTAATTTCATATCATCCGGCGAACCGAAGATTTCATGCGCGGTTTTATCTTTGTGTGAAAGTATTTGTTTCGAAATGCTAGTCAGTCTTTCACCGAGCACATTATCTGCCAGGTAAGCACTTGCTTCTGGAATATCATGTATTGCGTATTTTTTAGTCATCTCACTGAAACCCAAACCAGCTAACTGGGGAAAGACAAACCACATCCAATGGCTGTTTTTTCTGCCGTCTTTTATCTCTTTAAAAGCGCGGGCAAAATTGTGTTTCTGAGCAGTATGGAAATGCTCGAATCCTTGGGTAGTCGTTACTATCATGATATCATAACAATAACGGGGAGAAAAGGATTTTGATTTTTGTCTTGAATAGGATTTATAGGATGATAGGATTTATAGGATGCAACTTTCTTTCCACTTTTCAAAACATTTTAGCCGAAAATACTCTCTTATAAGTATTCTATAAAATCATACGATTATGACCTTCGAAAACCACACACGAGGCGAGTTTCACGAAAAGAACAGAAGTAAAAATGAAGCCCGGGCACTAGAGAAAGAAGAACAAAAAGCTGAAAAAGATATATCAGGGGGAAATACTGAACTATTGCAACCCAAAAAGACAGGGCATCCTGAAGAAACAGTCGGATATGTTGGCGGCCAGGCTGCCGATGATACGCGCGGATTGGACATGAGCCAATATACGGGCCCCGGTTCAAAACCAAGCAGTGAGTTTAAGGACCCGGAAGCACCCTATCATCAGGGGCCTGGAAGCGGATTAACAAAAGAAGAAGAGGCTGAAAGTGCTGACTGGGAAAACCCAGATCCTGGTAACGACTCGTTTTGAGAACCAGGAGCCAAGAAACTAGGAATCAAGACAGGAGAAGGAGCATGGAACAAAGAGCAAAGATTAAGGACAAAGGAACTGTTATTATTTTAATGTCCACGTTCAATGTAAGATATTTGCCGTCCAGCCTGACAACGAACAACGAACAACTAACAACTAATATCCCTTCTAGGTCAAGGAGTTAATTCATCCAGCCAGGGAAAGGCAACGGGTAACTGATAACCAATAATATCTACATCGATACTTTCCCCAATGTTAATAACGAGTGAGTTGTTGAAAAAATTCCCTCTACTTTTATGCTGCCTTATCCTGATATAGAGACAGTTGCATTAATTGCTGTGCGATTTGCTGGTCACCTGCCTGCCGGCAGGCAGGTTCATTGCCTTTGCTTTAGGACAGCGGAAATTGATGGTGCAATCATTATCCCAGGCGTAACGGTGAAGCGAATCGAGGAGTTCATAACAAACCGGCCTTTGATTGATCCCTGGATCAACATTGAGTAGAGTTACAATAAGGCTATGAGGGCCGCTATAGCAGAAAGAAAGGCTCCCTGCAGTTTCAAATTGTGTTTTAGCTGTGAACAGGCCACTATGGCCGGTTTCTGAGAGGTATATTTCGAAAATGGCGGTACTGTTTTTGGCAAATCATTTTTCTTTATAAATACTGAATATTTATAAAGTATTACAAAGGCTGTACCATGCCGCAGAATGAATGTAAATCGGAAGTTAATGCAGTAACGCCGCTGCCTGTTCTGCCGAAGTCAGGCCCGGCGGAAGTTCAATGATTTTGAAATTGCGAAACTCGATCTCAGCACCTTCCGCTTCCAGGCAAATGTATCCTTTCTTTTGTGTTGACTTGCTGATGCCGTTTACAAACTTCCCATTTACAGAAAGCTTGATAACACCGTCCACACATACCACATCATAAGTATTCCACTCACCTTTCCCTTTTACACGATTTTCGATTGACTTGCTACGACTACCCCTTGGATTATCTGTTGCTGTCGTCACATTACCCACACCAAATAACTCTCCATGAACATATGCAATCGGAGGTTTTACTCCATCCCGAATATTCAGATCTATCCACTCCAAATCAAGCATCTGAACTTCTACTCCATTTGGAAGCCGGTTTTCTGCAGGAACAGCTGAGCTCCAAATAAACACGCCGGAATTTCCTCCGGCTTCATTATGCTTCCACTCTACATGTAAGATAAAATTTTCATATTGCTTTTCCGACCTGACTACGCCTATTGGGTTGCCATTGCAAATCAGGGAACCATCTTTCTGAACCCGCCAGGTATCCCTGGAAGTGTTCACATCAAACCATTTCAAGACCCTGTCCTGATCTTTTTTGCCGGATGTGATATTGATGAAACTGCCTACCTTACCGAACTCAAATAGCGGTGATTGAGCGTTGCCGAAATGAGCAATCGACGTGAGGAGTATGCACAGAACTAAAATGATCCTAATCATATGTAATTTGTATATTGAAGTATCCAAGTTACATTTTTCAAATCAAGGAAAGAGAATGGAAGTTCAAGCTCCCGCAAAATACTTTTCCACTTGCTTCATTCTTGAGATCACGATACGCCTCTGAAGTTTCATAACTGTCGATTTCAATTCAGTTATTTCCTGAAGATGTTTCTTGTACTCCGGTGAGTCTGCCTGCATCTTACTTAATTCGACATATAGGCTGGCTATGCGGTGAAAGGCCTTTGATCTTTCTGCTGTTAATTTATCTGATTGTGCCATAACTTATATACGTATTACATAGCTGCGAAGTTGAGTTTAATGGAGATTTTATTTAAACCGAGGCAGCTAAGACCAGGAAATCTTTGAGTAGTTATCCGTTGCCTGTTAACTTTGCCAGGCTAATCGGATGGTGAGACGGGTACCTCCTCGCAAAGACACCGTTCTAAGAACAGCGTGGGCGTCCGGAAAGTGTCTTGATACTTGATACTTATTACTTGATACTTTCTCGTTAAATTAGAACCTTATTTAGTCGTTTCCAATGAAAAGTCATTATCCTTATTTCGGGCTTTTAGGGCTCTTATTTACGTTTGGAAGTATAAGCTTAAACTCTGCAAGCGCTCAGGATCTGGCAGATCATGTTACCATCCGGAGAACGGCTTTCGGGGTTCCTCATATAAAAGCCGACAATATGCAGGCTGCAGGATTTGCGCTTGGATACGTTCAGCTGGAAGATTACGGACGCTCTGTTGTGGAGGGAATGGTGAAAGCTCGTGGAGATTGGAGTCAGTTTCATGAAATGACCCCTCCGGAGAGAAGCCTGAGCATCGACCGGGACGCTTCCAGTAAAATAAGGTATGCACGAGCTCTGGAAACATTTTCCTGGTTAAAAAAAGAAACACAAGATATCCTGATTGGCTTTGCAGCAGGAATGAACCGTTATATTGAAGTCCACCGAAGCGAATTCCCCGAATGGGTAAAAGCAGATTTTACCGGCATTGATGTGCATGCCGTGGACATTGGCAGTCATAATGCGGCTTCTGTACAGGCTTTTATGCGTATTCTACAGGGTCAGAATGCTGCAGCCTATTCAACAAGTAATCGTATGAGAATTTTGTCCGGTGAGGGCAATACCGTGTGGGCAAGACTTGCCGATCATGCTGACCAACCTCATCCGGACGAAGGCTCTAATGCATTTGCTTTGGCTCCCAGCCGTACCAAATCCGGCAAGGCAATCCTGCTCCGAAATCCGCATCTTGCCTGGAATGCAGGATATTATGAAGCACAACTGGAAGTGCCTGGAGTATTAAATTTTTACGGAGATTTTAGAATAGGTGGCCCACTCATTACTATTGGTGGTTATAACGAGCGACTTGGTTTTTCCACAACAAACAATGATCCTGATAGCGATGAGATTTACTCTTTCCAGGTGTCTCCGACTTTGCCGGATCATTTCCTGCTGGACGGAGCATCTGTACCGCTCGAAAAGAAAAGGGTAAACGTTAAATTCAAAAATGGCGAAGGCCTGGGCGAGGATTTACGCGAGTTTCTATATACCCCATTCGGTCCGGTGTTTCACCGGGGCAATGGGAAGATTTACGTTATCCGCGATGCAGGAGATGGAGAATATCGTCTGGCAGAGCAGTTTTTAATGATGATGAAAGCCCGCAACCTTGCCGAATACAGGGAGGCTATGCGGATCCAGGCAAAGACGAGTTCCAACTTTACCTATGCAGATGCAGACGGCAATATCTTCTATGTATGGAATGCCATGACCCCAAACCTCCCTCATTTGTCGGGCGGGGATACTGCTGCTATAGCTGCTTCCCGCAGTGATCAGGTCTGGAGAAAGATCATTCCATTCGACTCTCTGCCGCAACTACTAAATCCGAAAGGCGGATACATACATAATGAGAACGATCCGTTCCATTACACCAATCTGAATGAGGTTATGGATGCGGCGAAATTCCCTCCGCATTTTTCACAACCTATACTTAGACTGCGCAGCCAGCACGCGCTCGACATGATTGCCAACAAGAAAAAGTTCTCTTTGGAAGATGTGGTCAACCTCAAATATAGCCAGCGGATGCTTTTAGCCGAACGTGTAAAAGCCGACCTCATTGCGGCAGTTCGGGCGACCTCTCCTACTGGAGAAATTGCTGACGCATTGAAACAAATGGAAAACTGGGACAATACGGTAAACCGTGAAAGCAAAGGAGGTGTATTATTCGAAACCTGGTGGGAGCATTATGTAGCGCTGGCCAATGGCGGAAAGCAAGTCCCGGGTACGGCGGCTTCGGGTGGTTTCCCAGCACCTGCCAGTTCTCTGTTTGCTGAAGTTTGGACTCCTGCAAAACCAATAACCACTCCAAAAGGCCTGGCCAGTTCAAAAAATGCCGTGGAGGCTTTTAAACGCGCCGTGGAGAGCGCTAATACCCGCTATGGAAGCTGGGATCTAGCCTGGGGGGACGTGAACAGGGCGCGCATCAATAACAAGGACATTCCCATTAGCGGTGCCACCGGAGAACTGGGCACTTTCAGCGTACTTTGGTTTGTACCTCACATAACAGATAAACTCAAACGTGAAACCCGTGGGGGCGATGGCTGGGTTATCGCCGTTGAATTCGATAAAACGCCACGTGCCTATTCAGTCCTGACTTATGGGAATAGTAATAAAGAAAGTTCTCCATATTTCGCCGACCAGCTGGAATTGTATGCTGATAAAAAAATGAAAGCAGTTGCTTTTACGGAAGAGGAAATTAAAAAGGGGGTAGTACGGGAGTACAGGCCGGGAA
>NZ_JBKJUM010000136.1:0-21714 GCF_046590655.1 Daejeonella sp.
ACCTCAGACCTCAGACCTCAGACCTCAGACCTCAGACCTCAGACCTCAGACCTCAGACCTCAGACCTCAGACCTCAGACCTCAGACCTCAGACCCTATGTTAACAAGTTAGTAATTAAACTTGAGCGAACTATCCTACGATACGGGCATAATCCTATATTTGTTCTAATGGCAAGGGCTTTCAACCTCATAAAAAACAAATACCTGATTGCTGGAATAGCATTCTTAACCTGGATGCTGTTTTTCGACAGGAACGACCTGATGTCTCAGTACGACTACCGTCAGCAGCTCCATAAGCTGAACGCAGAAAAAGAATTCTATACAACTGAATCTGAAAAAACCGTAAAAGACTTAACCGAACTTACTACCGACCGCGCCAAACTTGAAAAATTTGCCCGCGAAAAGTACCTTATGAAAAAAATAAACGAAGATGTGTTCGTGGTAATAAAGGAAGAACCTAAGAAAGAAAAGAGTTCATTTTTCTGAATAACACTACCGTCACTACAACCACCTCTTTATTTACCGAATATTAGTTCTTCGCATGAGGGCTTTCACCCCCATGCGAAGAACTAAATTAATGTTGTTAGGTGCAGGAACACTCAAGAGCATCTTGAATGGTTCTGGTAGCTTTCCCGAGAGCATATCCAAACCAATAAGCAATACTTTCACCACCATTAATATTCATCTGTTCGCGTTGCGAAATTTCCTCGCAACCCATAATACTATCTAGCTTTTTCATAAAATAAAATTTAATAAATTGAATTAATCACCTACTCTTTTCAGGCTTTTCGGTTTCTGCCTTCTGCGGGCCAGCATTTATCGCGATGATCAAAATAACCTTGATTCGATATAAAAAAACAGGAGTGTAGAGGAGAATTTAGTTAGAGTACAACTTTAGTTAGTATACGGCAGGTTTATGCAAAATTTGATTTAATACACCTCAGGTTCCCTCCCTGGAATTTTTCAATTTCTTCTGCGTTTAATAAGCGAAAGTCAATCTTTATATTCATCAGGTATTGGCGACCATAGTAATATGTTTTTAGCTGCCTGGAGTACTCAATGGGCACGCCCCTCAACTTCAACTCCTCCAAAACTTTATATACCATAGATGGAGAAAGCTCAAGCCGTCTGGCCAATTCTCGTGGAGTGCCGGTTCTGCGATACCGGATCAGTTCATGTAGTCTGTTTATTCGTTCAATGTGGTCGATCAATTTCATAGCTTCTCTCACTAATTTATTTCTCTGGCATCTAAGCGTACATATGCCTGTTCCACATCTCATAGTATTCAGATTTAAGGGTCATGAGTTCCGAATGGGTCCCTTCTTCCTTAACAATACCTTCCTTAAGCACAATAATTTTGTCAGCTCTTTTAATGGAACTTAATCTGTGTGCGATGATGATAATGGTTTTCCCCTCTTTTAGAAATCGAGATACGGTATCCTGAACAAATCGTTCTGACTTAGGATCAAGAGAGGATGTTGCCTCATCGAGAATAAGAATTTCTGGATCACGGTAAAGTGCCCGGGCTATCGCGATCCGTTGTTTTTGTCCGCCTGATAATGTAACGCCCTTTTCACCAATATTTGTTTGAAAGCCTTCAGGAAGTTCCTCGATAAAAGACATAATACCTAGTTGGGCACAGATTTGCGCTACCTTCGGCACATCTATTTCTTCTTTACCAACTGCGATGTTCCTAAGTATGCTGGTGGAAAACAATTCTGTGACTTGCGGCACTACGGCGATAATTTTTCTGAGTGAATTGTTCGTAATATCCTTTATTGAATAGTCGCCAACGGAAATATTACCCGTATATGTTGGATAAATGTTTTGCAAAAGTGCTACTAAAGTTGATTTTCCACTTCCACTTTCACCTACTATACCAGTCATCCCTGCTAACGATATTTCTAAATTAAGATTGGAAAATACATTTCCCCTGCTGCCGTATTTAAACGTGAGGTCGTTGAATCTGAGAGCACCAATATTGCTGGCATTAAGTTCAATTTGATTTTCGCTGACCTCGGGTTCCTGTTTAAGATTCATAATTTCGAACAATCTATCCGCTGAAATGATCGCATCCTGTACAATCTTATTCATGCCGACAAATGATGAAACAGGCGCTGTAAAATATCCAATAAGTGTGTAAAACGACAATAATTCGCCCGGGCTTATTTGCTGCCTCAATACTAAAGCCGAACCATACCAAAGGAGAATGATGGTGAATAAGTGAGAAGTAAATGCTGTAGAAGACCCGGAGAATAAAGAGTTTAACCCTGAGCGATATACTGTTTTAAGCAAAGTTATAAATCTGGATTCTGTTCTGCTAATAGTGTATCGTTCCAAAGCAAAACGTTTGATGGTCGTTATGACGTTAAGGCTTTCGAAAAGTTGAGATTCAAGTTCTGCGCTATCTTCCATCAACTTACGTTGTGACTTTCTATTCAGTCTGTTCGTAATAAAATAAATCAGGGAGTAGATAGGGACAATCAGAAACATAATAAGTGCAAGTTTCCAGTAATACGTAAACATTAATACGAAAGATGAAAAGAGCATGAAAACGCCTATTATCAGATTTATTGACACATCATTTATAAACACGCGTATTTTTACAGCATCACCTATTCTTGAGGTGATTTCACCAATCCTCATCGTGTCGAAAAAGTGCTGAGGCAGTCGTAACAAATGCTTATAGTAGCCCAGGATGAGCCGGGAATCCAATAATTGCCCCGTTCGGAGGATGAAAATATCTTTAGCTACGCCGATTAAAACTTTTAAGATCAGCAAGAAGATCATCGATATTCCCATTAGGTTGAGCAGTCCGTAATTTCTTTCTACCAATACCTGATCAACAATTTTCTGTATAAAGATAGACGTTGACAGCCCGAGGACGGTATACACTAAAGCGCCAAACAGAGCGAGAACGAGTATACTGCAATGAGGTCGAATAAGCTCCCAAAAGCGACCTGCCGTGCTGACACTTTTAATTTTTGGTGGAAATCTCTCTGCGGGCACGATGAGGATAAGGACTCCCGTCCACTCCTTTTTGAATTCATCTCTTGTCATTCTATGAAATTCCCCATCGCAAGGATCCATTATTTTGACATGGTCTTTGGTTATTTTGCTTATCACTACAAAGTGATGTAGCTTACCTTTAATTTCCATGTGAGAAATAGCCGGAAGGGGAATGGTAAACAAGGTTTCAAAAGAAGCCTTAACACCTTTTGCTTCAAAGCCAAAGCTTTCAGCGGCCTCAATCATCCCCAAAACGTTTGTGCCTTCCCTATCAGTACCTGCTCTCTGGCGGATTTCGGCGATTTGAAGTTCAAGATTGTAGTATCGCGCGACAGATGCCAGGCATGCTGCACCACAATCTGTCCTATCCTGCTGCTTTAACTTTATATCCATTTCGAATCTACCTTTGCATGAGGTGCAGAGGGAGCAGCTAATACACAAGGTTTCGGCCCGCTCCTGATGGCTCCATCAGTCATAATACTAAAGGGAATAGTTACCAATGCCAGGGAACCCAGGAACATAATGGCCAACAATAATAGACACATATAAATCAACCTGGTTTTTCTGTTGATACTATAGTCGTGTACAATTGACAAAGGAAGATCTCTGTCGCTAAAGGGTGTGTATGCGGGCATCTTTAAAGGTTGAATACCTAAAAATATCACCTTGAACCTAATTCAGGGATACCCGGGCCGAAACTTTAGTTAACGGTCGGTTATGACTAGGAAGCGGTAGTGCGAGGAATTAGTCTAAATGTCCCAGATGATTCATTAGATCATCGAGGCCATCATCAATTTTCAGAACCTTCTTTCGCACGTATTCATAAAAAGCATCAAGTCCATCGGTATTATCAAAATAGCCACCCTGCTCAAGTAATCCAATCTTCTCATTATGATGATTAAACAGTTCGAATGAAACAGTGCCGACACTTTTCCCTATATATATTTTATAGTCGCTCACCGAAGTAAAGAAGGTAATCCCATCGGCTTCTTCTTTCCAAAAAACTTTATCACCTTTAGTTAATTCTTTGACCTTGCTGAAAACTGAATAAACTTTTTTATCTTCCATAACATGAGTTTAATTAATGGTCACACCTCCCCGATTCTTTTTCTTGAAAACCATTCCACTGTTAGCAGAGCGAGCATTAAGTAGAATATTAATTTAAGATTTATCGGCTCTTCGTATTTGCGATCTTCATAAGATACGGTTTTAACATTTTCATTTGCCTTTATTAGTTTTGCAATATCCAAAACTTGTGCAGGGAAAACCATTTTGCCGCCGCTTTGCTGTGCCATTGAAAAAAGTAACTGATGATTAGCTCTGGTTTGCTTAAACTCAGCCTGTTGCTGCGTTATCACAAACTGTCCGGACGCAGTTTGCTTATCCTTTCCAAGCTCGGTACGGGCGTTATAGGTGTATTGGCCGGCGGGCAATACACCTGCATCCAGACTATAAGCGTTAGTAGTGCGCGAAAATATAAAAGTATAGCTTTTGCCTGCCCTGTTTGTGAGTGAAATATTTACATCAGGAGTGTTTACCAGCTCAAATGCATTATTGTAAAGCTCAGCATTGAGGATAACATGCTCATTTTCATCAAAAGCATTTTTAGCAGAATACACCCTAAATTTCCGTTTGTCTTCCCGGGCGGAGAGATATTGAACAGTTTTACCAACAAGTTCGTCAATAGCCTCATGGTTATTGTTTTCCTGAAAATCTTCAAGCCTCCATCTCCATATACCTTCTCCCGCGAGCACCGCAATTTTACGCTGAGCATCCTCACCAAACACCAACATTGGCATTTTTGTAATGACTTTACCAATCTGCTGGCTTATCATGATATTACCGGGGCCTTTAAGGCCGTAATTCCCAAAAGGACTGATAAGAGGAGCAAAATTCCTTATCCTCTGTTTATTCTTATCACTTAAAGTGAAAGCATAAAAGTCGGGTTCAAAGCTCGCTATAGCTTCCTGTGCATTTCCTGTAGAGGTTATGCCAAGAATGGTTTGCGATGCAGAAAAAGCAGCAACATTAGTTTGAGCCCCCAAAACATAAAATAGCGGTTTTGCTGCTGCCATCTTCAAAATTTCCTGCGAATTATTGCTTACCGAGGGCAGTTGGTGAAGTATTAATAGGCCTGCTTCATCTATATCAGTCTTAGACACCTCATCAGCAAATGACACTTTAACAGAATAATTTTTATTAACCTCTATAGACTGTTTTATAGCAGTAAGATCAGGATGCGGTGAATTAGCAATAATCAGTACCTTTTGACGGCCGTCAATAACCTCAACAAAAATTGTTTCATTATTATTTTTTACGGACAGCTCATTTGACATGGGCGACAAACGTATATCATACTGCTGTATGCCCTTATTTTTAGCAAGGAGGGTAATGGGAATCATCAGTCTGAATTCCTTAGAATTAACTACTACAACCCTCGAAAAGACCAAACCCGATTTATCGGTAACCGTGAGAACACTGGAGCTGCCCTGTGCCTGATAAGCTTCAACTGTAACTTCAACCTGAAATTGGTTATCGAGATAGGTAATGTTATTATAATTTACATTAGAAATGAGAAGGTCCCTTTTTGCAATCGTATCTCCAAGCGCTACAGTATATATTGATGATTTCAGATTTTTCGATTCATATTCCGGATTCGGCCCGCGGTTGTAGATCCCATCTGAACCAATGATCAATGCCCCTATATTACGGTTTGAGAATTGATCTTCAATTAACTTGAAAACGGAAGATATGTCGGTTACCGGCGAATTGAATGTCAGATCTAGCCCATTTTTAACAGTCGAGCCAAAGCTGAAGGAGCGTACATCATAATCAACAGAAAGTTCCTTTTCCAACTTTTTCAGGTTAGCTGCGTAAGATTTATCGTTGAAGTCTTTAGTCTTTGAGATAAGGATCGATGCTGAGTTATCCTGCGCTATAATTATCAGTGGCTTCTCGACGGTTGTATCTACGTTTCGGATAAGAGGCGCGAAGAGAAGGAATGAAAGGATAGTTACAGTAAGTGTCCTTAATGCGAATAATGAATTCCGAGTACTAGTATTTAAATGCGAGGTTTGACCGTACAGCCCGAACGCATAGCCTAAGCCTAACGCCAAACATCCCAACAGCCATAAAAAAGAAATGGACGTAAATTGAAGCTGAAATAGTAAGGACATAATTATAAAAATATGCCTTTTTTTCTAAAGCTTTAGGCATTATAAAAAGACTCTGTAATCTATCTCAAAATTGGCATTTACCACTGCAACAATTTCCTTACGATAAGCACCTACATTGCCAGCTGCAACTCTCAAATTTTTATAACATCCCCCCATCAACCGGAATAACCTGCCCCGTTATATAATTCGCCATATCTGATCCAAGGAAAACGCAAAGATTAGCCACATCTTCAGTTTCGCCAGCGCGTTTTAAAGGTATTGCCTGTGCCCAACCTTCCACAACTTTTGGATCGAGTACTTCAGTCATCTCTGTCCGGATGAAACCGGGTGCAACAACATTAGATCTGATATTTCGTGAGCCTAATTCTTTAGCTACTGATTTCGAAAATCCAATTATTCCTGCCTTGGAAGCAGCATAATTCGCTTGGCCGGCATTCCCCTGAATGCCCACAACAGAACTCATATTTATAAAGACCCCTTTACGATTCTTCATCATTACTTTAGAAGCCGCTTTGGTAATGTTAAAAACTGATTTAAGATTGATATTCAAAACATCATCCCAGTTGTCTTCGGTCATCCGCATCAGGAGACCGTCTTTAGTGATCCCTGCGTTATTAACTACTACATCGAGAGTTCCGAAATCGGCTACGATATCATTAATAAGTTTTTCAGAATCATCAAACTTTGAAGCATCAGAACGATAGCCTTTCACTTTTGTTCCAAAGCGTTGGAGCTCCTTTTCAAGAGCTTCCCCCTGTTCAACAGACGATAAGTAAGTGAATGCTACATCGGCCCCGTGCTCAGCGAATTTTTCTGCAATCTTACGCCCAATTCCTTTGGATGCTCCTGTTATTAATGCGATCTTTCCTTCGAGTAGTTTCATGGTATTGTTTTAGAAAGTGAAATTAGGACTTTTTCGAAAAAAATAGGCAATTTTAAAACAAGGTTTTTACCGCAAAGAGTACACAGAGAAAATTGCAAAGTTCACAGAGGTAATTATAAAAAGTTACCTAACGGAAAAAGTTTTGAATTAGCAAGATCGGAAATTCACTTTGCGTTCTCTGCGTAAACTCTGCGCACTTTGCGGTAAAAATTGGATAATAGGTAACGAGATGGATAAAGTCGAACAATTTTATGACCAGTTAAGCAGCCAATATTCAGACCTGATTGCAAAATGTGTTCCCCGATATAGGGAACTTATCTATAATATGTTCCATTACATTCCGGAAGATTTTCAGCCTAAACGGATATTGGATTTGGGATGCGGAACCGGAAACCTTACAGATCAGATGTTCAAAAGCTTCCCGGAAGCTGAAATAGATGCCCTGGACATTTCGGAAGAAATCCTGAATGAAAGCCGTAAACGATTTTCAAATACTCCTACTATCAGGTACATACAAGCCGACTTTAAAAGGATGCATTTGCCACCTGGGTCTTACGATCTTATTATGTCGAGCATTGCAATTCATCATATCGATGATCCGGATAAAATCAAACTCTATGCTGAAGTTTATCTGGCTTTAAAGCCGGGAGGTATTCTCGTCTTTGCTGATCAGACACGCGGAATAAATGATGAGATATACAAAAAGAATATTTCAGCATGGAAGGAGGAGGCTTTTAAACTGGGTTCCACTCAAGAGAATTGGGATATGTGGATGGCACACCAGGATGCACACGATTTTCACACGCCCGTGACGTGGCATTTAGAACAGTTGAAACAAGCTGGATTTAGCGAAACAGATATTCTTTGGAAGTATTTGCTATGGGCCGTTATTTGGGCCAGAAAGTAAAAATCGCAAAACATACAGAACAAATTCAACAGATTCTAGTTAGGAATAAAAAATCAGCTCTCATGACTACAGCAAAGATCATACGTCACCGGCATAAATATCATCATTACATGAATGATGATCTCAAAGATGTGAGGGAGGAAACCTTTTTTAAGATTGTGTTTTCAGATCCCAAAGATTTCGATCTCTTTAATCAATGGTGCATTGAAAATAAAGGCGAATACGACTACGATAAAGAGCAAAGCTGTCAACGGGGTTCGCTACCTAAAATCAAAATTTTTAAAGACGAGATCTGCTGGTGTGATATTATGACCTACTACCTAATCCACGTTGCAGGTTTTAGCTTTCATTCAGTTATCGAACCGTATAAAGGGGAAGTTTACGTTAGGTGACGCTCTATCAGGCAGGGATAAACTTCATTGAAAGGGAATTCACACAGTGTCGGGTATTTTTAGCCGTAAACCTTTCACCTGCGAAAACATGCCCCAGATGAGCTCCACAAGTATTGCATAATATTTCCGTCCTGCGCCCATCTGCATCGGTTAAGCTTTTTACTGCGCCCGCAATTTCATCATCAAAGCTCGGCCAACCGCAGTTCGACTCAAACTTATCCTCTGAGCGGTAAAGCGGTGTGTCGCACCTTTTACAAACATAGGTGCCAGCCTGCTTATTATCAAGAAATTCACCGGTAAATGGCCTTTCCGTCCCTTTGTGCAGGATGACGTATTCTTCTTCTGGGCTTAATTTATTGTAATCCATAAAAATGAGTTTGATTACCTTGTTGGCAAGGTGTATGTCATCTCGATATTCGCAACTCCTTTGCCAAACATACCGATCTTTTTCGCTGCTGCCTGTGACAGATCGATGATGTAAAACTTACTATGCGGGCCTCTGTCGTTCACGCGAACTTCCACGCTTCGGCCGTTGTCGACGTTAGTAACGTAAACTATAGTTCCAAATGGTAATCTTAGATGTGCCGCTGTTAGTTTCTTATTGCTGAATACTTCCCCGTTAGCGGTTCTGCGCCCATGGAATTTGTTGGCGTAATAGGTTGCCTTTCCTTTTACTGTTGTTGAACGTGATGTGTTTAAACTCTTCTCCGCTGGCTCTCCTGAGGTTGTCGCAAAAAGCGTGAAGATTATAAAAATTAATGTTTTCATATGCTTCATTCATTTGTTGAACGGCTGCAAAGATGCGAATTTCTGGTTGGACGGTCAAATTGCAATTTTACTTTCCTCGATCGTACCCTAAAAGAATCACTTTAATATCATGAAAAAATGAGCATTACACCCCCCTCAATGATGATGATCCTGATTCTGATAGTGCCCTTTCAGCACATCATCACCGAAATCATTTGTCAGGTCACGCACGACAGTATGTACATGGTTGGAATTGTTCTGTGTATTATCATATTCAATAAGCAAAGCCTTTCCCTGTATCCTGTAATAATGTCCGCTTCCCGGCTTCAGGCTTCCAGCCCAGGCAAAATGCAAATCATCAATGCCGCTTTTTTTAATTTTGGATAAAAATTTTTCAGAAAATTCCGAAGCATAATTCCGGATATAAACATCCAGCAGTTGCATAAATATTTTTTTTTGTACGGCATTCAATTCCCGGAATTCAATTCCAGAAGGACTTAAAAGAGAGGCCTTCCGGCTGTTGCCGGTTATGATATCAGAGGGGGCTTTTTCTGCAAAACGTGTTTTTTTTAATTGGATTTCGTCCAGGGAATTCAAGAGCAAAAATCCCAGTTCCGTTTCCTTCTTAAGTACCTGTGTGCCTTTTTTATCGCCACTAGTAACAATTCCCGGATTAGAACCAAAGAAAGAGGGTGTGGATGAAACAAGAACTCCCCGAAGGGATGAAAAATTAAGTGATAAGTGGTGACCTTCAAAACGCCATCCCCACTCCTTCGACGAAGACGGCTCTCCAAAAATGCTTATATGATAATTTAATGGATCACGGTAGTTATCTTCAGGAGCCCGCTTCTCAAGAGCTTTTAAAATAGTCTCCAGTTCAATAATTCCACTTGCTTTTTGATAACCTTGATCACTCAAAGATGCTCTTAAAAGAGAAATTGCGGCATTTTTCTGTTTTACATCAAAATCGCGAAAGGACGGACCTTTTCTTGCTATCGGCACAAAATTCCAGTTAAAGCGCTCTGCATCCCCAAAGTTAAACTGCGCCTGAGTTCTCAATTCAGTTGAAAGAGTACTCAAAAAAATATTTGCCTTCTTAGCCAGATCCTGACCGGATGCCGGTATTGCTGCAACAATTGTACAAATAACTAACAT
This sequence comes from Daejeonella sp., assembly GCF_046590655.1. Taxonomy (GTDB): domain Bacteria; phylum Bacteroidota; class Bacteroidia; order Sphingobacteriales; family Sphingobacteriaceae; genus Daejeonella. The sequence goes on from NZ_JBKJUM010000136.1 coordinate 10,269, forward strand.
TGTCTTATATGCCAATTTCAATTTAACCATAATCTAATTTAATTAAAAAAAAGCATTCCGGAATCTTAATTAATTTACAATAGGTTAGCTGTAGGATTATCCCCGGATCGGGATACGCACCCACAGTAGCTACACGATCATTCGGCTATCTTCAGATTAGTAATAATTATCGTCTGGAGATGAATAATGGTAAGATCCAGTGGGCTGCGCTTCGCATTCATAGCTACATCCTATGAATCCTGTTTCAGACAATCTATTACAGACAATCCCAAAACAAAAAACCGGCCTAAGCCGGTTTCAGATGACATATCATCATTTTATTTTAGTTTCGCCATTTCTTCTGCCATTGCAGCACCAATTTCAGCCGGTGATTCAACTACACGAATACCGCATTCTCTCATGATTTTCATTTTAGCTGCTGCTGTGTCATCAGCACCTCCAACTATTGCCCCCGCATGTCCCATACGGCGTCCCGGAGGCGCTGTTTGGCCCGCAATAAATCCTACAACAGGCTTTGTTCCGTTTTCTTTAATCCAGCGAGCCGCTTCAGCTTCCATGCTTCCACCGATCTCGCCAATCATCACAATACCCTTTGTTTCAGGATCGTTCATAAGCAGCTCAACAGCTTCTTTAGTGGGAGTACCGATAATAGGGTCACCGCCAATGCCAATGGCCGTTGTAATACCTAAGCCTGCTTTAACAACCTGGTCAACAGCTTCGTAAGTTAAGGTTCCTGATTTAGAAACGATGCCTATTTCACCTTTTTTAAAGATAAAACCTGGCATAATACCAATCTTGGCTTCATCTGCAGTGATAATACCCGGGCAATTCGGGCCAATCAAACGTGAATCTCTATCTGAAAGGTACTCTTTGACCAGGATCATATCCTTAGTTGGAATACCTTCTGTAATACATACAATAACTTTTATTCCCGCCTCGGCAGCTTCCATAATTGCATCCGCAGCAAATGCAGGTGGCACAAAGATGATAGAAACGTTCGCTCCGGTTTTATCTACTGCATCTTTAACAGTATTAAATACTGGCCTGTCGAGGTGGGTTTGTCCGCCTTTTCCAGGAGTTACACCTCCGACAAGCTGTGTTCCGTACTCAATCATTTGCGAAGCATGATAGGTGCCCTCGTTGCCTGTAAATCCCTGAACTATAACTTTCGAATCTTTATTTACCAGTACACTCATTGAATATTTTTTAGTATCGCAAAGCTAAGAGAATCGGCTAGAATGTCAAAAGGTAATTAGGAAAAGAATTGTAATAAGGTTGTTTGTCTGAAATAGGATTCATAGAATTCTGGGTGGAGATGCATGTGTGTCATTGCCTGCCTGGCCGGCAGCTACCCTATACATAGATCTTTTGTCATCATAGCCGGGCAAGCAATAATTTGTTGGGAGGTTCTGGCTTTCGCCAGAATGACAAGCGCATTTTGGGGAATTGGGGAGATCCCGGCTTTCGCCGGGATCGAAGTGGATCCACACTAATTAACTTGGGATGTTTTAAGGTCGTAGATTCCGGCCTACGAGCCGGAATCTCCTCCAATCACCCCTAGCAATTTTGTCATTCCCGCGAAGGCGGGAACCTCCTATCCATATCTTTTGCAATTCCTTATGTCCTCTACGATGTTAATAACTCGATTTAGATCCATGATGTTTGCTCGTTTAATCTCATAATACTTGTGTGTACAGGGTAGCTGGCCGGCAGTCAGGCGAGCGAAGCGCGGCATAGGATGCATAGGATGATAGGATGCATACGATGGTAGGATGCATAGGATGCTGAGTGGAGATTCATTTGTGTCCTTGCGAGCGAAGCGCGGCAAAGGATGCATAGGATGATAGGATTCATAGGATTACCCCTCACTAATTAAATCGGCTGTCTTAGGGTCAGTGGCCCTTTTATAAGCGGCCTGGTCAAATTCCTTTTCGCTTTTGGCAATTACGACTGCGGCCACACCGTTTCCGATTAGATTTGTAATCGCCCGGGCTTCCGACATAAACCTGTCAACACCTAATAATATCGCTATGCTTTCTACAGGAATAACTTTCAGTGCAGTGAGAGTTGATGCCAGCACAATGAATCCGCTACCTGTAACACCTGCGGCGCCTTTTGAAGTTATCATTAAAACGCCTATGATTGTTAGCTGCTGACTTATGCTAAGGTTAATATTGAAAACCTGCGAAAGAAAAATAACGGCCATGGAAAGATATATCGATGTTCCGTCCAGGTTGAAGGAATAACCAGTAGGAATAACCAGTCCTACAACTGGCCTGGAACAGCCGAACTTTTCCATCTTCAACATCATGCTCGGAAGGGCAGATTCCGACGAGGATGTTCCAAGTACGATCACTATCTCCTGCCTGATAAATTTCAGGTATTTCCAGAGGCTGAATTTGAACAGATATGCAATTATATTCAGGACTCCGAAAATGAACAGGATCATCGTCATATATACCGCAATCATTAGTTTTCCCAGGGGATAAAGTGTTTCAATACCGTAAGTGCCGATGGTGTAAGCCATACCTCCAAATGCACCAAAAGGCGCCAGTTTCATAATCATCTTCATAATATTAAAGATGACCTGGGAAAGTTTTTCAAAAGTGTTAATCAGTGATGTTCCGTTTGAACCCATGCGGCTTAAAGCAAAGCCAAAAAGCACTGCAAAGAACAGAATTTGAAGGATGTCGCCCTTTGCGAAGGATTCAAAAATGTTTTTGGGAACGATATGGGCAAAGAACTCAAGCCAATTCATCTCAGCAGCACCTTCCTGAAATGTTTGCACTTTGGAAAGATCAGGATGGGTTTTTGACACATCCACTCCTTTTCCGGGCTGAAAAATATTCGCGACAAGCAATCCGATTACAATCGCCAGTGTAGTAATGACCTCAAAATATAGAAGGGCTTTGCCTCCTACCCTCCCCACTTTCTTCATGTCGCCCATTTGAGCAATTCCGAGTACAATAGTAAAAAAAATGATCGGCGCGATAAGCATGCTAATCATATTGATGAATGTCTGGCTAATTAACTTTGCAGTAGGGGCAAATCCGGGAAAGTTCAAACCCACCAGCACTCCAATAACAATTGCAACAAGTACCTGAAAGGTAAGATGGGTGATGACGCGCTTCATGAAAGACTAATGTAGGAAAAAGTTGTACTTTTTAAGTTATACGTTGTACGTTATACGTTTTACGTAACTAAACGCTGTGTTAAACACTCGGACGCAGAAGTTATTTTTACAGGTCATACGGTTTCTAAATGCTGTGCTATCCGCCCAGACGTAAAACGTACAACTTACAACTCCCTCCCGATTCCTTCCGAATTAAACTGCAGATCGTAGAGCCGCTTATAATAACCGTTCAATTTTAAGAGCTCCTGGTGCGATCCCATCTCTTTAATTTCGCCATGATCGAGTACAATTATTCGGTCGGCATTCTGTATGGTAGAAAGTCGGTGTGCGATCACAATAGATGTACGGCCTCGCATTAGTTTTGTTATAGCATTTTGAATAAGTTCTTCAGTTTCTGTATCAACTGATGCTGTGGCTTCATCAAGAACCAGTATTCGGGGATTATAGACCATAGCTCTAATAAAAGAGATCAGTTGGGCCTGGCCTGCAGAAAGCGTTGCACCGCGTTCCATTACATCATAATCGAAGCCGCCCGGGAGGCGCGAAATAAAGTCCTCGGCACCGACTTCCCTCGCTGCAGTTAAGAGCTGTTCACGTGTGATCTTATTGTTGTTTAGGTTGATGTTGTTAGCTATCGAATCGGAGAATAAAAACACATCCTGAAGTACAGTTGCAATGTGTGAACGCAGATAGCTGAGTTCATATTCACGTATATCAAGGCCATCAATTGTGACAGCTCCTTTATTTATTTCGTAGAACCGGTTTAGAATATTAATTGTCGAAGATTTCCCTGCTCCCGTGGCACCTACAAGCGCCAGCGTATCCCCCGGTTTTACGTGGAACGATATATCTTTCAATACCCAGTTCTCATTATTGTAAGCAAACCAGACATTCTTGAACTCAATATCTCCTTTGAATATTTCCGGCTTTTGCTTGCCGCTATTCTCTGTTTTCTCATCGGTATCGAGGACATTAAATATTCTCTCCGCCCCGACCATGCCCATCTGGAGAGTATTAAACTTATCCGCCAACTCCCTTATTGGCCGGAACAACATGTTAATGAACATAATGAATGAAACGACAACACCCGGAGTAATCCTATCGGCAAGAATGGATTCCGATCCCCACCAGACCAGCAAGCCTAATGACATCGCAGAGATTATTTCGACAACCGGAAAAAAAATTGAATAATACCAATTCGAACGAATATGTGCGTCCCTGTGCTTAGCATTTATACGCTTGAACTTGCGCATCTCCTGGTTTTCCCTTGCGAAGTACTGTATGATTTTGACGCCTGTAATATGCTCCTGCAGAAATGTATTTAGATTTGAGATCTGGGTACGCACTTCCTGAAAAGCTGATTTTATGGCCTCTTTAAAAACATATGAAGCTACCATAAGGAAGGGCATTGGAATAAGAACTACAAGCGTTAATTCCCAATCGGTGTAAAGCATTACGGCAATGATTGCAACTACCTGAAGAATATCTCCAATAATCACAATAAGCCCTTCAGAAAAAATATCTGCAATGGTTTCCAGATCCGAAACTGTTCGGGTAATGAGCTGGCCGATTGGTGTTCGGTCAAAGTACTTTAGCCTAAGACTACTGATGTGATTAAAAACATTAATTCGTAGATCTTTAATTACCGACTGCCCAAGCACGTTTGTATAAAAAGTGTGAAAATATTGGACCAAGGTCTGAACTACTAGAAGCCCAATCATAATCAGGGTCATATTTAACAAACCTTTGTTATCACTTTCAACTATATATTTATCCAAAGTCACCTGAATTAACCAAGGTCGGATTGGTGCTATAACAGCGATAATTACGGTTAATATAATCGACCAGATAAAGATTTTCCGGTATGGTGTAACATACTTGAAGATCCTTCTTAAGAGACTTATGTCAACTGCTTTACCGCTAACCTTTGCCATTGGCGGGTGGGATTAAATGTTGCGGATGTATTTCATAGGGATAACAAACCTCTGTGAGGTAGAGGCCGCAAGCAGGAACGGACTCACCTGCATTTGACCTGTCTTTGCTCTCAATTATACCTCTTATCTTTTCCGGGGGGATTTCCCTTTTGCCGACCTTCATCAGGGTACCTACGATTGCCCTGACCATATTCCTTAAAAAACGATCGGCAGAAATATGAAATATCATACCCTCGCTATTATCCATCCATTCAGCATTAAATATTGAACAATTATTTGTGAACGTTTGGGTGTTTGACTTACTGAAGCAGCTAAAATCGGTGTACTCCTGTAGAATTTCTGCGGCAATATTCATAAGTTTTATATCAGGCACATCTCTTAGCAACCACGACAAGTTATGTTTAAAAGGATCTTTTTTAAAGTGAATATGATATTCATAGGACCGCCGTGTTGCATCGAAACGGGCATGGGCATCAGGTTTTACCATGAAGATGCCTTTAGCAGAGATATCATAAGGCAATAAGGAGTTGAAGCTCAAAAGAAATCTTGGATCTAAAACATCGGCTTCTCCTGACAGATCAAAATGTGCGAATAGCTGTCTGGCATGGACTCCTGTATCCGTCCGTCCGCAACCTAATGTCTCAACCGCTTCTCTGCAAATTGTTGATAGTGCCAAGTTTAAAACTGCCTGAACGGATTTTGCATTCTTTTGGGCCTGCCAGCCGTGATAGGCAGTTCCATTATAAGCAATCTCTATAAAATATCTCTTTGCGGTGTTCAAGGTGCAAATGTAAAGAAGAAGTATCAGGTATCAGGCATGGAGTATCAAGTATCAAGCCTGCCTGACGTCAGGCAGGTATCAAGATCGTTCCTGGGTCATTGTCAAAACCTGTCATATTATGAATCCTTTGCCCCACTTTGCTAGCCTGATGGCAGGCATGCATGTCATTTTCTGCATCTCCGCCCAGCATCCTATGAATCCTAATCCTATTCATCTTATCAACCTATTAATCCTATTCCTATATTTGTTTAAAATTCATAATATGATTCAAAGGATACAAAGCGTCTGGTTATTTTTTGCAACAGCGTCCATTTTCAGCTTATTTTTATTCCCATACCTTCAAGTCTTAAACCCCGATGGCTCTGCCAGTCTGATAAAAGTAATGGGTGTTTATCAAAATATTGCCGGACAGCAAGTACAGACCCAAGCCTTTTTAGGTTTAACTATTGCCTCGGTTATTTTGGGTCTAATCATTTTTATTACCATTTTCCTGTATAAAGACCGAAAAAAACAGGTGATGCTTTGTTACCTGTCAATAGCACTTGTTATTGCATTTAGCTTTTGGCTGATACAAACTGCGAAGGGTGTCCTTGGTCCCGTTGTATTGCGCGCAGAGAATTATGGGATTGGAACCTTGCTTCCCTCAATTGCCATACTATTTTTAATACTGGCAATACGAGGAATGAAGAAAGATGATAGGTTAATAAAATCAGCAGATCGGTTGAGGTAATCAATTCAAATTTATATTTTCAACTCTCCACATTCAACTTTCGACTCAATCCATACATTCGTCCGCCAGGTAGAGCACAGATTCATAATTTTTTCCAACCGCATCCGACATGGCTATCTCGCAGGTTTTGCCCGAGGAGTAGTAGCCATCATAATGTTTCATCTGCACATCCCTGGCTTCGGGAGCAGTAGCAGAAGCAGTAAGTTCTGGATATAAAAAGCCTCTGTCGCCTGCCATTCCACAGCATCCGGCATTGACCGGAATATGTACAAAATCGGTAAAATGATTGGCTACAGCGACAAACTTCCTCTCCAAACCCATTTTTTGTAAGGAACAAACTGGATGCAAAACGATTGAGCTCTTTTTGTTCGGGATTTTAGCTCCGGGCATTATGTAGTCGTGGAGATAATCAATACTGTCGATAATAGTTAACTGGTCAAAATGCTGTTTATTGATCTCGTCGAGCACCGGACGGCATTTCTGAAGTGTTTGCGAGCATGAAGTAACATCCAGAACGATCGGTACCCGGCCTTCGTTAGTGATCTCCCAAAGCTTCGCGATCGTTTCATTGCAGGTGGAAGCATATGCCATATTAAACCCTTTGGAAGAAAACAATTGTCCGCAGCAAAGTGCTTTGATCCCTTTTGGAATGATGACCTGGATACCTGACTTTCGGGAAACACTTAAAAAAGTATCGGGAATGCTTTTTTTGTGCTCAGCTCCGCCCATTATTCTCGAGATACAGGTAGGGAAATAAACAACCGAACTCCCTTCCGCAGTGAAATCTGCAATCCGTTCAGTATAATCTCCTTTTATTTGGCCAGTTGTAAGAAGCTGGTTACTCCACAAAGGGAACTCAGGAATAACTTTTTTAAGTGCTTTGGTAATAACAATCATGGCATTTTTGCCAAATATTTTATTGATCGCATTACCGCTCAACAGCGCAAAATTTACGGCTGCCGTAACGAGCTTAAAATTCCGGGAGACCCATAAAGCCACCTTATTGGCAAATTCAGAATGATTTTCCCGGCGCAGGCGTTTGATCAGATCGCCGGTATTAATATCCACCGGACAGCTGGTTGCACAAAGACCGTCAAGTGCACAGGTGTCAATCCCGTCATACTGGTATTGAGAACTTAATTCTTTGTGCGTTACCATATCACCCTTCGATTTCAAAAGAGCTAGTTCTCTCCGGATGACGATCCTTTGCCTTGGTGTAGTAGTGATATTCCTACTCGGACATTTATGTTCGCAATAACCGCATTCAATACATCTATCGACTTCTTCTTCCACGGTGGGAAGAGATTTCAAATCCAGAATATGGGCATTCTTATTTTCATTAATGATCACACCGGGATTAAGCAAATTTCGGGGATCAATAACGGCTTTCAGGGTTTTCATTATTTGGTACGCTTCAGTACCCCATTCCGTTTCAACAAAGGGCGACATATTTCGCCCGGTGCCATGTTCGGCTTTTAAGGTTCCGTCGTATTTTTTTACGACCAGGTCAACAACCTCCCGTAAAAAACGATCGTAACGATCAACTTCCCCAGCCGAATTGAAAGACTGCGTAACAACAAAATGAATATTGCCATCCTTGGCATGGCCAAAGATTATCGCATTATCGTAATGATATTTCGCGAAAAGCACATGAAGGTCTAGTATCGCATCTCCCAGCTGGTCAACCGGGAAAGCGATATCTTCCAATATTACTGTGGTCCCGCTTGCACGCACTGCACCTACAGCCGGGAACATACCTTTCCGAAGTTTCCAATAAAATGCCTGCTCTACGGTATCCTGAGTAAAACTTATAGGCTCAAGCAATAAAAACTCTTTGACATAGGGTGATAAGCTCGCAATCTTCGCGTTCAATTCCTCAATTGTATTGCTTTGGTATTCCACCAATAATGCAGCAGCAGCCTCAGGCAAGGTTCGTAAGATCTGCGGCACTCCTTTAATATTCTCAATCGACCTGAGTGATGCCCGGTCCATTAATTCAACCGCTTCTGCGCCCGTTTCGGTTAAGGGCCTGATGGCCTGGCATGCTGAATAAATATCCTGGAAGTAAATAAATGCCGTTGATTTATAAGGAAAATCCGGAACTGTTTCCATAACAGCCTCGGCGATGAAACCCAGAGTACCTTCAGCACCAATTAATAAATGAGAAAGAATGTCTAAAGGATGAGAATAATCTATAAAGGAATTGAGTGAGTAACCTACTGTGTTTTTAGTTAGATATTTTGTACGTATACGGTTAGAAAGTACCGGGTTTGCCGTTATTTGTTGCTTTAAATCTAAGATAGAGGAATGTATCTCCGGACACTCGTGCTCAAATCTGGTATAGTCATTAGTAACTTCAGTGGAAAAGCTATTTCCGGAAGGCAGAATAAAGCGGATATGTTTAGTAGTATGATATGAATTCATACTCACACCGCAGCACATTCCACTGGAATTATTTGAAAGGATGCCGCCAATCATAGCGGAATCTATGCTTGATGGGTCTGGACCTATTTTCCGTTTGTGCTTTCGAAGAAAAATATTCACCATTGTTCCGGTGATACCGGGCTGGACCCTTACACTGTTGCCCGAATCTTCTATCAGAATATTATTCCAATATTGCTTCAAATCGACAAGGATACCGTCAGTGATCGACTGTCCCGACAAGCTGGTACCCGCAGTTCGGAAAGTTACGGGAACGTTATGATCATGTGAAAATTTGAGAATAGCTACAATTTCCCCTTCACTAACGGGCCTTACAACAGCCTTTGGGCGGAGGTAATAAAAGCCGGCATCAGAAGCATAGGCAACCAGATCTATTAAGCGGCATTTTATTCTTTCTTTTGGCAAAACAGCTTCCAAAAGCTTTCCTATGTCCATAAATATCGTTTAGACCCTAAAGTTGTAAGAATTTATGAAGGAATACAACAATTCATAGAAGAAAACACAATTATTCCTTATTGTTCAGCACATTTCGGGTGGCTTCAATGGCAAGATCTTATCCCCTTCGGTTCAGGACTTCAATTGCTGCCAGTGCGGCGGCGATGATTGGGTTACTGGCAAACTTTTTAATGAGTATACATTAATGATTTTTACGGTTTTGCAGCTCTTTTAATTTTGACTGTACCCTTTTAGGATTGTGCATGTATTTTTCCAGGTTAAATAGTTCAACCTTTCTGAATTCTATAGGATGGCTTTCGCTTTGAAGTGCTATATAACCATCTTTCAAAAGTTGCTTGTCCTGATACTGAGACGAATCAAATAACCCATCCTTTCCGTCGACCTGTGGTTTTTCATACACCAGTACTGTATCCCGTTCTACAATATGTTTAATAATAGAATCGCCCAGAACCAGCGCTTCAACTCTCACCCATTGATCTCCATGATAGGTTTTTGAACTGGAATTCACACAATGCGTTTTGAACAATTTACCGTGAAGTATCACATTAGTACCCGGTGTACACAGATTACCAGTACTGCGCTTATTTTTCCCATCACCACCCAATAGCTGCTGTTCAAGTGAAACAGGAAAGTCCTGGTTAATCTTCATTGTAGCGGCCGGTTGGGAATGCAGCATTGCACCACTGTTTCGATATGCCCATCCGGCGCCACCTTTTATTTGCTCACCTGTAAAACGGTATTCCATCACCAGCAGGTAAGCGGAGAACTTTTGTTTGTAGAAAATATGACCGTACTGATCATTCCAATCTGTATACTGATCGTAACTTACTGTCAATTTTCCATCCTTTACACGGAATGTATTTCCGACATTTTCGTTAAGTGGATGACCTTTAATTTTGACATCCCAGTTCTTAATATCTTTCCCATTAAATAATTGTATCCATCCATGTTTTGCACCCTTCTTTTGTGCCATACCATATAATGATAACAGTACAAATACGGCTGTAAATATTATTCTCATACTATATCGTATAATTATGCTCGATGTGTCAGGATAATTTCCGGGGATATCTGCTTATTTTTTTACAGCCTTTCTTAAATATTTTACGCTCGCTGTTACGTCAGGAACGCTATTATTCCAATTATATTCGTATTCAGCGGATATTACGCCTCTAAACTTTTGTCTTTTCAACTCCTCAACTACACCGTCTACATTTGAAACCCCTGTTCCCCAATGAACGTCATGTGCTTTTTTATTATTTTTTTCATTCAAATCTTTAAAATGTAATTGAACAACATGTCCCTCTAACTTTTTGAGACATTCCACCGGATCAAGGCCAGATCTTACCCAATGACCAATATCCGCGCAAGCGCCTATACGTTTGCTTTGTCCTTTAAGAGCAGCAAGTACCACATCAGGGTTCCAGTAGTGTGATGGGTCAGGATGATTGTGCAGGGCAAGGTTAATTTTAAACTCCTCACATAACTTTGATAATAAAGGGAGATATTTCTCTTCTGGTTCGCTGACAATATTCTCAATACCCATGGCTTTCCCAAACTTAAATATTGCCCGCCAGTCGGCATCATTATTAGCCCTAACTACGCCATAGGATACCATTTTGATTCCTTTTTCTTTTAATTTTCGAAGAATTTTACTTCGGGTAAGTGCATCCATATGATAATCCATTTTCCCTTCAACACCTCCTCCAATAATTTGACCGGGATAAGCTTCCACATATTTTAAACCGCAACTATCTATTTTGTCGAGGGCTTCAAAAAACGTAAAACGATTAAAAGTATATGCTTGTGCTCCCAATTTCCAGCCTAGTTTGGCTTCCGGATTCTGGGCAAATGCGCCATATGTAACACTAAACATGATTAATATTAAAGTCGATAAGAATAGGCAGCTGTTTTTCATTGATGTTTATTTAATTTTAAAATGTATGTTATGTAAAGATAATAACTTTATC
>NZ_JBKJUM010000151.1:0-7909 GCF_046590655.1 Daejeonella sp.
AATAAAGTATTCTAAACTTAATCGTATGATTAATCTGCTTCAAGTCCTTCAGAACCTGCTTATCATACTGGTCACTGACATCCGTGATTACATAGCCAATATTCGTGTTGGTCATTAGGTATTGCCCCACTATGTTTATATCGTGATCAGCAAAAACCTGATTTATGCTTGCCATAACGCCGGGAACGTTGTGGTGAATGTGTATAAGCCTGTGCGCACCTCCAATCCGTGGCAATTGTAGATTTGGGAAATTTAGACTTCTGTAGGTGTGGCCATGATTGATAAAATTTATCATTCGCTTTGGAATAAATTCTGTAGCACCGGCATTGTGTTTTGGATCGTCAAAAACCACAATTCCCATATCAGTACAAATGTCTTTAGACAAAATAAGACTGCTATTGCCGAGGTAACCGATGGTCTTAAGTTTAACAGCACGATTAAGCTTTTCATCTTCAAGAACTTCGCCATGGGCCAGCAGCATCATTCCCACATCAGGCACATATTTTTCTTCAAAGCTGGTTTTGTGCCGGATAGAGAAGCCATCGTTCTTTAGAGTCTGGATTGCAATTGCGGGCACATCGCCAATAACCAGACATAAAATCCTGTTTTTAGGATAAGATATAGCTCTTGGAAGGTTATTTACATAAAGAAACTCATCAAAGCTTGGCGTAATGTGATCTGCCTTTTCGGCTACCGTTTTTCGCTCTATATTTTCAGTAAAAGCATAGAACTTTTTAATCATTCCAAATTCCTTAAGCTGGAAATCAGAGTGTCCGTCACCGATGCCATAGATATCACCCTGGAGTTTTAGATCTTTTAATAGCGTCACCTTGCCCCCTTCATTCGAAAGAGGATTGCTCTCATCGTAGCCAATAATCTTCCCCGAAGTATCAAATATGAAAGTATTTGCATAAATATTCTCTTTGGCGATGTGATAGGATGAAACCACAGGGACAATAAATTCCTTAAAGCCCCCGGAAACAATCAGAACATCATCAGCATGCTTTTTGAAGAATGTTTTATTACGCGAGAAGGAGGCAGACACCTTGGTTTTCAGGTGTGTAATGAGCTGCTTCAGGTGATCTTTGTTCGCTTCGAGAAGCTGAACCCTGGCTGTCAGACTTTCCCGGAATGACATCCTGCCTTCCATCGCCTTATTGGTAAGATCTTCTATGCTCTTAAAAATACCTTCCCGGTTTGGATGGTCATGTAGAGAAATTCTCGCAAGTTCATCCAGCGCCTCCACCTGGGTAAAAGTACTATCAAAATCAATAATGTAAAACTGTTTCAAAGGGAATTTGATATTTTAGTTTGTATAGTAATTTTTACAGATTTCAGCAATCGATTCTTTAACAGACCGGAACTCCAAATTTAGAGCCTCTTTTATTTTTTCGTTTGAATAGTTTTGTTTTTTAAAAGCACTCCTAACGGTATCGCGACTAAAGTTGTTATTTTTTCCTGTCAAATATGATAAAATGCTTTTGCCGTATCGGGCCAAATTCATCATCCAGGGTTTCAAGGCAATTTTGGGAGGTTTCTGGCCAAATTGCGTTGCTATTTCTGTAAAAACATCGCGGTAAGTCCAATTCTCGGCACTTATGATGAAGCGTTGATTGCTAATATCGCTGTTCATCAGATCTATCATAGCAGAAGCTACGTCCTGGACATCAACATAACCGAAACTTCCATCAGGATAATATGACAAACCGTTTTTGATAGTTTCGAATAGTTGTCCGCTTCCTTCGGAACCGGCATTTATGCCTATGATTATTGATGGATTAACTATTACTGCATTCAGGCCTTCTGCGGATGCCCGGAACACCTCCATCTCACTCTCATATTTTGAGACGGAATAACTGCTCTGACCAGATTCAAACTCCCAATGGTGGTCCTCATTTATTAACTCCCCTTTCTTGCTATCCCCAACGGCAGCGACTGAACTAACATGAAGAAACTTTTGTACGTGGGCGGCTATACACACGTTTAGAAGATTGATTGTTCCTTCAACGTTGATTTTCATCATCTGCTTTTTTTCCTTTTGTAAAAAGGAAATCATCGCAGCACAATGGTAGACTTTTGTGATACCCCCGATCGCGTCTTCAAGACTGTAATAATCGAGGAGATCGGCATTTACCCATTCTATGCGTTCATCATTTTTCAGGATGTGGGGAATTACTGATGAATCACGTTTAAGGGCGCGAACTTTTTCACCATTTAGTAATAACTGTCGAACTAATTCCGATCCTAAAAAACCGGTGGCGCCGGTGACTAATACCATTCTAATGATTTTACTTAAATGCTTTCAAAAGTAGTTGAATAAAGTGATATTTGCATTCAGTCTGACCTCAAAATCCGGCTACTGAACGACATGTCTATAGTAGCAATTTGAATTTAATCGAAATCAGAACTAATTTCCTATGTCATTATCCGATTTTCTTAGTCCCATAAGCTCCAGTTCTGTCCAAAATGATTTTTATACCAGTCATTTAGGTGCAAAAATCGAAATGTTTCATTCAGATTTTCCTGATCTCGATGCTAATACTTTTGATATAGCAATAATTGGTGTACAGGAAGACAGAAATTCAATGGGCAATTCTGGCACTGCTCTTTCTCCGGAGTATTTCCGCGAGAAATTCTACCATCTCAATGAAGGGAATTATATAACCCGGATAGTCGATCTGGGAAATATTAAGGCCGGATATACCGTTTCCGATACTTATATCGCTCTTAAGCTAGTTGTAACAGAGCTTATCAAGAAGAATATCCTCCCGGTCATTATTGGAGGGGGACAGGATTTAACTTACTCCCAGTTCATGGCTTATGAAGAACTGGAGCAGAAAGTAGACCTGATGGTAATTGATTCTCATTTCGACCTCGATGATGACTCGGAAGTAGTAGACGGAACAACATCCCAATCATATCTTAACCGGATTCTCCTGCACGAGCCTAACTATTTGTTCAACTTTAGCAATATCGGTTATCAAACATACTTCGTTAACCAGGAAAGCCTGAAAGTGATGGATGGCTTGTACTTCGACATCCACCGACTGGGTGATTTCTCAAATTCAATAACACTTGCTGAGCCTATTATCCGTAACGCCAATATGATTAGTTTTGACATAGGAGCAATCCGTTCTTCAGATGCAAGGGGCAATGCCAACGCTACTCCTAATGGATTTTATGGGGAGGAAGCCTGTCAGATCTGCCGGTATGCGGGAATGAATGATAAGCTTACTTCCATCGGGTTCTATGAATTTAATCCGGCATATGATCAAAACGGACAAACAGCATTGTTGCTGGCGCAGATGGTTTGGTATTTTGTGGATGGATTTTATAACCGTAAGAAAGAACATCCGCTACTACCAAAATCCAATTACATCACCTATCGTGCAAGCCTCAAGGACGGATCACATGAGTTGGTCTTTGTGAAAAGCAAAAAATCTGACCGCTGGTGGATGCAGGTTCCTTATCCCACTGGCTTGTCAAAAAATGAAAGACATCATTTGGTGCCTTGCAGGTATGAAGATTATCAGCTTGCTAATTCAGGGGAGATGCCGGATTTGTGGTGGCGGACTTATCAGAAGCTTATTTGAGTTGTACGTTGTACGTTTTACGTTTTACGTCTGGGCGGATAAGTGAGAAGTTATATAACGTAAAACTCAGTAGTACGTTAGGTTATGCGTCCAGCAACGTATAACGTATAACGTACAACGTACAACTTTCCTTCGTTTCCATAATTAACCCTACTTTCACGGTAACCAACAAATCTCGCCAATGCTTCTACTCGGTATCGACCTCGGCACTTCATCAATTAAGGTTTCTGTAACGGATTCACAAACTCAGAAATGTTTGGCTAGCGCACAGCACCCGGAAGAAGAGTCGGAAATAATAGCTTTGCAGCCAGGTTGGGCAGAGCAGTCGCCGGAAATGTGGTGGGAGCATGTTCAGCAAGCGATATTGAACTGCAATGCTACGAAGCTATATGATCCCCGGGATATAAAGGCAATTGGTATCGCATATCAGATGCATGGATTAGTCCTGGTGGATAAAGATCAGAAAGTGCTCCGAAATTCTATCATCTGGTGTGATAGCCGTTCAGTAGAAATTGGCAACAAAGCGTTTGATGCAATCGGCAGGGAAAAGTGTTTAGCTAATATGCTCAACTCGCCCGGGAACTTTACCGCTTCAAAGCTCGCCTGGGTTAAAGAAAATGAGCCTGCCGTTTATCAGAAAATCGATAAGTTGATGCTACCCGGAGATTTTATTGGGATGAAATTCTCGGGTGAAATAACAACAAGTATTTCAGCTCTTTCTGAAGGAATATTTTGGAATTTTAAGGATGATGTGATATCGGAAGATATCATGAATCAATTTGGCTTTGACAGGAGCCTTATCCCTGATGTGCGCGATGTCTTTGCAGAACATGGAAAATTGAAGAATGAGCTTGCTGCGAAACTTGGACTAAGTGCGGGCATTCCGATAACGTATAAAGCCGGAGATCAGCCGAATAATGCTCTTTCTTTAAATGTACTGAAGCCTGGCGAAGTAGGTGCCAACGCCGGTACATCGGGTGTTATTTATGGTGTATCGGATCAACTCACGTTTGATAAACAATCCAGGATCAACACCTTTGCACATGTTAATTACACCACTCAAAGCAAGCGTTTGGGCGTGCTTTTGTGCATTAACGGTACGGGTATCCTCAACCGCTGGGTAAGAAGCACCATTGGATCGGCAAAGACTTATGATCAGATGAATTTTGAAGCGGCTAGTGTACCGGCTGGCAGCAATGGCATACGCATAATGCCATTCGGCAATGGTGCTGAGCGGATGCTGAATAATAAAACAATAGGTGCTCATTTCCACAACCTGGATCTGAACGTTCATAAACAATCTGAAATCTTCCGCGCAGTACAGGAAGGTATTGCATTCTCATTCCGTTACGGATTAGATATTATGCGCGAGAATGGCATGAATCCTACGGTAATCCGTGCCGGGAAGACCAATATGTTCTCTAGCGAGGTTTTTACAGAGGCTTTTGTGAATTCCTGCGGGGTGCCGGTTGAACTTTATCAGAATGATGGTAGTGTTGGTGCCTCTATTGGCGCAGGTATCGGGTTTGGGGTGCTAACTTTGGAAAACGCGTTCAGTAAAGTGAAACCACTGAAAGTGATCGAACCAAACGCGGAGGATGAATACGAGATATTTTATCAGGAGTGGAAGAGGATATTAGTAAATCATATTTCCTTTGACTCCTCAGTCTCTTCTTAAAAAAAAGAGCATTATCGCAACTAATAGTTCTTCTTGAAATGATAATCTGCAAACTTGATGAAGTTATTCCAGTCGTAGAGAGTTAAATTGTGAATACCTTCCCTATTGTGATAAGCAAGAGGCGATTTAAAGATACTTGTGTTTATTGCCGGTGGCACATCCGGCAATCCAGATCGCAAACCATACAGCTTATAGACCAATTCAGCATGTTTTAGCGAAAGGAAAGTACCAGTCGGATCTGCCCAAAGGTCTTCTGATGCATTAGTTGCGTACACGGGCCGTGGTGCAGCAAGCGCTAATAGCATGTGCTGATCTATCGGCAATAGTTCTTCCTTGTCGTTGAATTTTTTATAATTAGGGGTAAACCAATGTGGGAATGAGGTATTTATCTTCCTGATCCTTTCTCCAAATTGCCTGCGGGCAAGCTTCGCTCCTGTGCTTCCTGAACAGTTAGAGATGCAAAGGGCGAACCGCTGGTCTTGAGCGGCTGCCCAGAGTGATGCCTTTCCGCCCCTGGAATGGCCAACAATAGCAACTTTTGATTCATCAACCAAGGGCTCTTTTTCAAAATAATCCATAACCCGGCTTGCACCCCACGCCCAGGCACCGATTGTACGCATCCCATTATCGGCTGTTAATTGTTCAGGATATAACTGAAGTACACCATTCATAAAGAGCTTTGGGTCATCAGGCGCCATATCGCTCACATGGATTGCAGCAATAGCGTAGCCACTATTAATTACCTCCTCAGCCGGCCAAAACTCACTTTTCTGCCTACGGCTTGGGTCTGTGTTTTCCTTGGGCCGGTTGTTAATCAAAAGAAATGCTGGAACTGGCTTAAGTGCATGCTTGGGGATGAACAATATCAGATTGATCTTGACACTCCTGCCCTCCTTAAAAACCGTGATCAGCACCTCCTTTAAGATCGCTTTTCCATCCATACTTTCTAAATCCTCATGAGTAACAGTGTGACGGATACTATCGTACGACCGGGGCATTTTCCCATAAACATTCTCTTCAAAAAGAGAGAGAAGTTCAGGCCGACGCAGCTTCTCCCAGGATGTTTTCGATGTTATTCGTTCCTTGGTCTCGCTTAAAAGTATATCTGGCAGTGAATACTGAGGAACTTTCAACTCATCATAATTCGACTCATTAGGATCCTGAGCCTTCACCGAAATGACTGATGCATAAAAGATACAAGCGAAGATGAATTTTCTCATAAGCAATTGGTATTTATGCAAAATAGGAAATGAAGTTGGGAAGAATTTCCCTTTTCATATAATTTCTATAAATTAGAAATCTAAAATTAAAGCTATGTCATCTATAACACTGGGAAACAAAGAATACTTTAAAGGTATCAGTCAAATACAATACGAAGGACCTCAATCAGACAATCCTTTTGCATTTCGCTGGTACGATGAAAATAAAGTGATAGGCGGCAAAACCATGAAGGAAACTCTGCGTTTCGCCTGTGCTTACTGGCATTCGTTTGTCGGAAATGGTGCTGATCCATTTGGAGAACCTACTCACATCTTCCGCTGGGATGAGAAATCTGACCCTGTTGAACGGGCAAAAGATAAGATGGATGCAGCTTTCGAATTCATTACCAAGATGAATTTGCCGTATTACTGTTTTCATGATGTGGATGCCGTGGATTACGGTAACGATATTATCGAAAATGAAAGGCGCCTGCAGGCCATTACCGATTATGCAAAGGAAAAACAAAATGCCAGTGGTGTAAAGCTCTTATGGGCTACAGCGAACTTGTTTTCACATCGCCGATATATGAACGGCGCAGCCACCAATCCTGACTTTCATGTTTTATGTCATGGGGGGGCGCAAGTTAAAGCTGCGCTTGATGCGACTGTCAGCCTTGGCGGAGAAAATTATGTCTTCTGGGGTGGGCGTGAAGGATACATGAGCTTGCTGAACACCAATATGAAACGGGAGCAGGAGAACCTTGCAAGGTTTCTGCACATGGCTAAAGATTATGCCCGCGGACAAGGGTTCAAAGGCAGCTTCTTCATAGAACCTAAACCCTGCGAACCTACAAAACACCAGTATGATTATGATGCGGCCACAGTAATAAGCTTTCTGCGTCAATATGATCTCATGGATGATTTTAAGCTGAATATCGAAGTAAACCACGCCACCCTTGCCGGACATACTTTTCAGCATGAGCTCCAGGTTTCGGCTGATGCAGGCATCCTCGGTTCAATTGATGCCAACCGTGGTGATGTGCAAAACGGCTGGGATACCGACCAGTTTCCTAATAATATCAATGAACTCACCGAAGCGATGCTGGTAATTATTGAAGCTGGCGGGCTAAAGGGCGGAGGTATAAATTTCGATGCCAAGATCCGCAGAAACTCTACAGACCCTGCAGATCTGTTTCATGCCCATATAGGGGGTATGGATACCTTTGCACGAGCACTTATTGCCGCAGACAACATTCTAAACAAGTCTGATTATAAGAAGATTCGCGAAGAGCGTTATGCTTCATTCGATTCCGGAAAAGGCAAAGATTTCGCTGCAGGTAAACTTTCTTTAGTCGATCTGAGAGCTTACGCAATTGAAAAAGGGGAGCCTGAAGTGAGGAGTGGGAAGCAGGAATTGATGGAGAATTTGGTGAATAGGT
>NZ_JBKJUM010000039.1:0-44881 GCF_046590655.1 Daejeonella sp.
TTGCCTTTTTTGCAGCTCTAAGAATCCAATCTATGTCAGAGCTAAGTTTATAATTGGTGTTATACGGTTCTGTAATTGACCTCCGTATATAAATGGCCTGGTGGCTAATACTCATCCCGAACTTAAAATCTTTCCAGGTAAAATGCTGCGGAGCTTTGTGGCGTCTTTGTCCGAGGCTCTTCCAGCTTTCATTATACATCTCCGTTTCACCGTAGTATATATCTGCATCGGGCTGCGTTGAAAATACCTTTTCAACGGTTTCAGAAGCATAAATTTCATCGCCTGAATTCATGAATAAAACGTAATCCCCGGTAGCATGCGCCAAACCTTTGTTCATAGCATCATATATACCACTATCGCTTTCCGATATCAGGGTGCTGATCCGGCTGCGGTATTGATTCAGAATCCCGAGAGTTCCGTCAGACGAGCCTCCATCAATCAGTACGTATTCAATGTTTGAATAGGTTTGGTTTATAACGGACAACATCGTACGCTCGATGTCACTTACATTATTATAAACGATCGTAATGACACTTAATTTAGGCTGAAACATGGTCATTTAACAAAGAGTTATACAATTCCACATGGCGATTTGCAACTACCGTTTCAGAAAAATACGACATAACATGCGCCCGGGCGTTTGCCTGCAATAATTCCTTTTTCGGATGTTTAAACATCCAGCTAATTCCTGCCGCCAGGTCTGCTGATGAACGATGCTCAGCGAGATAACCATTGATCTTATGTTCGACCATATCGGGAATGCCCCCGGTATTAAATGCCACCACCGGGGTGCCGCAAGCAAGGCATTCAAGTACCGTATAGGGGAGATTATCTTCAAGGGAAGGAGCCAGGAACACATCAGCGGCGTTATAGCATATCGCCAGTCTATCTTCATTAGAAATAGTTCCAAGGAATGTTGTTTTAAAGGGAAATTCGGGCAGATTTCGGGTATCCCTGTTTCCAAAGATAACCAGCTCGATATTTTCAATTTCCAGGTGATGCTCGTTTGCAAAAGTTTCAAGTCCTTCAATTAAATATGATGTTCCTTTGTGCTGGTCTTTGCGCGAGGGCATAAAGCCACTCATTAAAATAAACTTACCAGGCGATAAGCCTAGAATCTTCCGGGATTCTGCCTGGGAGAAAGGTTTGAATATCCCGGTGTCCAGCGTGTTGGGAATATTGATTTTGGGTCTGGATTTGAGTAACTTGCTTTTTGACACAGACTCCGCCATCCATCTGCTGGGGGCTACAATAGTAAAGTTGATTTGCTTATAGGCCTCGCTTTTCTGCTTCCAAATTCGATGGGAAAGGTCGTTTGGGTTTGAATTTTTAAGCACCGGGCAATTCCCACATTCTAACTCGTAATGATCACAGGAGTATCGTACATGGCATCCTCCGGTGAATGCATTACTATCATGAAAGGTCCATACAATAGGTTTGTTTAACCGCGCAAGTTTTGCAAGATCTTGCGGCCGGAGAAACGCATGATTGATCCAATGAACATGAATTAGGTCAACAGACTCAAGAATTTCCCGACTGCTAATATTTTTACCCCATAACGGTATCGAAAACGGTATTGGTAAATGCTTTACGAAAATCTTATTCGCCAGGCGTTCAAGTAGAATGCCGACCGCCGTGAGCCATTTAAAAAAAAAGCCTTTGGAAAGGTTGTGAACCTGCGGATTACTCTTAAAAAGAAAATTTACAGCTACTTCTGATTGTATACCCTGTTTTTGAAGGGCTTTGCTCAGGCGGAGACTAGCTTTTCCTGCTCCTCCGTTTCCGGCGTAGGTATTTAAATGAAGTATTTTCACGAAGATCAAAAATACAAAAATAAACAACGTCGAATGTGAGGAGTACAATCCGTTGCCCTGGTCTCTGCGGCCCGTCCAAATGGCTTCAGCACGGCGGGCGTTTAGGTTTCGGTGGGCGCGTAAGTCGTCTTATTCAGAATTTCTCCCTTACAAACCTGAAAATGCGCTGCACCAAGTTCCCCTTCCGATGTTTTAGAAAATGTTTGATAGCCATGAATGCCTCAATGTTCTCACTCACCTCAGTAGGAAATTCAGCCACAGCCTGATTGCTAATCTGAGCGTCGTAGATATTATTCTTCCCGGAATGGATCCCCGTTCCATCGTGCCCGATGTTATTGATTAAAGAAGACGATGGGTTAAGAGTTAGACCGCCTTTTAAAAAAATGGAAGCGTACCAACGGATTGCCCATGAGTTATTCTTCCCTCTCTTGAATTCCCTCACCTGTTTCCAGAAATTCATGGTTCCATCAATAGAAAAACGGTAACGTTTACTACTATCAAACTGGCTGATGATTTTATCAATATCTGGTTCAAAATGCTTCCAGGCTCTGCCCCATGTGGCCCATCCCCAACTTGAAGCTGCACGGTAAAAAAATGTCTGGGGCAGATTCTTATTTTGATGAGGATACATGTATGCGCCGATATGCATTACCCTTTCTTCATTTTCATAACGCTTCAGGGCATCATTGAAATAGCGCAGCGTAAATGTAGAACTAATAAGATCATCTTCAAAAACGATTACCTTGCCATATTTTTCTGTCAGCATACTTACCCCATCGATTATAGAGTTTGCCAGGCCAAAATTAGTTTTACGATAAATTATTTCTACTGATTTGAAACCCTCGACCGAGCTAATTATATCCCGTACCTGGTCAACGCTTTCTCCCTGCTGGTCTGTCTTCGCACCATCAGAAAAAATAAACAGGCGCGACTCGTCGGCGAGTAGGTTCTGTTTCAAAAATTTAAGCGTACGCCTGGTATGTTCCGGGCGGTTGAACACGAACAAGGCGATGGGAGCAAGTTGTTGCATAATGATAATAATCAACCGATTTGTATAAGAAGATATTATCGGCTGGTCAAAAATTATTTCTCGTCAACAATAGGTATCATCTTTGGCACAAGCAAACGGAACATCACAAACCATGCTGTCAAATAAGCAACTCCACAGATAAAAAACATAATATAATACCCTGTTTGGATATGCCCCAGGGCTTTGTAATGATCAAAGAGCTTGCCTGCCAATTTAGCAATCGCCATGCCTCCAAGTCCCCCTGCCATACCTCCCATGCCGATAACAGAACCTATAGAATTTTTTGGAAACATATCAGAAACAGTCGTGAAAATATTAGCTGACCACGCCTGATGCGCTGAGGCTGCTATACCAATTATAAGAACAGCATACCACATGTTAAATGTTCCAGCTTGTTGTGAAAATATTACGAGCAGAGGGAACAGTGCATATATGAACATTGAGGTTTTACGGGCTCTGACAATTGACCAGCCCTTGCTTTTAACGAACCACATAGGGAGCCAGCCTCCGAGAATACTTCCGAAACCCGCCATTGTATAAACCACTACAATTGGAAACGTGATCTGCATGCCAACCAATCCGTACTCAGCTATTAAAAATGCTGGTAGCCAAAAAAGGAAGAACCACCAAATTCCATCTGTGAGAAACTTGCCTGATATAAAGGACCACGTTTGTTTGTATGTAAGCAATTTTAGCCATGGAATTTTTGGTCCTTCTTCGCCCGTTTCACTTTCCTGATCAACATCACTATGTATATAGTCAAACTCAGCCTTTGAAAGCTTTTTATGTTTTGAAGGAATTTCATACATCCAGAACCATAAAACTAACCAGACAAGGCCTACCGCTCCGGTAGCGATGAACGCCATTTGCCAGCTATAGGTGATTGCCAGCCATGGAACTACAATTGGAGCTAAAATAGCCCCGATATTAGTACCCGAGTTAAAAATACCAGTGGCAAAAGCTCGCTCCTTTTTTGGAAACCACTCGGCAACAGTTTTTATTGCTGCCGGAAAGTTTCCAGCTTCCGACACCCCAAGCATTGCCCTGTACGCAGCAAAACTAAAAGTGCTTGTTGCGAACGCATGCAAAATAGATGCAATACTCCATAATATCAGGGAAGCTGCATAACCTAATTTGGTCCCAACCTTATCTATAATACGGCCCACCCCTAACATTCCAATAGCGTATGCCAGAGTAAAGGCAATAACAATATTTGAATAGTCGGACTCTGACCAGTTAAATTCCTTTTCTAAGGTGGGTTTCAGCAAGCTTATAACCTGCCTATCGAGATAATTTATCGTCGTTGCAAAGAATACCAGAAAACATATAGTCCAGCGGTAATTTCCAATTTTAGTATCGCTCATTTTAGTTTATTATTACAGTCATCCAAACAGATATTTTATTTAGAGTTTTAGTATGCCCTGGCGTTATGATTGCAAACCTTCTTAACAATTTAACCTGGCCATTCGATTTCGTTTGGCAATTCGCCATTTTCGATTAGTTAAGATGAAGTCTTTGCATAAAAATTCTTTCATTGGAAACTAGTGTTAGTTGTTGGTGATTAGTTGTTAGTGCAAGCGTCTACACACCGCTGTTCACAAAAAAGCCACCATCGACATTGATTACTGTTCCGGTAACAAACTCCGAAGAATCGCTCAAAAGCCAAACAAGTGCACCGATTAACTCGTCTGTGTCTCCGAATCGCTTATAGGGGGTTTGTTTCAATACCAGATTACCTCTTTCTGTATATGATCCATCCGGGTTAGTAAGCAAGGCTCTGTTTTGTTCTGTTAAGAAAAATCCGGGAGCTATAGCGTTCATCCTCAGTTTATCGCCAAAGCGATTCGCCATTTCAACAGCGAACCATTGGGTATAGCAATCAATAGCCGCTTTACCCATGCTATAACCTAATACGCGAGTTATTACACGCTTTGAAGCCATTGATGAGATATTTACAATGGCCCCTTTCCCTTCATTCTTAACCAAGGCTTCGCCAAAGATCTGAGTCGGTATTAAGGTTCCCCATAAATTAAGATCCACAGCTTTTCTCATACCATCCATATTCATTTTGAAAATATCATGATCTTTGAGAACAATTGCTTCCGGAATATTTCCACCTGCTGCATTCACCAATCCGTCAATTTTACCGAACTTATCAAGTACTTTATTCTTTGCCAGCTCCAGACTTTCTACATCCAGTACATCGGCGATTAGAGCAATAGCATTACCTCCAGACTGAATTACCTTCTCGGCACGCTCGTTAGCTACCTTTTCATTTCTACCTAAAATTCCGACTGCACCACCAGCTTCGGTGATTCCCTTTATGAATGACTGGCCAATAATTCCCGTTCCGCCGGTTACAACGATAACTTTTCCTTCTAAGGAAAACTTGTTCTGCATGATTTGTCAATTACTAATGATTGTAGTTGCGAGCCACTTTTCTAACAGAAGTGGCCAGGCAACTGCTGCTACATTTCCTGATCTAAGCCCATATCCGTGACCCCCTTTCGGATAGATATGAAATTCAAAAGGAAGTTTCAATTCCCGCAATGCGTTTGCGAGTGGGAGGGGGAGATCGTTTTGATCATCCGCTGTGAAAAATATAAAAACTGGTGGTATGTCTTTGGTCACACTGATTTGAGGATTTAGTTCTTGTTTATTAGCGCCATTAGCGGTGTATGCAGGATAAATAAGAATTGCAAAGTCGGGACGTGCGGATATGTCGTCAATCTTATCGATCCGATCATATGTTTGCTTAGTATAACTTGTCGCGGCCATCACTGCAAGATGTCCTCCGGCAGAAAATCCCATGATCCCGATTTTATTTTTATTCAAGTTCCAGTCGCCTGCCCGCTCTCTAACTATACGGATTGCTCTTTGTGCATCTTGCAACGCCCCTTCTCGTTTTTGAGGGGTTCTGTACTCTAAGACAAACACTGTGTACCCGAGCTTAGCGAAATGGACGGCAACCTCTTCGCCCTCTATATTAATCGCAAGAATTCTATATCCACCACCAGGACAAACAATAATACCGGCACCGTTTGACTTTGCCTGCGGACGATAAACTGTTATCTGAGGATCAGTAATATTGGTAATTCTCCTCACGTTTCTGCTGGTGTCAGAATGTAGTTCTGCCGGATGTTTGGCTTCAGATTCGCCCGGCACCTTCCCAGGCCATAATTTTAGACGTTCGTTTCCTTGAGAAAAAGTGTTTAGTGTCAATAAGCAGGAAGTTATAATTAGCAATATAGTTTTCATTTCCGATTTTATTAATTATTAGTTCTAAATGACGATGCAGCAAGATTGGGATTATTATAAAGCTTTATACCGTCTACCGCACACAGCACGAGTCCTATTTTGACGTTTAAATTATTTTCTGCCATGGCTATACCGAAACTAAGATGGGGACCGACACCGGTAAGCGTCGGCTTCTCAAAATGGACCAGATTCTTTGTTGGTTTTAATATGCATAGCATTCGCTAATATAAAAAAACCCTCCGAATTATTAGCGGGCTTTATACTATTTTCCCTATTAATACCCGGGATTTTCAGCTCTCGTGATAATTGTATCAGTAGAGTTTATTGTTTCCAAAAGCCATTCTAATTCCAGACGGAAATGTGAAACTGCAGGATTTTTTTTGCACCCGATTGGTTGTAGTTATCCTCCAGAGCAAAAAGACCTGAATTCAATAGACAGATGATTATTTTATTATATACTTTCATGAATTCAAAATTATAAACCAATATTCAAATCGAAAACAAATTCCTTCTGTAAATTCACCGGCAACGGGCTATGCTAACCGGGTGGAGGAAATAGGTAAGATTTGACATGAAGATTATCAAGCCTCTATTCAGTGAGAATCCGAATGGGCGAAAGGGCAAAATAGCGTAGGGAACAAGGATAAGTAACAAAGACGAAAACCTATATACAATAATGCAGAACCTAGAACAAACATTCCGGTGGTTTGGACCGAACGACGAAGTGACATTGGCCGATATCAGGCAGACTGGAGCAACAGGAATTGTTACCGCCCTCCACCATATTGCTTGCGGAGATGAGTGGACTGCTGCGGAAATAGCTAAAAGAAAGAAAAACATAGACGATGCCGGTTTGAGATGGTCGGTAGTAGAAAGCGTAAACCTTCATGAGAGCATTAAAACAGGTGAGCCGGAAAGGGACAAATACATAGAGCAATATGTCAGGACACTAAAAAACCTGGGTAATGAAGGATTGAAGACGGTGTGTTATAACTTTATGCCAGTACTTGACTGGACACGTACCCATCTTGACTTCCGTCTGCCGAATAATGCCAGTGCTTTAAGATACGAAGCTTCTGCCCTTGCAGCGTTCGAGCTATACATCCTCGAAAGAGAAGACGCTTTCACTGAATACACACCTCAACAACAAGAAGCGGCCAAAACCTACCTCGACAGACTTTCTGAGGATGAAATAACGCTTGTCACCAATGTGATTATGGCCGGCCTTCCCGGAACAGATGAAGTGTTCACAGTCGAAGAATTCCGGGAACATTTACGACGATATGCTGATGTTGACGCAGCAAAACTTAAAGAGAATCTGGCTTATTTCCTTCGCGGCATCATACCAGCTGCCGAGGAAGCGGGTATAAAAATGTGTATACATCCCGATGATCCACCTTTCCCAATCTTAGGGTTGCCGCGGGTTGTTTCTAACGAAAATGACCTTAAAGATATAATAGGATTTATTCCTTCTCCAAGTAATGGAATTACACTATGTACGGGATCACTGGGCGCCAGAGCCGACAATGATATTCCTGGAATTGTGGAAAGGCTAGGTGAGCATATTCATTTTGTCCACCTGCGGAACGTAAAGCGCGAAGCTGATGGCAGTTTTTACGAAGCTGAGCACCTTGCTGGATGTACAAATATGTACGCTGTAATGAAGAACATTATCCTGGAGCAGCAAAAACGTGTTAAGTCAGGTCGTAATGATATCGCCATTCCCATGCGCCCGGATCATGGTCACAAAATATTGGACGACTACAAAAGGAATACTTATCCCGGCTATTCAATAATTGGAAGATTAAAAGGGCTGGCAGAATTGCGTGGGCTGGAGTTAGGAATTAGAAGATCCCTTAAATAGTTTGCCCCATCCTGCTATTTTATCTATTGGTTCTTCTTGTCAAGCATTCTACTTGCTCTTTTTCGCTAACTCTAAAGCCTGGGTAGTAGTATAATACTTGGCAATCATGTTCGGCACTTCCCACGCAGGAATATTTCCGTTTTTAAGATATTCAAGAAATTTCTCCGTCACTTTTGCAAAATGTGCCTCATGACTTTCTTTGTATTTCTCGGGAACAATAACTTCCCAACCTTTACCAAGCTTTTTAAGCTCTACCCCAGGATATTTTTTCTGAACATCCTTAATTTTTGCGTTCAGTTTTTCGCTGAAAGTACTCGTGGCTCCGCCGATAGGTTCAATATACAAAGCTGGTTTGTAAAGCTGATCAGCTCCCTGACGGATCACTAAATTTGCAAGAGTTCCTCTCATTATCGAATAGTGAGTGTCAGCTGTCCCTTCTGGCGCTTTGAAAGCCCATTTCACAGAAACCTTGGCGTGTACATCACGTATCTTATAATTAAACTCGCCGTTTGAGAAGACTTTTAGTATGCTGTCACGTTCTACATATTTATTTAAATACTCCGGAAATACGTTGACTTTAGTCATTGCCTGAAACTGGCTTAAGCTTATGTCTGTCGACGCTCTTGTGGAATTAGTGATTTGAATGTCCTTCTTGTAATCGATAATCTGGTCAGGAAAACACTCCCACTGAATAAGATCAACCAGGTGAGTGGTAACATCCACTATTCCTTCTCCCTCCTGCGCTACGTCGAAAAACCAGGTCGGGCGGGTTAACACGCTTCCGGATACATATTTATAAAAGTGGTGCACACTCTCTTTAGTTACTGCGGGATTTTCCGCAGTGCCCTTCTCGAGGGTGCCAAACACTTCAGGAATCAAGGAGAACTCTTTTTGAAGCATCGTATTGATTTCGAAGCGCTCTGTCATGATGTCATAAAGCAAAAGTTTTTTCCTTTTTGCTTCAGAAAAAACTTGCTTTAACTCCTCAAAACTTTTTGAGTCTATTGCCATCGGCTTGTCGGCATACACGTTAAAGCCTTCGGCAATTGACCTCTTAATATATTCGGTCTTTTTTAAATTATTTCCAGCAAGCATCACCACATTGCCCTTTTTTTCCGACAGCATCTTTTCCATGAAGTCATCACCTAAATAGACCTCTTCTTTCCATTTAGTGGGATCCTCAGCACGACTATTATAAGATTCTATCTTCTCAAGATGCAGTTGGACGTCAGTTCCCTCCGGTGCATAAACATGAACAACTGAATCCACATCCGCATACATTGATTTTTGTACCAATGCAGAATGGAAGTGGCCAGGATCAAGCGTAATCAGTTTTACTTTCTGACTCTCTTTTGCATCTTGATTGGTTGAATCGGCACATCCGGCTGCGATCATGGAGATCAATATAATGAATGATTTTTTCATACTAGCTTTTCTTGTTTAAGACATAATTTGTTCCGTATGGGAATCTCTGGGGTCTTGACAAGAGTTTGTTTGCTTCCACATTATCTTTGAACACTTCTTTCTTAGGATCCCAATACAACTTACCGGGAACTTTCATTGCTGCATGAGCTATAAGACAAGTGCTGCATGATCGATGGGCAACTTCAGCGGGGCTGATAGTTTCCTTCTTACTTTGTATACAATCAAGCCAGTTTCCATGTTGTTCCGGACTTTCATATAAATGAGTTTCTTTAGGTCCTATTATTGAGCTCAGGATCTTCGGATCGCTGGCCTGAAATGCTTTGGGTTGTCCACCAGGTGAAGTTGGATCAGACGAAGTAACGGCCACACTTCCCCGTGAAACGAAGATCCATCCATCAGTACCTTCAAAGCGAATTCCATTAGGATTTTTGCTGCTCATCAACATATTCACTCCGTTAGCGTATTTAGCGCTAACCTCGTAATTTCCATGCACATTCCATAATCCTTTCTTTGGAAATTCGGAAGTGGCTTCAATTTCAATAGGTCCGGTCAATTCAGTATTCATCCCCCAATGGGCAATGTCAATATGGTGAACACCCCAGCCAGTAATCATTCCAGCACCGAATTGTTCTAGTCTAAGCCAGCCACCTCTCGAGGTTATGTCGGTTGTAGAGTGAACACGATCCAGTGTATAGTAAATCTCCGGGGTAGAACCCAGCCACATATCATAGTTGAAACCCTCAGGAATTGACATCTCTGTAGTGATTCCACCGGAAGGATCTATTGGAAGGCCAATATGAACAGTATGCAATTTACCGATACGTCCGTTTCTTACAAGCTCACAGGCTTTTTTAAACTGAGGCCAAGGATTCACTGAACGTTGCTGGCTTCCTAACTGAAAAGTCACTCCAGATTTTCGGACTGCATCACTCATCTGACGACCTTCTTCGATTGTCAGGGAAGTTGGTTTTTGAAGATAAATATGCTTACCGGCCATTGCAGCTTCAATTGCAGGCTGCGCGTGCCAATGATCCGGCGTACTGATCATCACGGCGTCAATATCTTTATTTGCAAGAAGCTCATGGTAGTCATCATAGGTTTTTACATCTACATAACCAGTTTTGTTCATTTTCTTGTCATACCATCCTTCTATCATTTGCTTTCCGCTTCTTAACCGGCCACGGTCTACATCAGCAACTGCCATAATTTGGGCAACATCGTATTTGAATGTTTCGACAAGATCATGCGTTGTAGCTATCCTTCCACAGCCAATCTGGCCGATATTGATACGGTTACTTGGGGCATTTTTACCAAAAACAGATGCGGGAACAATCGTGGGGAAACCAGTCATTGCAACGGTTGTAAGTACTGCGCCTTTAGCCGCGGTTTTCACGAAATCTCTCCGGGTATATGAAGACATTTTATCAGTTGTCATGTTTTTCTTTCTTTATAGGTTAATAGTAACATTAATATTGAACAGGAGTATCCCTGCTGCTTGCGTATGCTTTCGAATAATCTAATTTTTTGGATTCTCCTGCAACAAATTTTATTCCCTGCAATAAATGCTGAAGATACAAAGGCTGCTGGTAATATTCCTTATTGTGCCCAAGGGTGGTTATCCAGACATTTCCACCGTCGAAATTCTGATACCAAACCGCAGGATACAGGTCTTTAAACGGTGCCGAAAACTGCGCGATCTTATCCTGATCTCTCTCGTCAAGAGAGCTTAGATCATGAGCCATGGTAACTTTTATACCTGGATAAAGTTCCTTTGTGAAATAGCATTCGTCGCCAAATTCTCTTTCCCATACCATAGGCAGGCCCTTAACGGTTTCATGATCAGGGTCAATCACCTTTACTTTAAACTTTTGATTTTTTGCGTGCCACGAGAAAGTTCCGCCGATCATCTGTTTAAACCAGACCCAGTTACGTTCTGTACCTGTGACGGAATGGACGCCCACAAAGCCACCACCGGCTTCGATGTATCTCCTGAAGGCAAGACGTTGTGCATCCGTATCAAATACATCGTTATTAGTACTAGTGAACAGAAGCATCGTGTATTGCTTTAAATTCTCCTCTGTGTATACTGCCGGATCGTCACTAACATCAACTTTAAATCCATTATCGGCACCTAATTTTTGAACACCCTTCACGGCTTCAGCAATATTGTCGTGGATATAACCCTTACCGTTTTTAGTGTATACGAGTATTTTAACCTTTTTTAAATTAGATTCTTTCTCTGCTGCAAATACTGAACATACGAACAGAGATAATATTGAGAGCATTAATAAGTTCGCGACTTTGCTTTTACATGATATTGCTGTCATTATTTTAATTTTGATTATTTTGTTTAATAGTAATTACAGGACTGTGAGTAAATGCTTGCCAGGCTGCCTCTGCTTTCTCTTTTGAATACTTGCCGTTAAAGACAAGGAATCTGTATTTGAGTACATAATTTTTTCCGGGAATAAGCGGCCAGTCTTTATCTTTTGTGGGCGAGAAATTTGCGAATACATCGCCGCGTCCGTTAGTTGTTTCAGGCCATATTCTTAATGGTTCCGGATGATTAAAGTTAGCCGGGTAAGACATCATTACTGCACCACCGTAATCCGCATCCAAATTTCCCTGAACAATTACCCAGCGTGCCTTTGATCCATCTGCGGCTTTACGATTAAGCCCTTCAGAGGTTATCGTTTCGCTATTATCTTTATGCCATTTTTCAGTTGCGCGCCAGCCTAATCCGCCGTAGCGGTATTCTTCCAGGGTAACGGGGCTTTCTGAAGCGCAATTCAACTGAACTGTGATATCTGCGATATAGTAATCATTATTTTCTGGCTGAAATATTCTTACTGTCTGCAATTCGTTCAAAGCAACTTTCTCCAAACCGTCCTTTTTAAATACAATGTGTTCGTGGAGCGTTTGATAGTCAGCGTATACTGGCCCCTTATTTACAGAAACAAAACCAGCGAAACGAACAGTGCCAAGCTTCAGTTTCAGGTTCCAAAAATCCACTGTGTCTCCTTCAAAATATACATGAGTCCAGGGATTCCATAACCCGAAGTGGTGATAGTGATCCGCCGCATTTACTCTGGTGAGTTCCTGGCCATGTGGCGACCATAGCGGATGGATGAATCCGCTGCGCCTAAAAACTGTGTCAACGCCAGCCGGTGGATAAACAACTTTGTAATTGTATTTGAGAAGATTCCGATTTCCGGAACTTATAGTAAGTGCGCCGTCATCAACAACTGCATTCATTCCAGTATTCTGTCTTGAAGGCTTTGCCTTTACAAGTTCGAATAGTCTTTTTTGACCGCTGGTTCCTGATTGATTCATTATCCAATAAATGCTACGGGTTCCCCTGTCCTCTATTTGATAGTCGACATTTATCCGTCTACCATTGGTAATTTCGAAAAGACTAATTGCAGAATCGGGTAAAAAGGTAAGCTCGTCAAGATTGACCCGAACGATAATAGCGGCACCAGCAGATTCCTCCACAGGCTCGACAATGAGAGATGCTAATCTCTGTGCATGGGATATTGAAGTAAAAGATATTAGTCCGACGAGACTATAACCTAATTTTCTGAGCAATTCCCTATAAACACTCTTTAATTCACACATGTCTAGATATTAGGAGTTAACAGTAGCAAAATAGTGGATACTGCTAGTTATTATACAAACCAAATGTTTCAAATATACCCTACAAATGCACATTTCACGGCCTACTCCATCAAATAACCCATTCATAACAGTTTTGATACGATAATGATGTAAATATCTCAATTAGATATGATAAATAATATTGAAAAGAAAGGTTGAAACTTTAGGATGCAGGCTATTTCATTAGATTTAATTCCTCCATCGTAAACGGAATCTGCCGCCCTTTGAACTTATTTCTGATTTCAATAACATCTTTTGGGACAATTATCTCTCCCCGGTTGCTCCAGGAGTTGCGGATATAATTTAATAATTGTGCAATGTCATTATCCGAAAAGTCAGTATTAGATGCAATGCCAGGCATATCACCATTAATCTCAGGCGCTTTATACAGCTTTGGCCCAATTTGAATTGGACCCCTTAGTCCGTATAAAACGATTGCATTCAGCTTATTTTTATCTCCGACTACCCATTCAGAATTATTAAGCGGAGGCGCGAGAGAGCTGACGCCATTTCCATCTAAACCATGACAAGTCTGGCAAAAGGATTTGTATATTGAGGCACCTCGCGGGTACTGAGCAGCAAGATCTGTCTTGTTTCTCTTAGCTTTCTCATAATCTGTAATCACCTTTTTCAGTCTTTTATTTAAGACGAGGCCGGTATCTGAATTTAAGCTGAAAAAATCTTTAGAATAAGCCGTTTCTTCGTTTTTAACCGAACTGATTATTGCGTCTGCGACATAGATATCATTTCCAAAATTTTTACCTAGCTTAAGAAGTAAGCTTTTATAAGCTGCATAGTCAAAAGGCTTGATGTTAGTCGCCAGAAAAGCTACATATGGAGCTGAAGAGCTATTTTTGTCTTTGATTAAATCTTCAAAAACACTTACAAAGTCTTTATAGTTCTGACTATTGATGACCGACCTGGAACAACTTAGCGCCTGCATTTGCAATGGCCAGACAGCACTGGTCAGTAATGGCCAAATATCATCTTTTTTCAATTGCCCAAGTCCTTCCAGTGTCCACATCGCATGGGTAACCGCAAGTTGAGAAGTTGAGGTTTTTAAAACTTTACGTAATTCAGCTGCAATAGATTGATCTCCAGCATCGACAAGAAGCTGTTGGGCCATACTACGGACCCAGCCATTATCATGACCTAATAACTTGACAAGTTTGATCCGATCACCCGGAAACTTAACCCTTCTTGATTTCTTATTCTTTGGTTCTATCTTATAAATCCTTCCAAAAGAAATAGGTTCCGTAAGAGATCGCTCTTTAATCTCATTTTTTAGATATGGGGTAAGATAAGTTTTGTGCTGTATAATTCCCCGGTACATATCGACGACATAAAGTGCGCCATCCGGACCATTATATAAATTTACCGGCCTGAACCTTTCATCTTTACTTCGCAAAAACTCTGTATTGGCATAGGCTTGTTCGCCAATTATCGAATAACCTTCATTTGTCAGCACATTTCTCTTGATCAGGTTAGCGGAGGGCTCCGCTACAAAAGCGTTTCCATAATATTTCTTTCCGAACAGATGTCCGTTGTAAATGACTGGCCCACAGGCAGCAGTAAAGCTCACCAGACGAAGGCTGTCATCCAGGATGCCAGGCAAATATGCACGGTTTACTCCTGTTGTGGCCCTTGCAGGATAAACGTTATTGTTCACTACTATTTTCTTGTTAAATCCTGATACAGAAGTCTGATTTACATTCTCTGCTCCCAGGCCCGGACTAAAAAAATCACCTAAAAGATTTTCTGCATTTGTATTATAATACAATCGGCCCTGGTCGTCTTGGGTAATTCCCCACTGACCCCGAAAATGAGTTCTTTCGATTAACCACTTCTCCCCCTGCTTACGATAACGACGATCAGATTTCGCATTATAAATCCAGTTATCGAGAGCACGAAACAGCCCATTGGGTTGATGTTCTACATTACCCCCTTCCGCATAAGATGGGTCTACGAGTGTTTTTTTGAACGGCTTATCATTCCGAATTTCATAAAACCATAAGCGGGGAGATTCAGCAACCAGGATGCCATTTTCGATAAGACAAATAGCGCGGGGAAGTACTAAAGAATCAAGAAATACCTTTCTATCATCCATCACGCCATCACCATTGTTATCACTTAGGATAACAATTCTTCCGCGCGGCTGATCTTCACCCGTGCCCAGCGTGTCAGACATATACCCTTCCATTTCAGTTACCCATATTCGTCCCATTTTATCAAACACTATTGCAACAGGGGATTTTATCAGTGGTTCGCTGGTTACAAGCTTAAGACTAAACCCTTCTTCAATCTGCATTGTCTTCATTGATTCCTCCGCAGTTAATACAGGTGAAGAATCAAACTGCTTTCTGATCCGCAATGAATCCAGGATAGGATGATCCTCAACCTGTCGAAATGCCCCTCCTCCTACCAGAATAAAGAAACTAATAATTAAAAGTGTAAGTAAATAAGTTCTTCTTCTCATGAATATTATTGATGATCAGGTTAGGATTTCCGAGTTCCGGGCTTTTTTTAACAATACAGTATAGGCACTCGCAAATTTCTCATGTCCTTGTTTGCCACCAAGGTTCATTAGTATCAACTTAATCCAGAATTCAGCATTTATTCTTAACAAACTGAAAAGGTTTCTGCTTTTTCCCTGATTTACAAAAGTATTGAATTTTGTGACCTCTGGTTCAATTACGGAAATCTTATCGTGAGCGATTTCAAAGCCTTCGGTTTGCAGCAAAAATCTAAGGGAACTTGGCGTGTACATATTAATATGACCATAGGCTAAAAAGTGCTTCATCCTCTTGTCCACGCCGTATCGGTAATCAATAGGCACTTCAATCACACAATGTTTTGATACCCTTTTAATCTCGCGCAAAAGCATTCGTTCAAATTCTACATGCTCAAGCACATGAGATAAAATCACAAGGTCAAATTCATCATCTTCAAAAGGAATATGATAGCCGTCAAATATCTGTACCGACTTCAGACTACCGATACTTCTATTTTGTATCTGCGCCACTCCGCTACTGGATATTTCGAGAGCATGAAATTCCGGAGCAAACCCAGATTCATTAAGATACTTCAGAATACTTCCGTCGCCAGCACCCACTTCCAAAACTTTTTGGAAATGGAAGTTTTCACATAAATCCTTGATATTTTGCGCCTTGTACTTTGCACTCAGAAGCCGCCATTGCTCATCCTTTCCGACATAGAAATTATCATATGCGATTTTTAATCCAGTACTAACTATCTCTTCTTTATGCATTAAATTTAACCTGTTCAAGAATATGGTACGGCGACAATTTCCACGGTTATAAAACCAGTGGTATGGCGCTGTAAATTAGTCAGAATTTGTAATTTAGCGAAATGCCGGGCATTAAAAGTTTCATTCTAAAACACTTACCAATCCATCATTTTAAATCATACAGGTCTTATTCCCAGGATGGGGAAGACATGGTTTTAAAATCTTTCTATGAAAATAAAAAAGGTTATAAAGGTTTCTATGTTGATGTTGGAGCTCATCATCCGGTAAGATATTCGAATACCTATTATTTTTATAAAAAAGGGTGGAGAGGACTTAATATCGAACCAACTCCTACAGCCATTACTCCTTTTAATATTTTGAGAAGCAGGGATATCAATCTTAATGTTGGAGTCGGATCTGCGCATAAAACATTAACTTTTTATTGTTTCAATGAACCGGCATTAAACACTTTTTCAGAAGAACTCGCCCTTGAAGTAGATAAAAAAGACAATAAGTATAAAATTATACAACGCGTAAAGGTTGAAGTTGTTCCTTTAAGAGATCTCTTAAAAAAGTACCTGCCTGCGGGCGTCAAGATTGATTTTATGACCGTCGACGTTGAAGGTCTGGACTTTGAAGTTCTGAAATCGAATGACTGGGATAAATACTCTCCCGAATATCTAATGGTAGAAGGACATATTGATTTTGAGGAAATAGTCAATTATGATGTTTATCAGTTCTTAGCGGAAAAGAATTATAAACTCGTCGCTAAAACGTTTCGGACTTTGATATTTAAATATAAAATATAGCCCTCCCAATGGCAAGACCGCCCCATGCCAATTACTAACAATTAATTCTTGATCCCGCCGATGCCATTTACAGGCTGTCTGTTTATAGCTTGTTTTAGTTGAACCGATCTTGAAAGGAAAAACGAAGTCGTCCAGGTATACCCATTAATGGGCCCAAAGCCTGCCATATCTATCTCAATCAGATCGGCGTCACGCAAAAGCTTTGCGCTCTTTTCATGCCAGTCCGAATTATCCAAAATAATAATTCCATCCTTATTAAGCTTTTTCAATGCTTCTACAGTGCATTCATATCGGTAATTTCCATCTATTACAATAATGTCAAAGACCTCAGGAAACCCATTGATTGAGTTTATATAGTCTGCTTTGTCCGGGACAAGCTTATATTCAACATTTGGAGGAAGTTCGGGACACATTTTGTCGTACCAGTTTCTATTATCTTCAATTGAAACTGCTTTTTTACAGCGCTTAGCCCAGAAGATCGTAGAATTACCGGAACCAAACTCAAATATAGACTTGTCAGAAAAATCGAGCTGCTTAATGTATTCAATTGCGGGATAAGTATACCAGGGGATGAACTCGTCGTCTTTATCAAGGCAACCTTTGTTCATGGTTTTAAACTGTCCAAATTCAGCAGAGAGTATCCAATAGTTTTTGATAGTGTTAATTAATGCAACTGGATAAAATCTTCCCAAAAGCCTCTTCATACTAAACTCCTTAAATATTAATGTTAAACATAAACCTACTTCTTCTTTAATCGGGTTGATACGATCGAAAATATATTAATCAAAAACAAAGATTTCAATACCATAATTCCCTGAGGCCTTGTTTTTGCATAAAATAAAATGGAAAATGTAGCCACAAAGTACGCGATGAGCGTGGCGGTTGATGCTCCAAGACCTCCATAAAGGGGAATAAGCCACAAGTTTAACAGAATATTGGCGATTGCACCTATTGCCGTCCGGTAAAATGAGATCATGGTAAATCCTTCTGCAAGAAGATACTGGCCGCTTGCACTTCCAAGAAATACAAAAATTCCAGACCAAATATGTATGGTAAGCATTGCACCTGCCCCAAGGAATTTATCGCCGTAAAGGAGGTGAATAAACGTATCCGCTCCTAAACTTATGATCAGTGCAACCGGCAGGCTAATGACTACAAGCAGGTCGTATAGATTCTGCAGACGTTTCTGATACCGCGATGGGTCAGTTTTACGGGCATGAATAATTGCGGGAAATACTGAGGTTACAATGGCAACCGGAATGAAGTACCAGGCTTCACTAATCCTGGCTGCCGCGCTGTAAATACCCGCTTCTGTGCTACCTGCAAAATACTTCAGCATCAGTATATCGATTTGCATATATAAAGTAACCATAACAGCCGACAAAATGAGCGGCCACGATTTACTGAGCAACGACTTTGCACGTTCATCATTAAACTTCCAATTACGGATGTGAAGATTTTCACGATGATAAATGATCCCCAAACCGATAGCGAGCAGGAGCCCGTCAAGTACTAATGCGAACGCAAAATAGACAAGAGGAAGTTTTACTAATACAAAACTGATCTTGATTAATGATGAAATAATCAGGCAAATGTTCTGAACCTGAACTACAAATTTTGACCTGACCTGAGATTGAAAATAATAGTCGATAATATTAAATGCTTTAAAAAATAAGGCTGAGGCGCAAAAAGTTACTACCAGGGTTAGTTCCGTACCTTGCTGTTCGGAGAGGTTTCTGAAGAAAAGATAGATAAGAACAGAGCTGGGGACAAGAATAATGCTCACAACCAGTCTCATCCAGAATGCTGTCCCCAGAATTTCATCCCGTTTAGCTGGCTGGTCAAGAATTTCGCGTATTATAAAACTATCGAGACCAAGTGTGCCAACTGCAGCAATGATAGCAGTAAATGCGGTCGCGAAGCTCAGGTCACCAAAATCATGTGGGCCTAAGAACTTAGCTATAAAAATCCCAACGATCAGGCTCAGTATTTTACCAAGCATTAACCATCCCGTATTTTTGAAATACTTTTGAAAAGCTTCAGGGTCGAACCCGGGGATGGAAGGTATCCTCATTAAGTACAAACTTAGATAAAAAATATCCTTTAAATCGTGTGTAAAAATAAAGGGCTCAGTGTCTGCTGAGCCCTCGAACTTAATAAATATTCAAAATAAATTATTGATTTACAAACTTCTTGGCGTTGATTTTGCGTTCGTTTTCACTGAGGTAAATCTTACGTAACCGCATACTTTTCGGCGTGATCTCGATATATTCATCGGCCTGGATATATTCCATGGCTTCTTCAAGCGAGAATTTAATTGCAGTTGCAATACGCGCGTTATCATCCGTACCGGATGCACGCATGTTGGTTAGTGCCTTTCCCTTTACGACATTTACTACAAGGTCATTATCACGAATGTGTTCACCCATAATCTGTCCTTCATAAACTTCAACACCCGGTTCAACAAAGAATCGTCCGCGGTCTTGCAGTTTATCAATAGAATAGGCTGTAGTTGAACCTTTTTCCATAGAAACCAGAACACCGTTCAAACGACCCGGAATCGTACCTTTCCATGGCTCATATGCTTTGAAACGGTGCGCCATTATAGCTTCACCAGCGGTCGCAGTAAGAACGTTATTACGCAGGCCAATAATTCCGCGTGCGGGTATTTCGAATTCTAGGTGCTGAAGATCGCCTTTAGGCTCCATAACTAATAAGTCACCTTTACGCTGGGTTACCAGTTCAATTACTTTACCAGACACTTCAGCCGGTACATCTACAATAAGGGTTTCAATAGGCTCACATTTCATCCCGTCTATCTCCTTGATGATTACCTGAGGCTGACCAACCTGAAGTTCGTAACCCTCGCGGCGCATAGTTTCGATGAGAACAGATAAATGGAGAATACCACGGCCATAAACCAGGTAAGAATCCGGTGACTCAGTTTCAATAACCTTCAGCGCAAGATTCTTTTCCATCTCTTTGTAAAGCCTTTCGCGTAAACGCTGAGATGTTACGAATTTTCCCTCTTTACCAAACATAGGGGAATTATTGATGGTAAATAACATATTCATCGTAGGCTCATCGATCTTGATAACGGCCAGTTGCTCAGGCTTCTCAAAATCAGCAATAGTATCGCCGATATCAAACCCTTCTATACCAACCACTGCACAGATATCTCCTGACGAAACTTCCTGAACCTTAACTTTACCAAGTCCCTCGAAAGTATATAATTCTTTAATTCTCGATTTTTGAATCTTGCCATCACGTTTAACAAGTGAAACCGGTTGATTTTCCCTTATAATGCCCCGAGCCACCCGACCAATCGCGATACGCCCAACGAAAGACGAATAATCCAGGGAAGTAATTTGCATTTGAAGAGTTCCATCAAAACTTGGAGCTGGTGGGATGTGCTCCAATATCGTATCCAATAAAGGGGTGATATCTTCAGTTTGAACTTTCCAATCAGTACTCATCCAACCTTGTTTTGAAGACCCATATAAAACAGGAAAATCCAATTGATCTTCAGTGGCTTCAAGGTTATAAAACAATTCAAAGATCGATTCGTATACTTCTTCAGGACGACAGTTTTCTTTGTCGACCTTGTTTACAATAACTACAGGCTTCAATCCAAGAGAGAGGGCTTTTTGAGTTACAAATCTTGTTTGTGGCATAGCTCCCTCAAAAGCATCTACTAAAAGCACCACACCATCTGCCATTTTCAACACACGTTCTACCTCGCCGCCAAAATCCGCGTGGCCCGGTGTATCAATGATATTAATTTTTACTCCATTGTAATTTACTGATACATTTTTAGACACGATAGTGATACCGCGTTCACGTTCAAGATCATTGTTATCAAGTATCAGATCACCCGTTTCCTGATTGTCGCGAAACAGATTGGTTTGGTGTAAAATTTTATCAACCAAAGTAGTCTTGCCGTGGTCAACGTGAGCGATGATCGCTATATTCCTTATTTTTTGCATCAAAAAATTGTTCTAAATTTTTTGCAAAGGTACGGTTAATAAAGCAGAATCTAAAGTGTAATCAGGTTCGGGTTGGCAGTAATAGTCGGTAAATAGTAATTTGTAAAGGCTGTCATAAATCAACAATATTTACAGTCAGAAGACTAATATCCCTGCACTATTAAGTAATTTTACAATATGGACTTACAAACTGTTTTGGTCTTAGTAGTTTTTGGGTTGGCAATTTTTTCGCTGGCAAGGATGATATTTCGCAGTTTTAGAAGTAACACAAGATGTGCCAGCAATTGTGGAAAATGTGCAGCTGACTTTTCGGAAATAAAAGTGCGGACTGGCAAGAACTGATTACTTTTCTTTTTCGATCAGACAAACAGCATAAGCAACAACCCCTTCCTCACGCCCGACAAATCCCATAGTTTCATTTGTGGTTGCTTTTATTGAAATATCCTCTTCACTAATCCCGGCTGCTGCCGCTATATTGGTTTTCATTTGTAGGATATGAGGGTTTACTTTAGGGGCTTCCAAACATAGCATAACATCCAGGTTTCCAATGTTCCAACCTTTTTCTTTCAGAAGAACCACGCATTCTTTCAGAAGTATAAGGCTGCTAATACCTTTCCATCTTTCATCTGTGTTTGAAAAATGAAATCCTATATCGCGAAGGTTGGCCGCCCCAAGTAGTGCATCGCAAATAGCGTGAACCAGCACATCTGCGTCTGAATGCCCGAATGCTCCGGAATGATGCTCAAGATTAACACCGCCCAAAATAAACGGGCGATTCGCGGCAAGTTGATGCACGTCGAACCCAAAGCCTACTTTAATCTTCATCAACTATTTCTCGAAATTAAAAACAAGGGAAAACCGGAGAGTCTGGGCTAAAGGACTCTTCTGCTGGTTAGCTAGTAAATACGCAAAATCCAAATTAAATACATTGTATTTGAGTCCTGCTCCAACTGTGAAATATCTCCGATCTCCTTTAGTGGGAGTTTCATAAAAATATCCGGAACGTAATGCAAATTGCTTATTGTACCAATATTCAGTTCCGAGAGAATAACTTAACTCGCTAAGCTCCTCTGAAAAACCACCAGGTGCATCGCTGAAAGATCCAAAGATTCCGGCAGGAACTGACCTATCCGGATCTTTCCCACTTACAATGTCACCATCTTTATCTCTTATCGGATTTGTAGGCACAAGTAGCTTATTAAGATCTAATGCAACAGTAAACTGATTCAAGTCATCTATATTGAATGTAGAAGCACCCCCCAACTTCATATTTGTGGGGAGAAAGGATTTGGATGTCCCATCAGAATAGTTCATTTTAGTGCCGATATTGGAAATATTCATACCTAAAGCTAGTTCAGTATCTTTTCCGAACATCACAGTTCCAGTTTTCATGTATCCTGAAACATCAGCCGCCAGAGCTGTTGCAGGCTGAATATCCTGCCCATTAAACTGTCCATTGCTTAAACTTGACCTTATATACCTTACCGCTGTACCAAGGGAGAAATTATCTCCGAACTTCCTGGAGAAAGTTCCATCAATGGAAAATTCATTTGGACTGTAAACTCCTATGTCATTTCTACTGTCGTCCGTAAGCTGAATTGAGCCATAGGAAAAATATCTTAGAGAACCGCCAACAATATTACGCTCATCAAGACGATGGAAAACAGTTAAATAACCAAGATCTACGTCTGGAACCAGGTTTCTGAGCCATGGTGTGTAGGAGGCGGAAATACCTGTGGGCTGATCTAAAAAAGCAAGCTTTGCAGGATTCCAGTGACTTGAGTTTGCATCGGGTGAAGTTGCGGCACCAACGTCTCCCATAGCTCCTGAACGTGCATCCGGAGCTATAAGTAGAAATGGGGCAGCTGTTTGTATAGTATTTGTACGTCTGCCATCGCTTTGCGGTGCCTGAGCTACAACCAGATCGGGGAATCCAGCCAAAACCAACGCTATACAACAGCGAAAAGAGAGTTTGTTAATCATTACCCAAAAATAAAGCTGAAGCCCAAATTATCTGGCGTGCATTAAATATAAGCATTTTGTCTTTACAAAGTTACATCAAGCTTTAGCTTGAACGTTTTCTTTGCAAGGTTAATATGTTCAGAATAAACTTTTTATTTAACTCAACAGCAATATCTGAATCTAAGAAAGCACTGAATATCATTAAATTAAAGCATTATTGGTTTATTTTTAAACCGAATACGTATATAATTAGGATTTCTAGCTTAAGCAATAAAGATTCTGACAAATCGTTTTGTGAGGGATTCAGAATAAGTCTTGTAACCTTAATTTAGATTTTCCGTTTGAATGGATAAGCTGCCGTTCAGGAAGATAATATTGATCGTAAATATCCGTTGGGGATATTATTCAAATTTCGTATTTTTAAAAAATTAATGCTCCAATGACATTGCAAATAATGAAAAGATTATCAGTATTTTTTATCACAGCCTTCCTTTTATTGGGCATATTGTCTTCATGTAATAAGAAAAGTGGCACATCCTCTAAAACCGGTATGGCCTATAATGATAAATACAATGGAGGTTTCCAGGTAAATAATAAAGTTAAAGCCGGACCCGGGCCAGGTACAGTAGCAATTGAGGGTGGTACTTTTGTGATGGGCGGGAGTCTTAATCAGGATCTGGGCTACGAATTTGATAATGTGCGCAGACGTGTTACGGTGGCTTCCTTTTACATGGATGAAACCGAAGTTTCTAACGTGGACTGGTTAGAATACCTGTATTGGATAAGAAGGAATTATGTAAACGATGCAGAATATTATTATAATGCACTTCCCGATACCCTGGTTTGGAGGCAACCATTATCCTATAACGAGCCATATGTAAATAATTACCTGCGTCATCCGGCATTTCAAGATTACCCGGTTGTGGGTGTTACATGGGAACAAGCTAATGCTTACTGTGATTGGCGGACGGACAGAGTGAATGAAGAAATTTTGCGTGCCCGCGGAATTCTGCTTGACTACAAGACTTTAGCCGGAGGAGGTAAAGCAGGAACTGCAACTTCAGTTTCGACATCAACAGATCCCTTTAACACGGATATTTACTTAAATGGTCAGTACAAAGGTGAAGGTATAGATGGAAAGAAGATGCCTAAAGACCTTAATCCAAACGCGTCAAGCAGTACAGCAACAACTGGGAAAGCTGGCCCGACAAGACCAGTTCGATTAGAAGATGGGGTGTTGAAGCAACCTTATCGTTTACCAACAGAAGCTGAATGGGAATATGCAGCCTTGTCTCTTGCAGGCAATACCGAATATGAAAACATTGCTGACGGAAAAATCTATCCGTGGAATGGCCTCGGAGTACGTTCACCAAGGAAAAAAACCCAGGGTATGATCCTTGCCAACTTTAAGCGGGGTGAAGGGGATAACATGGGAACCGGGGGTTATTTGAATGATAAAGCCGATATAACTGCGTCTGTAAGAAGTTATGTACCAAACGATTTTGGTTTGTACAATATGGCTGGAAATGTGAACGAGTGGACGGCAGATGTTTATCGTAAACTGACCTTTGAAGATTTTGCAGATTTCAACCCGTTCAGGGGAAACGAATTTGTAAACAAGCGCCTATCTGACCGTGCAAAAGGCACCTATGCTAAAGACAAATATGGACGTCCTATTAAGGATCCAGCACCAGCCGGAAAAAAACAAACTTGGTCTGAAATCCAAAGTAATCAAATTACTCAAGACTCCTCAGCTATTGCGGGAAAACCTTACAATCCTGATTTCAGGGGTCATTTAGACTCTGTGAATTCAAATTTATATGGAATAACTACACTTGTTAATGACCGCTCAAGGGTTTATAAAGGTGGATCATGGAACGACAGGGCATACTGGTTAAACCCTGCAACCAGACGCTTTATGCAACAGGATGAAACAAGTGCTGAGATGGGATTCCGTTCAGCAATGACCCTGGTTGGTGCTCCTGAAATTATTTCTAAAGGTAAGCCTCAATTTAGTCAGCCTAAATCAAAAGCACCTAAGAAAACGAGATAATCTAATCATAAAATGAAGGGTCGGCATAACCGGCCCTTTTTTTATAATTTAATTTTTGATAAGCAAATAATACTGTAAGCACAGAGTGCATTGAACGAGGAATTTCGCATTATTTTAACTATCCCAAGTCATCATCTTCCCGCGGTCTTCCGCCTTCAAACACTGATCGAGTGTCTTTGCATCATATTCCAGTCCGAATTGCTTCAAAACCTCATCTGGCACACCGTCCCAGGCATTAGGTTGGTTTCCTTTGTATCCTAAATCTTCAATGCCAATCTTGCTTGTAAAAAACCCGGTAGCTGTAAGTCCGCGCATTGTGTCGAAGAATCTTACCCCGGCAGCATTCTCGGGAAGCGCTTTTTCTGGGTATGCAATCAGATCTACCAGCTGAAGACGT
Source organism: Daejeonella sp. (assembly GCF_046590655.1). GTDB lineage: Bacteria > Bacteroidota > Bacteroidia > Sphingobacteriales > Sphingobacteriaceae > Daejeonella. The sequence goes on from NZ_JBKJUM010000039.1 coordinate 25,503, forward strand.
TGTTCCGCAGTCGAATCAGAGAACGACTTCTTAAAAAGCTTATAGGATTTAATATCTAACCATTTCAAACCACCTCGCATAGGTAATTGGAGGCTTGGCTGATCTTTGACAATGAATTCTATAAATTCCGCAACATTCGCATCACTGGCACTCCCCGAGTAATCGTCCTTTGGTATTATGATATCTCCTAAAAGAGCAATAGTAGCGAGTTCCGATGCAGCAAAGAATTTTTCATCCATCAACTTCTTGTCTACCAGTTTTTCTTCAGGCGTTCTTCCATACGCACCCGTATTTCCCTTTGATTTAGCATCCGCACCTTCCTTTTTATCACATGAAGATAATAAAGTACCGACACTAACTGTTCCAACGGCCAGTGCCTTAAGTGAGTCTCTTCTATTCATTTGACTAAATATTTTGCTTTTTCAACTGATCAACAATATGTTCTGAGGCACGCATAGCCAACGCGAGGATGGTCCATGTTGGGTTTTTATCAGCCTGCGATACAAAGGCTCCACCATCTACTACAAATAGATTATTAACGTCGTGTGCCTGGTTATACTTATTCAGAACCGAGGTGTTCTTATCATTACCCATTCGTGTGGTTCCTACTTCGTGAATAATTCGACCCGGTGCTAACAAACCATATTTTTCATTTGCTCCCGGCTTTTCACCACTGGCAATGCCGCCCATTGAATGTATAATCTCCTCGAAGGTGTCCTGCATATGTTTAGCTTGTTTAACCTCCTGGTCCGTCCAGTTATAATTGAACCTTAATACTGGAATACCATATTTATCTACAGTTCCAGGGTCAATTTCGCAGTAATTTTCTACCCGCGGTATACTTTCTCCACGTCCCGCGAATCCGACTGTTGAACCATAATAACGACGGTAATCATTTTTTAGAGCAGCACCATAACCGCCCGCATCTTTCATCTTGCCTTCAATAGTCGGGTACTTACCATTAGTTTTCTCCATACCAAAACCAAAGCCATATGACGGCATACCCATACCACCCCAAAACTCGATATGGTAACCACGCGCAAAATCAAGCTTTTTATTTTCCAACCACCAGGGAATATATAGGTGGAGACCGCCTACACCATCCTCGTTATATCTTTTTCGGTCCATCAGCTGAGGAATAAAGGCTCCCCTCGATGCACCTGTAGAATCGTGAAGATATTTTCCCACCATACCGCTCGAATTGGCTAAGCCATTTGGATGCACAGAAGATTTAGAGTTTAGAAGCAGTCGTGCAGATTCACAAGCGCTGGCGGCTAAAACTACGATTTTCGCATTAACCTGATATTCCTGCATGTCTGTTTTATCTACGTAAGATATCCCGGTTGCTTTTCCTTCTTTATCAGTAAGCACTTCACGCGCCATTGCATTCACATAAACATCAGCATTTCCGCTTTTTCTGGCTGGCTTTACCAGGCAGGTTGATGAGGAGAAGTCTGCATGTACTGTACATCCGCGGCTGCATTGTGCGCAGAAAAAACATGATCCACGATCCTTATTTACTGGTCGGGTTAGTATGGACAAACGGGATGGTATAACTGGTATTCCGATCTTGCCAGCAGCCTTTTTTATCATGAGCTCGTGCAATCGGGGTTTTGGTGGAGGTAAAAAATAACCATCAGGTTCATTATATATACCTTCTTTAGTTCCAAATACCCCAATCATTTTATCTACCCGGTCATAAAATGGTTTTACATCATCGTAACCTATTGGCCAGTTATCGCTTAAGCCATCAAAATCATGTCTCTTAAAATCGTTCGGACCAAAACGCAAGGAGATCCTCCCCCAATGGTTAGTACGACCTCCCAGCATTCGGGAGCGGAACCAGTCGAACTCAGTTCCTTTTGCTCTTGTGTAGGGCTCTCCCTCTATTTCCCATCCGCCATAAGCTGCATCAAAATCACCGAATGGCCGATGTGTATTTGCTCCGCGTCTTGGCGACTCATAAGGCCATTTTAACTGGGTCTGTTGTTCCGGATTTGCCGGATCGTAATCGGGGCCTGCCTCAAGCAATGCAACCTTCAAGCCAGCTTCAGTCAGAACTTTCGCTGCCATTCCCCCGCCGGCACCCGATCCAACAATACAAACATCGTATAATTCTCCCTTGATTTTAATTTCCATAGCCATTTGTAAATATGTTATTTTTTAAGCTTAAGTGAAAAAGCTTTTCTGAAAATAAGCAATTATTTAGATGAATGAACAATAAAACTACAGTGGGGTATTTTTATGGAAAATTCTGAAGATCAACTATCAGTTGAAAATTATCATAACCTGATTCTTTTCAACTTTATCGGCGGAACTAACTTTTATCGACTTAATAACCACATCTGCAGGAGATTTAATGACGTTCTCCATTTTCATAGCTTCAAGAATCAGCAGATTAGCACCCTTTTTAATCTCATCCCCTTCTGAAACCAGCACTTTAAGAACCATACCCGGCATTGGCGCTTTTAGCTCTGAGACTTTAAAAGCGCTTAGGTTATCCATTCCAAGTCGATGCAATAATTCGTCAAACTGATCGGAAAGCGTCATCGTATAAACATGAGAATTAACGCGCACAGAACATGTTTTCTCTTGTTTATCAATGGTTATTAGTTCCGCATTGAAAGATCTGTTTTTGTAAAGGATGTGAAAAGTAGTATGGTTAACACGGTGAATATCTATCGGTATAGACTGCGAATCAACAAAAATGCCGCCCCTGTCAGTTTTTACTTCAAAAGTAAATTGTTCATTAACTAGTATCTTAAACATATTTACTGAGTCAAAGCATATTGAACTAAATTGGCACCCATTTTCAAAGCTTTCTGACGAGTTTCTTCGGAGTCACTGGAATACGTACCCGAAACTTCCCAGCCGTTGCCAAGATCACACTCAAATGTATAATAACAAACTATTCTTCCCTTGTAAATCAAAGCAAACCCTTGAGGACGTTTGCCATCGTGTTCATGAATCTTGGGTAAGCCCCCGGGAAACTTATACTTCTGATTATATATAATATGATCGGAAGGCAGTTCGGTAAATTCAAGATCAGGAAACACCCGTTTCATTTGAGGCCTTATAAACTTATCAAGACCATAATTATCATCAATATGTAAAAACCCACCACCGGTAAGATATTTTCTAAGATTTTCGGCTTCCTGATCGGTGAATACGATGTTTCCATGACCCGTTAGATAAATAAATGGGTAATTGAAAATTTCAGAACTCCCGGCTTCTACTATAGCTTCCTCTTTATCGAAATTTGTACCAAGGTTTTTATTGCAAAAACTAATTAATTCTGGCAGCGCAGTGCGGTTTGCATACCAGTCACCACCACCGTTATACTTCATTTTCGCAATTTTATAACTTGGTGCGATAAAAGAAAAAATCAATCCCGTAATGAGAATAAACAAAACAGAAATGGTGATTTTCACAGTACTACTCTTCATCTATTTAGAAAGTTAATTTCAAAACAAGCTTCTAAAGCGGCAGTTTCGGTCCGTAATCTGGCTGTCCCAAGTTCAATCGGTATAAAACCTGCAGCCTGAGCTGCAATAACTTCAGATTGACTAAAATCTCCTTCCGGCCCAACAATAACAAGATAATCAGAATTCAATACTATCCTGTCTTTTAACGAGAATTTTTCACTATTTATACAGTGAGCAATATATTTTTTTGCTTTGTATGTAGCTGCAATAAACTCCTTGTAAAGCTTTGGTTCATTTAATTTAGGATGGTAGGCTTTTATAGATTGTTTTACTGCAGAAGTGATCACTTTATTCAAACGGTCTGATTTTACTTCTTTCCGTTCCGATCTTTCACAGAGCAATGGCGTGATCTCATCAATTCCTATTTCTGTGGCTTTTTCAAGAAACCACTCGAATCGTTCAATATTTTTTGTAGGTGCTACTGCGATATGTAAATAGTGATTGCGCATTCCATAGCCTTGTTGCGCATTTACAACTATTAAAGAAGTTCTCTTAGGGTGCGGATCTGCAATTATCGCTTCATAAAAACCTCCCCGGCCGTCTACAAGCTGAAGTGGACTGCCTTTATGGAGGCGCAACACTTTTATACAGTGCTTACTTTCCTCTTCGCTGAGAATATAAGTATTTGAACTAATATCAGGTGTATAAAATATATGCATTCGGTACCCATTACCTTAAGTCGACTACATCATCATCGTTGATTACCAGTTCCAGCTTGACAGACTCTACGTTCTGATCTGCCTTCTTCAAAATTGTAATATTGTAACCATTGTACTCCCGAGCCTCCCCAACTTCAGGAATCTTGCCAAAAATCTCGCTAACAAGGCCGGCAACAGTATCATAATCGCCGTCTTCAGGCAAATCGTGGGGAAGGTATTCATTGACATCGTAAATAGAAGCAGTGGCAGAAACAATGAATTCAGTAGATGAAACCTTATCAACTATAGGTTTCTCCTCATCATATTCATCCTGTATTTCTCCGACAAGTTCTTCTACTATATCCTCCAGGGTTACCATTCCAGCTGTACCTCCAAACTCATCAAGGACAATTGCTATTTGAATTCGCTTTAATTGCAGCTCGCTCAACAGATCATTGATCTTTTTAGTCTCCGGAATAAAGTACGGTTTGCGGATAATATCCTTCAATACACATTCCTTACTATCTGCCAAAAGCGGAAGAATATCCTTGGCATGGACAATCCCTACAATTTTATCAATTGTTTCATCATAAACCGGAATTCGCGAATAACCTTCATGGATTAAAATATCAAGTAGCTCACGATGGGGTGTATTTAATTCTATACCTGAAATTTTAGTGCGAGGTACCATAATATTCTTAACTACACGCTCATTAAAATCAAAAACATTCTTTATAAGTTCGTGCTCATTATTTTCTAAAGCTCCGCTCTCCTTGCCCTGGTCCAGCAAATACTGCAGTTCTTCAGAACTGTGATGAGCCTCATGGCCTCCAATTGTACTTATGCCTAACAACTTCAGGATGAAATTCGCAAATCCGTTAAGCAGCCAAATAAAAGGCCTAAATACAAGATAAAAGAAATGAAGTGGCAATGCGATGCCCATCGTTGTGCCGATAGGCCGTTGAATAGCTAGAGATTTCGGAGCGAGTTCTCCGAAAACTATGTGGAGAACAGTAATAATCGCGAATGCCAGAACGTGTCCAATATTGGTTGCTACTGTTGTGGTTGTATCAATATCAAACAGATGGAAAAATTTTGTGACAATATCGGTCATCACTTCTTCCCCTACCCAACCCAAGCCAAGGGATGCTAATGTGATACCAAGCTGGGTGGCAGCCAAATATCCATCCAGGTGCTGTGTCATGTGTTTGGCTATCTTTGCTACACGACTTCCTGTTTTCGCTTTTATCTCAATTTGCGAAGCGCGAACCTTTACTAGTGCAAACTCAGCAGCGACAAAAAATCCGTTAAGAAAAACCAGGAAAAATGTGAAAAATAAAGCCATACCCATATTTATTAATTATTTATAAAGGTGGACTTGTATAATTCCAAACTCTCTCTTATCACTTTATAGGCGTAATTCTTACCCAATAAATGTTCGATTGTCACATTTTTCATCTCCAGGGCTTTGTAATCCTGGAAAAACCGAACAATTTCATTCATAGTGTGAGGGGGCAATTCTTTCAAATCTTCAATATAGTTTACTGACATGTCGTTCTTGGCCACAGCAATTATTTTATCATCCTGCTCACCGTTATCGACCATATGCATCACGCCAACAACTTTTGCTTCTACTATAGATAAAGGGTATACATCCACAGAACATAATACCAGTATATCTAATGGATCTTTATCATCACAGTAAGTTTGGGGTATGAAGCCATAATTTGCCGGATACATCACAGATGAAAAAAGAACCCGGTCAAGTTTAATGAGGCCGGACTCCTTGTCAATTTCATATTTAGCCTTAGAACCTTTAGGAATTTCGATAATCGCATTTACGATTGAAGGTAAATCGTGACCAGGGGAAACTGTATGCCAGGGATTGTCGTTAATCATTTTTACTCAGGATTTAGCTCCTCATCATCTCTGTCCGCTCCGATCTTCCTCTTCAAATAAGTTACAACAAGAGGAATGGCCGTTATCAAGATAAAACCAACAATAATATATAAAAGGTAATCGTTGATCTCTTTCTCAAATTTTCTGCCAAGAAAGAACCCGAGCAAAGTTAAGGATGTAATCCATAGGAATGCACCGCTAATATTATAAAATGCAAATTTCCGGTAATCAAGACGAACGATTCCTGCAATGATAGGTGCGAATGTTCTAACGATCGGTATAAATCTTCCCATAATAAGCGCAAAAGCACCTTGTTTTTTATAATAGTTTTCTGCCGCCCGGAGAAATCTTTTTTTGAAAAATAAAGAGTCTTCCCGATCATACAAAACAGGACCCGTTTTTTTCCCAAACCAATATCCAACAAAGTTCCCGGCAACAGCTGCAGCCATAAGGCCAGCTATTAGTACATAAATCGATACATCTAGTTTATCAGTAGCAACAAACATGCCTGCAAGAAAAAGCAAATAATCGCCAGGGAGAAAAAATCCAAAAAAAAGGCCAGTTTCCGCGAAAATAACAAACAGAAGAAGATAAAATCCTCCTTCACGAAGTAGCTTTACCGGATCAACAAGGTGTTGCAGGGAGTCCCAAATCTCGTGCATAAAATAAATATGCGTAAATCTACAATATTTAAGCAATAATTAGGCTTAGAAAAGGCTTGATATGAAGCCTGGATAAACCCCGATCACCAGGGTAATAAGAGTAGAAAAGCCAAGTACAAAATTGAAATATTTAGAGGATTGAAGTTCGAGTCTCTCTGCCCCTTTAAAATACATTGCTACAATAACTCTGAGGTAATAAAAAATACCTATTACCGCATTAACCACGGCTAATACCACTAGCCATATATGATACTCCGTGAGGGCTGTTGAAAACATCATGAATTTTCCCATAAACCCCGCGGTTAGGGGGATTCCAGCTAGAGATAACATTGCTATGGTAAGATTAAAAGCAATGAAAGGATTCTTTTTTGCAAGTCCGTTAAAGCTGTCAAAATTATCTGAACCTGTTTGGCGCTTGACTAATATCAAAACAGCAAAGGCCACAATGGACGCTATTGAATAAGCCGTAGCATAAACAAATACTGAGTTAACGGACGTTGAACCGAGTGCTACGATAGCAAACAACATGTAACCCACGTGGGAAATGCTTGAAAACGCTAGCATTCTTTTGAAGCTATGCTGGTAAAGTGCGGTAACATTCCCAATAAACAATGTGAGAATAGAAATTACTAGCAAAGCGGGCATCCAAAAATCGTGAAGGGGAGCAAAACACATGAGGAACAAGCGCAGAAAAGCAGCAAAACCTGCTGTCTTCACAACTGTACTCATAAAGGCAGTAATGAGGGTGGGTGAACCTTCGTAAACATCCGGAGTCCAAAAGTGGAAAGGTGCAGCTCCCACTTTGAAACACAATCCAATTATTAGAAGTATTATGCCAGTATAAAACAGAGGAGAGATACCTGTTGGGTTTGCGATCACATAATCCCTTATCTCTGCCAGATCAAATGTCCCTGCTGCCCCATATAATAATGCTATCCCAAAAAGTAGAAATCCAGTTGAGAATGCCCCCATTAAGAAATATTTTAAAGCCGCCTCATTGGACTTAAAGTCATTTTTTCTAATACCCGCAAGAATATATAGACTTACGGACATGATTTCAATACCGATAAATAGCATCGAAAGGTTGTGGTATGAGACCATCACTAGTATTCCGGCCAGGGAGAAAAGAATAATGGTATAGTATTCGGCAACATGCTCACTAATGTTCTCGAAATAATCTTTTGAGATTAAAAGGATTAACATAGTCGAGAATATACAGATGGATGTAAATGCGATAGCGTAGTTATCGAACAGCATCATACCGCTGTAAATTGGTTGAGCGCCGCTATTCCACTCAAGTAGCGCTAAAATTAAGGAACCTGCCAGTCCTAATAAAGTAACCGGGAGCAACGCATTTTTCGCCTTATACAATCCTAAGTAGAGAACTACTATAGCTAAAATAGAAAGAGTTATTAACGAGCTCATGCTTTACTTAACTAAAATCTTTTGGTTTACCTGCTCAAGCAGGTTTGTTATTGCAGCTTCTGATATATGAAGAATAGGCTGGGGATAAACACCAATTCCAATGATTAGTGTAGACAGGATCAGCAAAACCGTTATCTCTGTACTATCAAGATCCTTAAATCCAGCTGTAAGTTCATTGGTTACACCAAGCATTACACTTTGATACATTCTTAGCATATATACCGCTCCAAATATGATAGTTAAACCCGCGAGAGCAGCGTAATAAATATTGTAATTATAAACTCCCATAAGAAGCAGGAATTCTCCGATAAAACCATTAGTCAATGGCAAGGCTACAGTTCCTAATAAGATGATTAAAAATGCAATTGCAAGCTTCGGAGCTGGCCGTGCAATACCCCCCAACTGATTAAGATCACAGGTATTCATCCGGCGTATAATAATATCTGCAATAAAGAACATCCCAATTACATTGATACCATGATTTAGCATCTGGATCATTGCGCCTTGTAAACCCTGCACATTCCATGCAAAAACTCCAGCAGATATTAGGCCTACGTGTGCAATTGACGAGTATGCGATCAGTCTTTTTATATCACTCTGAGTAAATGCAATAATTGAAGCATAAACAACCCCAACGATTGAGAGAATAAGTGCAGTCTGGCCCCAATCTTGAAAACCCAGCGGCGCAAGGGGTATCAGCCAGCGGATAACGCCGTAGATTCCCATTTTAAGCATAATACCAGAAAGAAGCATTGTTCCCGCTGTTGGAGCCTCCGTATAAGTATCTGGCTGCCATGTGTGGAATGGAAACACTGGCATCTTGACAGCGAAAGCAATGAAAAATGCCCAAAATATCCAACCTTGGGTTCCTGAATCTAAATTTAGTTTGTAGAATTCTTCAATGTCATAGCTGTTTCCTGTAGTCTGAAGATGCAGATAAATAATTGCGAGCAGCATTATCAAGCTTCCAGCTATTGTATAGATGAAGAACTTTAGATTTACTTTTATCCTGTTTTCCCCACCCCAAAGCGCACAAATAAAATAGATCGGAATAAGAGCTGCTTCCCAGCCAACATAAAACAGGAAACCGTCTAATGCGGTGAAGACGAGTAGCAAGCCTGTCTGCATGAAAAAGATCAGAGAGTAAAAGGCTGAGTGATTCTTGATATTCTGTTTAAAGCTTGAAAGTACAATTATTGGGACCAGGAGATTGGTAAGAATCAGCAGTACCATGCTAATTCCATCAACACCGGCTTTAAAATTAATACCGAATTGTGGGATCCAAACATGATTAACTAGAAACTGCATTGAAGCATCTGGAATAAACTTAAGATACAGGTATGCGGTAATGCCAAGAGGTATTAATGAAAGTACGCCCGCGAGAGCCCTCGCTGATTTACCAGCAATCAGAATTATAACAGCGGCAATAAGCGGAATAAAAATTTGTAACAGTAAAATCTCCATTTATCTCGTAGTACTCCCTATTAAATTTTAAACATACTATAAAAAAGTAATGCAATTATGCCAGCGACCATCATAAAAATATAAAAGCCGACCATACCAGACTGTAATAACCGAAAACTCTTGCTTCCCTCCATAGCACTTTGACCAAGTCCGTTCACTGCACCGTCAATCACTTTCTTATCAACAACCTTATCAAAGAATCCTGATAAGGAATCCAAAGGCCTGGTGATTAATGAAGTATAAATTTCGTCGATATAATATTTGTTGTACGAAAGCCTGGCGATTATTCCTCTTTCTACACGGTCTGCAACCGGGATTGAACTATTTCTAACATAACGCTGGTAGGCAAATAGCATAGCACCAAGCGCTCCTGCAACTGACACTGCCATTAAAATATACTCTGTAGTATGATCTAAGGTTAGGGGTGTCATCTTACTTGCTGATGACGCAAAAACCGGAGCTAAAAAGCTTTCCAACCAATGTCCTCCGCCAAATACTGCTGGTATTCCAATAAAACCTCCTAGTGCTGATAATACAGCAAGAACAATTAAGGGAATGGTCATGGACCACGGTGATTCATGTATGTGGTGCTCTTGAGCAGTAGTCCCGCGGAAACTTCCGCTAAATGTTAAAAACATCATTCTGAACATATAGAAAGATGTGAATACAGCACCTATCACCCCCAGAGTCCAGAATAATCGATTGTGTTCATAAACATGGGCGAGTATTTCATCCTTTGAAAAGAATCCGGAAAACGGCGGAAGGCCGGCAATTGCGATAGTACCGATCATCATTGTTAGGAAAGTTATCGGAAGCTTCTTTCTTAGACCACCCATATTTCTAATGTCTTGTTCATTGCTCATGGCATGGATTACAGATCCTGCACCAAGGAATAAAAGGGCCTTAAAAAATGCATGGGTAATAACATGGAAAAACGCCCCGGTATAAGCACCTACACCTAAACCCAAAAACATATAGCCAAGCTGCGAAACAGTAGAATAAGCAAGTACTTTCTTTATATCATTTTGTGTTAATGCGATAGTTGCAGCCAACAATAATGTGGCTAAGCCGATAACAGCTACAACGTACAACGTTTGAGGGGCAAGGGTAAAAAGGATATTGGATCTTGCTATCATGTAGATACCTGCAGTTACCATGGTAGCAGCATGAATTAAAGCGGATACCGGTGTCGGCCCTGCCATGGCATCAGGTAGCCAGGTAAACAAGGGTAACTGGGCAGATTTACCAATAGCGCCAACAAATAACAATGCGGTTATGATGATTAGAGCGCGGTCGCCCGAAAGCATATTCGTAGCCTGTGGAAATATCACCGCAAATTCGACACTATTGAACGTTGTAAAAATCAGGAATACAGCGATCAGGAAACCCAGATCACCTATTCGGTTCATTATAAAAGCTTTCTTTGCCGCACTCGCATACGAAGCATTCGTGAACCAGAACCCGATCAATAAATAGGAGCACAAACCCACTCCTTCCCAACCAATAAACATGATCACATAATTAGATCCAAGAACCAGAAGGAGCATGAAGAATATAAAAAGGTTCAGGTAAGAAAAATACTTAGCGAAGCCGGCATCATGCGACATATATCCAGTTGAATACACGTGGATCAAAAACCCTACACCAGTTACGATCAGCAGCATCAAAGAACTTAGTGGATCAATAAGAAATGAAAATGGGATGTTCACCGTTCCAGCGCTGATCCAGTTAAAAAGCGGTACAATAAATGACTTTGTTTCTGAGGAATTTAGTTCTAAAAATATTCCAATGCTAATAATGAACGATGCCAGCACAGTTAAGCAACCCGTAAGGCTAACGGCACTTTTTGGAAGTATATTACGGCCTAATCCGTTGATAAGAAAGCCTATCAATGGGAACAATGGAACTAACCAAACTAAATCTATCATTGCTTTACTCTATATTTTGAAACTTAGGATTGAACGGAATAATAAGTCTCTTTCCATTTAAATTAGACTTCGTAATTCCTAAGCATCACCACTTTAATTTGTTTAAGACATTTACATCTGTTGAGTTTGTATTCCTGAAAATCATTACAATGATTGCCAACCCAACAGCAACCTCGGCTGCGGCAAGCGCCATAATAAAAAAAACGAAAACCTGGCCGGAAGCATCATTATGATGAACTGAAAATGCTGTGAGCAATAAGTTAACAGCATTTAGCATCAGTTCCACAGACATGAAAATTACTATAGCATTCCTGCGGATTAAAACCCCTATAACGCCAATTGAAAATATGATTGCACTTAACAGGATATAGTGATTTAACGGTACACCCTGAATCACCTGAGTTACATTTTCCATTATACCTTTTTAAAATCTTTTTTTGCCAATAAGACCGCTCCGACCATCGCTGATAAAAGCAATAGCGAGGAAATTTCAAATGGTAAAAGGAACTTACTGAACAATACTTTACCCAAATTTTTAACCAGTCCAAGATCCTGGGTTTCCAAGATCAAAGGATCAGAGATATGCAGGGCCTTTACAGATCCTATTAGTGTGATAACTAAACACATTCCTGCAATTACTCCAATCAACTTTATAATGGTCGACTTGGAGGTACTCTGGCTTTCATTCAAGTTTAGCAACATGAGTACAAAAAGGAAAAGCACCATAATTGCACCCATATAAACTATGAAATTCACCACGGCCAGGAACTGGGCGTTTAATAAAATATAATGAATCGAAAAAGTGAAAAACGTAACGATCAGATATAAAACACTGTGCACAGGATTCTTCGCGAAAATCACCATCAAGGCGAAAAATATCGACAGGAAAGCAATTAAATAAAAAAGAGTTATGCCCATTTAAAATGTCTTTGAATCTTTGCTCTATTGGGGGCAAAGGTATAATTTCTGCCGAACTCCGGCTGTTCAATATTCAGAATGCGCTATTCTGTCTGTGGAGTAGAAAGTCGCAAGTCTTTATTACAAGTATTTTATTGGATCTTCAACCAGCTTATCCTTACCGTAAATAAAATCTTTCCTCAAATAGTCTGAAGGAACAATTGGGCCATCCAGGTATATTGCTTCTTTGGGACAGGCCTCTTCGCACAATCCGCAGAAAATGCAGCGCAGCATATTGATCTCATAAACAGCAGCAAATTTCTCTTCCCGATATAAATGTTCTTCCCCTTTTTGTCTTTCACCGGCAATCATTGTGATCGCTTCGGCAGGACAGGAAAGTGCGCATAGTCCGCAAGCCGTACAACGTTCCGCTCCATTCTCATCCCGTTTAAGAGAATGTAAGCCTCTCCAATTTTCCGAGAATTCACGTTCAACTTCCGGATAAAAAATTGTTTCCTTCTTTTTAAACATGTGCATGAACGTAATGCCCATTCCCTGAAAAATTGCCGGGAGGTATAATCGCTCCCAGAAATTCATTGGTTTCTGCTCTAAAACTTTTTTTCGGTTACTTAATGGTTCCATAGACCCTATATCCTCTCAAACAGATTTTAATTATTTGATCACCATGTACATGACAATTGGCGATTAAAGTTTGTCAACAAATGTGATAACTATTCCTGTTATTACGATGTTCGCAATAGCTAGCGGAATTAAAATTTTCCATCCCAAATTCATTAACTGATCATAACGGAAACGTGGAACAGTCCACCGAACCCACATGAAGAAGAAGATAAATACAAATATTTTTAGGAAAAGAACTCCCATTCCTATCAATGGACCGACTGTTGGCCCTGTGATTTCGTTAACCCAATCCATGCCTGGATAATTGTATCCACCAAAATAAAGAGTCGACATAACGGCTGAGGCAAGAAACATATTCAGATATTCAGCGAACATAAATGCGCCCATCTTAAAACCAGAATATTCTGTGTGGTAACCGCCGACAAGCTCAGTTTCACATTCAGGAAGATCGAAAGGAGTTCTGTTAGTTTCAGCAAAAGAGCATACCAGGAAAATAAGGAAACCCAATGGCTGATAAAGAATGTTCCAATTGGCACCGTGTTGTTGCTCGGCAATCTCTTTCATGCTTAATGTATTGGTAGCCAGCAGTAATGCGATAATCGATAATCCCATAGGAATCTCGTAGCTTATACTCTGTGATGCTGCACGAACGGCTCCCATTAATGAGAATTTATTATTTGATGCCCATCCGCCAATCATTATCCCATAAACACCTAAAGACACAACTCCAAAGATGTAAAGTATTCCGACATTTATATCTGTAACCTGAAGACTTACAAGGCGATCACCAATAAGAACGCTTTGTCCCCATGGAATCACAGCGCTTCCGATACACGCTGTTAATAAGGCCAGTGATGGGCCAAGTATAAAAAGTGCCTTCGACGAATCGGCAGGAATAATTTCTTCTTTAAAGAACATCTTCAATCCATCTGCAAGAGGCTGGAACATACCACCCCAACCAGCCCGGCTCGGGCCTACCCGATCCTGCAGATAACCAGCAATTTTTCGTTCAGCCAAAGTTGAATATGCGGCAACGCCTAAACTGACTAAAAAAATGATAGTTATTAAAATAAATTTCTCAATTATAAATTCTATGTCCATCAGATCTTGCTTGCTCTGTCAAATTCTACTTTGTTAGCTTCAATTAAAGCTGGATTCTGCCTGATAACCGGCAAAGGCACCATCTCGTAATGGTTAGAAGAGATCACTGATTTATGTGAAATCTGGCGCGGCCCTTCGATTACCCAGTCACTTGTATTTTTTGTTTCAAACCGGCAAGTGTTGCAAATAAAATCTTCAACCTCGCCAAATTCATCTTTACGACCGGTAACACGCAAAACTTCTTCTCCTTTGTACCATAAGGTTACTTTCCCCTTGCATTTAGGACAATCACGGTGTGCGTCTACGGGCTTGGTGAACCAAACCCGGTTCTTAAAACGAAAAGTTCTGTCTGTGAGAGCTCCTACCGGGCAAACGTCAATTACGTTACCAGAAAAATCGTTATCAACTGCTTTTTCTATATAGGTTGAAATCTCGGAAGCGTCCCCTCGGCCTAAAATTCCATGTTCGCGGCTATCAGTAAGCTGGTCGGCTACATATACGCATCTGTAACATAGAATACAGCGGGTCATATGAAGCTGGATTTTGTCTCCAATATCTATCCTGTCAAAAGTACGACGTTCAAATTCATAGCGTGTATTAGCAACGCCATGCTCATATGACAGATCCTGCAAATGGCATTCACCGGCCTGATCACAAACCGGGCAATCCAGCGGATGATTGATCAAAAGAATCTCGACAACACCTTTTCGGGCTTCAATGACTTCTGGTGAGGTTATATTTTGAACTTCCATACCGTCCATAACCCCTGTACGGCAGGAAGCAACCAATTTAGGCATAGGTCGCGGGTCCTTTTCAGACCCCTTACTTACTTTTACGAGGCATGTTCGGCACTTTCCACCACTTCCTTCAAGCTTTGAATAGTAACACATAGCCGGTGGTACAATGTCGCCCCCGATTTGACGCGCAGCATTTAAGATACTTGTTCCGGCATCTACTTCGACTGTTATACCATCTATAGTTACTTTAACCTTTTCGCTCATTGACTCACCTCCTCTAACTTAGGCAGTGGATCAGCATAACTTGCTAATCCGTAATTGTGCTCCGAAGCCTCTCTAGAATTTGTTACGTGCCACTCGAATTCATCCCTGAAGTGACGAATTGCACTCGCCACCGGCCATGCAGCAGCATCGCCAAGCGGACAAATCGTATTGCCTTCAATCTTCTTTGCAACATCTACCAACAGGTCGATATCACTCATTTTACCATGACCATATTCTAGCTTATGCAATACTTTTTCCATCCATCCGGTACCTTCGCGGCATGGAGAACATTGGCCACAACTTTCATGATGATAAAATCGAGCGAAATTCCAGGTATTTCGTACTATACATTGATCTTCGTCGAACGCTATCAAACCTCCGGAACCCAGCATTGATCCAGATTGGAAACCACCATCTGAAAGAGATTCATAACTCATCAAACGTGCTTCCCCATTCACTGTCTTTAACATCAGGTTGGCAGGCAGTATAGGTACAGATGATCCACCTGCAACAACCGCCTTCAAACGTTTTCCATTTGCAATACCCCCACAATATTCATCAGAATAAAGGAATTCTTCAACCGGTAAACCAAGGTCAATTTCATACACACCTGGGTTCTTAAGATTTCCTGAAGCCGAAATTAATTTTGTTCCGGTACTTCGTCCAATGCCAGTCTTTGCATATTCTTCGCCACCATCATTTATAATAGGCACAATTGCAGCAATGGTTTCCACATTGTTTACGACCGTTGGACAAGCCCACACACCGGAGATTGCCGGGAAGGGGGGTTTAATACGTGGATTCCCGCGTTTGCCTTCCAAAGATTCTATCAGTGCAGTCTCCTCGCCACAAATGTAGGCGCCACCACCAGGTTGTACATACAATTCAAGATCATAACCTGACCCCAGAATATTTTTTCCTAAAAACCCTGCTGTTTTAGCTTCCGCAATAGCGCGTTCCAATATCCTGATCTGCGGCATCATTTCGCCTCTCACATAGATGTATGATGTCTTGGCACCCAGAGCAAAACTGGAAACAATCATACCTTCTAATAGCAGATGAGGGAGATAGGTCATCAGATAACGATCTTTGAAAGTCCCCGGTTCAGACTCGTCGGCATTGCACACGAGATATCTTTCTTTTCCTTCAGGTTTGGCGAGGAAACTCCATTTCATACCCGTAGGGAATCCTGCACCACCACGTCCGCGCAGTCCGGAATTTTTTACCTCTTCGACAATCGCATCTGGCGACATACTTTTTAAAGCTTTCTCGACAGCACGGTATCCTCCATGCTGACGGTATATATCAAGAGTATTGATACCCGGGACATTAATATGCTCTAATAATAATTTACGCGCCATTTTTATTTTTGATGGGAGATGGGAGAATGTCTCATGCCTTATTTTTTAATTCTTCTATTAACTGATCAACACTTTGTTCGGTTAGTTTCTCGTAAAATGTATATTCAGGGCCTATCTGCAATACAGGAGCCATGCCACATGCAGCAAGACATTCTACACCTCTCCAGCTAAATTTTCCATCCTCTGTAACTTCTCCTTCTTTAACTCCCAGGCTTTTCTCAATATGTTCCATAATCTTTTCGGCACCCACCAGACAACACGGTCCGGTGCGGCAAACCTCCAAAACATATTTCCCTTGCGGACGCAAGAAAAACATAGTATAAAATGTCGCTACTTCGTAAACTTCAATTGGCTTGATATTCAGGTAAGCTGCCACTTGATCCATTACTCCCGGGCTTAACCAGCCATATTCAGCCTGAACCAGGTGAAGTATAGGTAATAAAGCAGATTTTTGCTTTCCCTCAGGATAGCGGGTCGCGATATCATCAAACTGAGCGATCAGATCTGACGAAAATTCAACACCCCTTTGTTCGGTTACACTAAGCATCTAATTCTCCTGCAATTACATTCAAACTACTCATGTTTAGAATGGCATCAGATAGTAACATACCTGCGCTCATTGGCGCATACATCTGATAGTTAATAAAGCTTGGCCTACGGAAATGCAGACGATATGGTGACCTGCCTCCGTCATTAACCAAATAAAATCCTAACTCTCCGTTCCCTCCTTCTACTGCGTGATAAACTTCAGTCTTTGGAGTCTCAATTTCACCCATCACAATTTTGAAGTGATAGATCAGGGCTTCCATATTATTGTAAACTTCTTCCTTCGGAGGCAGATAAAACTCAGGAACGTCAGCGTGAAATACGCCCTTCGGCTCCTTTTCTATTTTATCAAGTGCTTGTTGTATGATCCTCAAACTCTGCCACATTTCCTCATTTCGCACTATATATCGGTCGTATACATCTCCGGTTGTTCCAACAGGAATTTCAAATTCAAAATCTTCGTACGATGAGTATGGCTCATTTACTCTCACATCATAATCCACTCCCGTCGCACGCAAAATAGGTCCGCTCCAACTATAATTTAAAGCTACTTCAGGATCAACCGCAGCCACACCTGATGTGCGCTCGATAAAAATCCGGTTACGATTGAAGAGTGTTTCGAACTCTTTCAGTATAGGCGGGAACTTAACGAGAAATTTCTTGATCTTGGCGAATGCTATATCGTTAAAATCGCGTTCGAAACCACCGATCCGCCCAATGTTTGTAGTCAGCCGTGCTCCGCATATCTCTTCGTAAATCTCATAAATGTGTTCCCTTTCTTCCATCAGATAAAGAAACCCTGAGAAGGCTCCTGTATCGACACCCAGGATACCATTGCAAATCAGGTGATCTGATATTCTTGCAAGCTCCATAACAATCACCCGAAGGTAATCGACCCGTTTAGGCATTTGAATATTTAACAACTTTTCAACCGTCATGTGCCATCCCATATTGTTAATTGGGGATGAACAATAGTTCATACGGTCTGTTAAAGGCGTAATCTGATAAAACGGACGATGTTCAGCTATCTTCTCAAATGCGCGGTGGATGTAACCAATAGTAGAAACCCCACTCACAATCCGCTCTCCGTCCATTTCGAGTATATTCTGGAACACTCCATGTGTCGCAGGATGTGTTGGACCAAGATTTAGAGTTATGGTTTCCTTTTGCGGGTCGTTATCAGTAAGTATAGGGTGGTTTATCATCTACCGAAGAAATAATCCTTTTTATCAACGCGGTTTGGATCTTCGAGAGGATATTCCCTTCGCATCGGAAAAACCGTCATTTCATCAACATTTAAAATTCTAATAAGATTTGGATGTCCTTCAAAGATGACCCCAAAAAAATCATATGTCTCGCGTTCCATCCAGTTTGCTCCTTCCCACAAAGTAGTTGCGGTGGGTATCATTGGACTATTACCATCCAAAAAAACCTTAATTCTGACCCTAATGTTATTATAAAGGCTATGGAGGTGATATATAACTCCTATAGATAATTCTTCTTCCGGGAAATGAATACCGGTAATATCAGTGAGATAATTAAACTTTAGTTCGGTGTCATTCTTAAGAAAAGCGAGTACATCACTTATATTTTCAGCAGAAGTACCAAATGTCAACAAGCCAAATGGCTCTGTAGGAACAGTAATCCGTTCCCCAAAACGGGCGGTTAAGCTTTGTATTACCTGCTGGTTGTTCAATTTGCCCATTACTGGATTCCGTATCTGTTTAATAACTCTTTGTATTCTGGCGAATCTCTTCTTCTTAAAGACTCGTTTCTTACCAGCTCTTGTATCTTGTTAAAGCCATCAATTATAGCTTCGGGACGTGGCGGGCAACCAGGTACATACACATCAACCGGTATAATCTCATCAATACCCTGCATAACTGAGTATGTATCAAAAATTCCACCACTGCTCGCACAGGCACCCACTGCAATTACCCAACGGGGTTCTGCCATTTGAAGGTAAACCTGCTTAAGAACTGGCCCCATTTTTTTTGCGATAGTGCCCATCACCATCAAAAGATCGGCTTGACGTGGTGAGAAACTAGGTCTCTCCGATCCAAATCGTGCAAAATCGTAGTGAGATCCCATGGTTGCCATGAACTCAATTCCACAACAGGATGTTGCAAATGGCAAAGGCCACAATGAGTGGGAGCGTGCCAGCCCAACCACCTTATCCATCGATGTGGCGAAAAATCCTGATCCTTCAACACCCGGCGGGGCTTCTACTATTTTTACTTCACTCATAATTTTGCTAACGAAAAAATCCAATTCCACCAGACCCGGAACTGAGTTGCAAATTTAAGAAATTTAACGTTTTCAATTATTTA
>NZ_JBKJUM010000086.1:0-6713 GCF_046590655.1 Daejeonella sp.
GCTTCTTTACATCAGTTCTTATAACCGTAAAAAGAAAGACCACCTTATTGAAAAACAAAACCTACAACAGGAATACGAAGCCGACCTGCTCAGAACTCAGTTAGAGGTACAGGAGCAGACTATGAAAACTATAGCCACCGATCTGCACGATAATATTGGACAACTGTTGAGTCTTACCAGTCTCACCTTAGGATCCATTACTGTTTCAGACAAGAAGACGGCGACTAAGCTGGATGATTCCCAGCAATTGGTCCGGCGCTCAATAAAGGAATTAAGACAATTGGCCAACCTGCTCCATGGCGAGAAAATTATAGAAACCGGATTGGTTGATGCAATTATCTATGAGGTTGAATGGTTAAAAAAATCTGGCCGATACGAAGTACTGTTCGACAATAATATCAGTGAAGAGCATAAGCTATCCGCCGAAAAAAGCCTCATACTTTTCAGGCTTTTGCAGGAGGTGATCAATAACATCATAAAACACGCGTCTGCGACCAAGATTGCAATTAGTTTGAATCAGGTTCAAAGCAATATTTTACTTTCCATCACTGACAACGGGATAGGTTTCGTAGCTGAAGACGTGTCCAAAAACGGTATGGGCCTGTCAAACTTATCACGGCGCACGAACGCTATTCAGGGTAATCTTGATATTATTTCAGCCCCTGGCAAAGGCACCACAATCGCTATTAAAGTCCCTTATCCCTGATCCATGTTAGAGAAAATTTCCATAGCGATCGTTGACGATCATACACTATTCCGTTCGGGTGTGGCAAACCTGCTTTCTGAGTTTGAGGAGATTGATGTGCTTTTCCAGGCTTCAAGCGGAATAGAACTTCAGCAAAAGCTCTCCGCAGATAATTTGCCGGATATTATTCTGATGGATATTACAATGCCCCTGATGGACGGATACGAAACTACGAAGTGGGTGACCGCCCAATATCCCGGGATATCTGTGCTGGCCCTAAGTATGTTCGACGATGAAAAATCGATTATCAATATGTTAAGAGCAGGTGCATGCGGTTATTTATTGAAAGAATCAAATGCTTCGGATTTGCTCGAAGCAATAAAGATTACTAAGGAAAAAGGCCTTTTCATCAACGAGAATGTTTCCGGCAGAATGCTGATGTCACTGCGTAACGAATCCAAAGGCAATATAGCGGATGCAAAACTTAGTGATAGAGAAATGGAATTTCTGCAGCATTGCAGTACAGAATTCACGTACAAGGAAATTGCTGATAAAATGAATGTAAGCCCCAGAACCGTGGATAATTACCGTGAATCTCTTTTCAGCAAACTGAATATTAAATCCAGAACCGGTCTGGTAGTGTATGGTATAAAAAATTCCCTAATCGATATCTGATGCCAATTTTTCCTGAATTTATATTTCCTTCACTATTTCCAATTTACCTCAGATCGGGTATCCGGGCGGACCATTTTTATATGATTTTTGTAATGCGGATCAGATCCCTGGTAATGTCCCTGGTTAAGAGTCGCATTTCCAGTTTGCTATCTAAACAAATGCTAAATTCCCAATTTGTAGTGCTGATTAGCCTTTATAAGTTCTCTACTACATGGCTTTGTGGTGAATAGCGGCGGCATTAGAAATAATGCCGCTTTTTCATGAGACACCACCGTTCCGCCTGCTAAGAAATTTCACCCTTTCATTTAACAACACAAAATTTTCAGTAATTTTAACTCCCATCTGAAAAGTTTTGATTCTAAAAGAAACCGTTGATAAGATCATTGAAACCTCTCGTATTGAAGATGTGGTGGGCGACTTTGTGTCTTTGAAGCGCCGTGGTACAAGCATGATAGGATTATGCCCCTTTCACAATGAGAAAACGCCTTCGTTTCATGTTTCTGTAAGTAAGGGCATTTACAAATGCTTTGGCTGCGGTAAGGGTGGAGATTCCGTCCGTTTTATAATGGATCATGAAAAGGCTAGCTATCCCGAGGCCTTAAGATATCTCGCAAATAAATACAGTATTGAAATTGCCGAGGTTGAAAATACACCTGAGGAACAGGCTATAAATGACCGTCGCGAAAGCTTATATATCGTTTCCAGCTTTGCTTCGAAGTTTTTCCAGCAGCAGATGTTTGATACTGAGGAGGGGAAAAGCATTGGCCTCAGCTATTTTAAAGAGCGTGGTTTTCGGGACGATATCATCAGAAAATTTGAACTCGGTTATTCGCCGGATGTCTGGGATGCTATGACAACTGCCGCGGTTTCTGAAGGATACAATATCCAGTTTCTGGAAGAAACTGGCCTGACTATCCGTAAGGACAACGAGAAATTTTACGACCGTTTCCGGGGCCGCGTGATGTTCCCTATTCACAGTTTTACAGGCAGGGTAATTGGTTTCGGCGGACGTACATTAAAAACCGACAAAGCAGTTCCCAAATATGTTAATTCTCCGGAGAGTGATATTTACCATAAATCGAACATACTTTATGGTTTGTCGTTCGCCAAAAAGGCAATCCGTGATCTCGACAATTGTTATCTGGTAGAGGGTTATGCAGATGTTTTGTCTGTGCACCAGGCCGGCATAGAGAATGTTGTTGCCTCCTCAGGCACTTCGCTCACAATTGAGCAAATTCGCCTGATTAAACGCTTCACGGAGAATATTACAATTTTATATGATGGTGATGAAGCCGGGATCAAAGCATCCTTAAGAGGACTGGATATGATTCTGGAAGAGGGACTAAACGTTAAGGTTGTGCTTTTTCCTGATGGGGATGATCCGGATTCTTATGTGCAGAAATTTGGAAGCGCTGCGTTTAAAACGCATATAGAACAAAGCAAAAAGGACTTTATACTTTTCAAAACCAGCATTCTCTTAAAAGATGCAGGAAAGGATCCCATCAAACGAGCAGGGATAATACGGGATGTCGTCGAAAGTATTGCCAAAATTCCGGATGGAATTAAAGCTTCCGTTTTTGTAAGGGAATGCAGTTCGCTTTTGCAGATCGAAGAGAGAGTCCTAATCTCAGAATTAAATAAGATCCGTGCAGCGAAAAATAAAAGTTCATATCAGTCTCAGCCACAGCCAAGACCGGACATCGCGCCCGGGCCGGATTTTGCTGAAATACCCGGGAGTTCTTCAGGTACTGATGAAGCTCAGGAAAAAGAAATTGTTCGCTTACTGCTTAATTATGGTCACGAACTAGTTCATTGGGATGGTATAACTGACACCTATATTGCACCTTATGTAATAGGAAACCTCGCGGATGTAACTTTCGAGCACCCTTTGTGTATCCGCGTAATTGATGAATATAAAAAGCAGCTCGAGGACGGGGATCTTCCTTCAGAGCAGGATTTTATTAAACATCCTGACCATCAAATTGCAGACCTTGCAATAACAATGGTTTCTTCACCATATGTCCTCAGCGAGAACTGGTACGCAAAGAGAAAAATATATGTTAAGAATGAAAGTGAAGATCTGAGGTCTACTATACTGGGGGGTATCTTCCACTTAAAAAAACGCAAGGTCGACCGGATGCTGAAAACGATTCGTGATGAGATCCAGGCAGAAAATGACGCTGACAATCAGGCTATCCTGATGAAAAAATACCTGCAGGTCAAAGAAGTTGAGAAGGGCATATCGGCGTTCCTGGGATCTGTGATTGTGAAGTAATGGCCAGTCATAACGACACCGGTACAAGGGGTGAATCCATTGCTAAAAAGCACCTGGAAGACAAAGGGTATAAGATCCTGGAAACGAACTGGAGATTTCGCAGAGCTGAAGTTGACCTGATAGCATTCAATGATTCAACCCTCGTATTTGCAGAAGTTAAAACCCGTACGGGCAATTATTATGGTGAGCCCGAAGAGTTCGTAACTTTCGCTAAACAGGGGCTTATGGAATTTGCTGCTGAAGAATATATCTATAAGGTTAATCATAAAGATGAGATCAGATTTGATATTATTTCAATACTGTTTGATAAATTTGATACTTATACTGTAAACCATATCGAAGATGCATTCTGGCCCGGGTCATAGGGTTTAAAAACAAATACATTATGCGATTCAAATTAATTTTGCCTTCAGTAATCTTAGTTATGTTGTTATCTCAATGCGCTGGAGATTCAAAGAAGACCGGGGAGGCATCGAGTTTTGTCAGTCCGGAAGCGGGCCGAACAATAAATGTAGGCGATACAATTAATCTGCAGGTCAGGCTGAATGACAAAGCCGATTCAATTGTTTATTTCGCTGACGGCGAACGGCTTTCAAATTCAGTAGATGAAAAGCCAGTCAGTATTCATACAGATAAATTAGCTCTGGGAATGAAGGCCATCACTGCCAAAATTTACCGGAAGGGTGCAGAGCTTGAAGAGATCAGCACGAGCATTACCCTGAAGTCGTCGTTGATACCTGTGAAATTAGAATACACAGTTGTTCAGCAGTTTAAGCATGATACCCAGTCCTACACCCAGGGACTTGAATACCACAATGGATTTTTCTATGAAAGCGATGGGCTGGTAGGCGAATCATCGCTAAGAAAGGTAGAGCCTTCAACTGGCAAAGTTTTGCAGGTATCACCCATAGATAATGTATTTGCCGAGGGGATCACCATTATTGAGGATAAGATCCTAATGCTTACTTACACAGAGAACCTAAATATGGAGTTTGATTTAAAAAGCCTGAAGTTGTTGAGGCAATATCAGACACCATATGCCAGACAAGGATGGGGCCTATGTAATGATGGCAGCAAGATCTTTAATTCAGATGGCTCAAATGTGCTTCATATCCTTAACAAGGATACTTATATGGAAGAAGGTTATATAGAGGTCTATGATAATAATGGCCCCGTGGAGTCCCTGAACGAATTGGAATATATCGACGGCATGATCTACGCTAATATTTATGAGTCAGACCGAATTGTGATAATTAATCCGGCCAACGGGCAAGTAACTGCTGAGATTGATTTGTCGGCTCTTAATCCCGATTCATCCCGGGATCCGGATCTTGTGCTTAATGGCATTGCATGGGACGCAACGGGAAAGCGCCTCTTTGTTACGGGAAAGAAATGGGACAAATTATTTCAAATTAAGTTAAGTTCTCAACCTGCGCTTTGATGAAAAGGATAATTTTAACAGGCTTGTTATTTATTTGCGTATCAATTTCATCCGCTCAAAATAAGACCAAAAACCTCGTAATTGTAACACTCGACGGATTAAGATGGCAGGAAGTTTTCAGAGGTGCAGATTCATTACTCGTTAATTTAGCAGAGTATAACTCCGATAAAAAGGGTATTACGGAAAGATTCATCCGGAAATCCCCCGCTGCCCGAAGGGAATTGCTAATGCCTTTCTTCTGGTCAACGGTCGTACAAAAAGGTCAGATCTATGGTAACCGTGACCTGGGGAATAAAGCTGAAGTTGCTAATACCTTTAGGTTTTCGTATCCGGGATACAACGAACTTTTCACAGGTTTTCCCGATCCTCGTGTAAATTCAAATGATAAAATCCCAAATCCCAATACCAATTTATTGGAATACGTAAACCAACAGAAAGGGTTTGAAGGAAAAGTAATTGCATTTACTTCATGGGATGTTTTTCCGTTCATATTGAACGATAAGAGGTCAGGGATAATAGTGAACTCCGGTTTGACTGATCTTAATATTCCCGGAATCAGTGAAAGGCTCAAGCTTTTAAACGAAATTCAACACCAGTCTCCCGGTTTTGTAGCGGAAGAGATTAGGCTGGATGTATTGACGTACCAATTTGGCAAGCAATATATGATCGATAAAAAGCCACGGGTTTTATATCTGGGTTTTGACGAAACCGATGACCTTGCTCATCAGGGAAATTACAAAATGTACCTTCAGCAAGCAAGAAAGACGGATGCAATATTAGCTGACCTCTGGAATTACCTCCAATCAGATCCCTTTTACAAAGATCAAACCACTCTGGTAATCACCTCTGATCACGGAAGAGGGGAGATGCCTTTAGAAACATGGCAATCGCATGGTGAAAAAATCGAAGGAGCAGAGCAGGTGTGGGTTGCCGTTATGGGTCCGGATACCCCCGCAAAAGGTGAAATAAAAACGGCGACGACCATTTACCATAAACAATTAGCGCAAACTATTTCGGAACTGCTGGGATTGGATTTCAAATCTGGGGCAGGACATGAGGCTGGGGCGGGAATAAATTTAAAATAATTGTTATTTAGGTAGAACTATTCTTGCGTACCCACCGACGTTTAAACGCAGAGGCCGCAGAGCACAACGCAGAGGACGCAAAGGGTTTGGATTTTTTTGTAAAACAATAATCGGTTAAGAATAATACTCTGCGTCCTCTGCGAAAAAACTCCGCGACCTCTGCGGTTAAAAATAACCGCCCAGTAAGATTTCCTCTTTCAACTTTCCCGTCTCCATTGCTTATATTGATTAATCAACCCGTTCGTCGAAGCATCATGTCCGCTCACAGGAACGTCATTCTTCAACTCCGGTAAAATCTGCCCAGCTAATTGCTTTCCAAGCTCCACTCCCCATTGATCGAAGCTGAATATATTCCAGATTATTCCCTGAACAAATATTTTATGTTCGTAAATCGCGATCAGCGAACCAAGAGTGAATGGAGTTATCTTTTTGACTAGTATGGAGTTAGTAGGTTTATCGCCGTCGAAAACTTTGAAAGGTGCGAGTTCTACAATTTCCCTGGCCTTTTTCCCTGCGGCCTTAAGCTCTGCTTCAACTTCCGATCTTTTTTTG
>NZ_JBKJUM010000079.1:0-6914 GCF_046590655.1 Daejeonella sp.
CGCTATTTTTTCTTTAGAAGCATGACTTAGGTCCTGGGCGGCTTCTTCAATTTCTTCAAAAATTTCTATCTGCTCTTCTTCTATGAGGACGTGTTCGTCAATTGTCGTTTCCCCTCCCGCATTATCTTCTTCGATCTGAATAGGATCCGCTATTTCATTAATGATCTGGCCATTAAAACCTAAGGCGCGCATTTTACTCTTCATTGAGTCCGGATCCTCGATAATCGTTCTGAGAATTGCCCTGTCCGGAAAATATAATGCCGCTTTATTTAGTTCTTTCTCAAACGAAGTCGGTTGCGAGTCAACAAGCGAGCGGCTATAGAATGACCTAAGCAACTGCGCATAAGGATATTTTTCAATCAAATCTGCCAACACACCTGTATCACCAGCATTTATTAAAGAAGGATCATAAACCAGATTAGAAAATTTTTTCTGGTCGAGCTCCTGAGAATTTTTCTGTTCCACTATGCTGTCTAATTTTTGAAAGCTAAAAAATATTTACCAATTCGCGAAAGCTCTGTTGAAGATAAGTTCTGACAATTGCCGGTTAATTACGGTAATTAGTTTCTGCTGTTGCGATTCTAAGGAACCCTGATTTAAGCTGAATTCCTGACTGGCATTAAAAGATTCGTCGAAACTCAGTTCTGGTTTTAAAGTGTTTGTATATTTCACACTTACAGTTACAGTGATCCGCGTTAGCCCGGCGCGTTCATTACCCTGTATGGCCACAGGCCGAACTGTATAATCTGTGATACGCCCTTCAAAATTTGCATCTGCTTCTCCCCGTTCTATACTTAGGCGGGATTGATTTCTTATTCTTTCTTTTAACGCTTCTGTAAATTGATTGCTAAGATATGGGACCACCAAAATTGAATTATTTTCGAAGAATTGAACGGAGATGGTCTTCATTTCCTCCGGGATGGAAGCCCCGGAAAATGTATAAACACCGCAGGAATTAAAAAAAAGTACAGCGGTAATAATTACACAGAAAATGACCGATTTTAAGCGTGAGTACATATTTTCAAGTTAACTAAAGTTCTAATTCTTTAATTTTGCGATATAGAGTTCGCTCTGATATTCCGAGTTCCCGCGCAGCTAATTTTCGTTTGCCTTTATGCTTTTTAAGTGCTTTTTTAATTAGATCCGATTCCTTGTCAATAAGTGATAGAGATTCTTCAAATTCTTCAGCCTCATGAGTTATGTTATAAGATTTATCATTAGGCTGATGGATGATTAGCTTGTGTGGGTCTGGAGAAACGTTATTGTTCGAGGGCAGCTCGATATCGCGGTAAAGCTTATTAAGTACCTGTTGATTTGGTTGGAATTCCGCAGTGTTTCCGCCATTTTGTATGATTTCCGCGACAAGCTTTTTCAAGTCGGTCATGTCTTTTTTCATATCAAACAGCACCTTGTAAAGAATATCTCTTTCCGAGAAATCCTCTTTTTCTTGGTTACGTATTCGCATGGGCAACGTGCTGCCGGCTTCATTAGGTATATAATTCAAAAGATGTTGTGCTGTCAAATTCCGTTCCTTCTCAAGGACAGCAATCTGCTCAGCAATATTCTTTAGTTGACGAACATTTCCCGGCCAGCTATAATCCATAAGCATTTGCTGCGCACTTTCGTCAAGCTGAACTGAAGGACTTCGATATTTATCGGTAAAATCGGCAATGAACTTCCGGAATAGCAAGTTGATATCCTCTTTCCGCTCACGCAATGCAGGTACTTTAAGGGGCACCGTATTTAGCCTGTAATAGAGGTCTTCCCGAAATTTTCCAGCCATCACCGCTTCGAATACATCCTTGTTTGTTGCAGCCATCACTCTTACATTCGTCTTTTGAACCTTCGATGAACCGACCCGTATATATTCGCCAGTTTCCAATACACGCAGTAGACGAGCTTGAGTACCCAGCGGCAATTCCGCAACTTCATCCAGAAATATAGTTCCGCCGTCTACTACTTCGAAATACCCCTTACGTGCATCAGAAGCTCCAGTGAACGAACCTTTCTCGTGTCCGAAAAGCTCTGAGTCAATTGTTCCTTCAGGTATGGCGCCGCAGTTGACGGCTATAAATGGACCATGCTTACGCGGGCTCAGGGAATGAATAATATGAGAGAATACTTCCTTACCACTGCCGCTCTCCCCTGAAATCAAAACGGAAATGTCTGTAGGGGCAACCTGCCTTGCAATATCAATCGCCCTATTGAGAAGAGGGGAATTTCCAATTATTCCAAAACGGTTTTTTATGTCTTGAACATCCATATTTTTCTGTATATCGAACGCTAAAATTGCATTCGTCAATTCTTAACTATCTTTCCTAATAAAGTCGCCGGTGTACACCGTTCAATTTGAACATTTACGTAATCTCCCGGCTTATAATCCCTATTCACGGGAAATATCACTGTAATATTGTATTCAGTTTTTCCCGAAAAATCGAGGTCTGATTTTTTGGAAAGCCCATCGATCAGTACACGGTAAGTTTTGCCGATATGGTTGAGTAGTCTTCGGTGTGACCCCTCTTGTTGTTTTACCAGTATTTGATTAAATCGTTTGGTTTTTACATCTTGAGGGATATCGTCCTCAAATCTTTTCGCAGCGAGTGTGCCGGGACGTTCGGAGTAGGTATACATGTAAGCAAAATCATACTGCACATAATCCATCATGCTTAAAGTGTCGCGGTGCTCATCCTCGGTTTCAGTACAAAAACCAATAATCACATCGGTGGAAATAGCACAATCGGGAATAATCTTTTTAATTGTATCAATCCGCTCGAGGTACCATTCCCGGGTGTAGGTACGATTCATCAATTCAAGCACACGTGTGTTTCCTGACTGAACAGGTAAATGAATATGATTACAGATATTATTATATTTCACCATGGTATGCAGAACTTCATCAGTAATGTCTTTGGGATGGGACGTCGAGAAACGTACCCGAAGTTGAGGGTCAATTAATGCGACCTTTTCCAGCAGTTGTGCAAAATTGGTATGTCTAAATTCTCCGTTGCCGGTTTCAAGTTCGACGTTTCCCGTCTCTTCAACTTTATTCTCTGCATTCCATTTATACGAATCCACATTCTGTCCCAGAAGGGTAACTTCCTTATATCCGTTCCTAAACAATTCACGTGCTTCTTCGACAATTGAATACGGATCGCGGCTTCTTTCCCTTCCTCTGGTGAAAGGTACTACGCAGAAAGAACACATATTATCACAGCCCCGCATAATTGAAACAAATGCCGAAATACCATTGCTATTTAATCTCACAGGGCTAATATCCGCATAGGTTTCTTCGCGTGATAAAAGGACATTCACTGCTCTTGCACCCTCATCAGCTTGATTAATGAGGTTTGGAAGATCGCGGTAAGAATCAGGACCAATGACAATGTCTACGAGCTTCTCTTCCTCCAAAAACTTAGATTTCAGGCGTTCGGCCATACACCCAAGCACCCCAATAGTCATTCCCGGGCTTTTACGTTTTGCAGCGCTAAATTCCCTCAGACGGTTCCGCACCCTTTGTTCCGCATTATCCCGGATTGAACAGGTGTTGATGAAAATTACATCTGCCTCTTTGTATTGTGAAGTTGTTTCGAAACCCATGTCAAGCATAATAGAAGCCACAATTTCACTATCAGCGAAATTCATAGCACAACCATAGCTTTCAATGTACAGTTTACGTCCTTTATGTTTTTGCATACGTTCGATCACCAATGCCTCACCCTGACGTGATTCGTCATGTAACTGAGGTTGTAAAGCATTTATCAGATCAGCAGGCCCGTCAAACATTTTATAGGAATTAGGCCGTAAAAATACGAATTTTTCTCTTTAATGACAGTTTGGCAGTAACAGTATTTGGAAAAAAGCTGATAAACTTTATTAAATTGAGCTTGATATATTATTAGCTTAAGTCATTCACGATAATTAAAGTTTGAATAATTAACATTGAAGAATAACTATGGGGCTTAAACGTACAGGGATCGGAAGATGGAGATTGGCTTTTTATGTGGTTATATGCCTGGGGATCTTGCTAGCAGGGCTTGCTATCTACTTTAACTATCGCTGGAAGCCTATTATTACCACACAAATAAAAAAGGCTGTTCAAACTTCAACTAATGGCCTATACAGTATCGATTTCGAGAATATCCGTACCAACATCATAAGCGGCAGGATCAGTGTTAAAAATATTGTCTTCGTACCCGACACTTCGACATTTAGTAAAATGAGTACCGATAGTTTAGCTCCACGACATTTGTATAAAGTTGAAGTGAAAGAACTTATCCTGAAAAGGGTGCAACCCTGGAAAATTTATTTCAACGGGATACTTGAAATGGGCGCTATCGTGATTGACAAGCCGAAATTGCAGGTAATTTTTACCAATAGCAAGCGTAATAAGGAAACCACAAAGCCCGATATCCGGACTACCTGGCAACGTCTTAAGCCCTATTTGAAGTCATTAAAAGTCCAAAATATAGTTTTTCAGGATGCCGACTTTCAATATGTCGATCAAAGTATAGCGCCTGAAAAAGTTACCAATCTTAAGGGTTTAACCATAAAGGTTACAGATCTGCTCATAGATTCAATCTCGCAATTTGATAAGTCGCGTTTATACCATACCCGCGATATTTATGCTGAACTTAATTCATATAAGAGCATAACTGAAGATAGCCTTTATACAATTAATATCCAACAGTTAACTGCTTCTACAGCAAAAGGCTTCGCAAAAGTGAAGGGCTTGCGGCTGATGCCCCGCCTCGATGAAATGGAATTTTCACTGCATTTTAAGGTCCAGAAAGATAGGTATGCTTTCAACGTACAGGAGATGCAGCTGAACAATATTGATTATAAGATGCTTAATATAAACAGGCGTCTGATAGCATCTGGACTGACAATGCAAAAGGCAGATTTTTCGATATTTTTAAATCGGTCGATGCCGGATTCTCTTAGGGACCGGGGTATGAATTTCCCGCAGTTAGTCCTGCAGCGCTTTAAACTTGATGTCATTCTTGACACAATATCGATCTTTGATTCGCGTGTAAACTATTCGGAGTTCAACCCTGATTCGAGACGGAAGGGCACCGTGACATTTAGTAAAATCAACGGAAGAGTATTTAATCTTACAAATGACTCGACAAGTCTGAGCAGAAACAGTAACACTGAAGCCAAGCTTACTGCACTGCTTATGGACCGGGGCAGGTTTAACGTAAACATGCAATTTGATCTGGCTTCGCCAACCGGGGCTTTTAATTTTAAAGGCGATGTAGGAAGTATGGATGCCAATATGTTTAACGCTGCTATTCGTCCATTATCGCTCATTGAGATTAAATCCGGCTCTTTGAAACGCATGATATTTAATGGAGAAGGAAGCACGGAAAGAGTTAGGGGCTCCTTAACCTGTTATTATAATAATCTCAAAATAGCCTTACTCGAAAGAAGTGAAAAAACTACCTGGTTAAAGCGTCGGGGAATTGCTTCAATATTTGCGAACGTTCTGATCATTGAAAGCGATAATCCAACTCCAGGTCGCACTGTAAGAAAGGTCAGTTTTAATTATGCCAGGCCAAATCATTCGTCATTTTTCAATATGATCTGGAAAGGGATCTCCTCAGCTCTTCTTGGAAGCATTGGATTGGACGCGGGAACTCAGCGGGAAATTAAGTCGCGTTTAGAAAAAATGGAAATTGAACGATTCCAGAGAGAGGAAAGGAAAGACGAACGCGAGAGGAGGAAAGAGAAGAGAAGGTCAAACAGGATTGAAAGGATTGGGGATAAGTAATCACAAAAGAACCTGCCTGAAAGAGGCAGGTTCTTACAATATCATAAAGAGAAATTTAAACTACTAAGAAGTTCCAGCCAAATTCATCCGCCACACGTCCGTACCTGATCTCGTTTAAAGTTTTTAACAGGCGGTTTGAGAATTCCCGATTAGCAGGATCAGGTAGAGTATAAATTTCACCCTCATGGCCTATTTCGGCAATATGGGCAATAGTTGCTGCTGTACCTACTCCAAAAGCATCAGTGATTCGGCCTTCTTTTATTCCAGCCAGGATTTCTGCTACCGAAACACGCCTTTCTTCTACCTCAATGCCCCAGGTTTTGGCAAGAGTAATTACGGCATCGCGAGTTACACCCTTTAGGATTGTATCCCGCGTTGACGGAGTTATCACTTTTCCGTCTATCATAAACATAATATTAGCTGCGCCCAGCTCTTCGATATAAGCATGTTCGCGTGAATCTGTCCAAATAAGCTGATCAAAACCTTCTTCTGTTGCCCGCCGTAAAGGCAGCATCGAACCGCCATAATTACCCGCAGCCTTCGCAAAACCAAATCCGCCATCACTCGCTCTTGAGAAGCTGGTTTCAATTTTCACCTTAAGGTTTTTTGAAAAGTAAGGGCCAACAGGACCGGTAAGAATGATAAACTTGTAAGTCTCAGAAGGTGTTACACCCAAAAAAGGATCTGTAGCAAACATAAATGGCCTGATATACAGACTATGACCCTCTTTTGTGGGCACCCAGTCTTTATCCATTTCTACGATGGCAGAAAGGGCCTGCAGATACATATCTACGGGAATTGGGGGCATACATAAACGTTCCGCAGAGGCATTTGAACGTTCAGCATTTTTCTCAGGACGAAAGATCGCAATTTTTCCATCGACATGTTTATAAGCTTTGATTCCTTCAAAGAAGGCTTGTCCGTAGTGAAGGGCAGATATTGCTGGGCTTAAAACAATATCCCCGTAAGGTACTATCTGAAAATTTTTCCATTCGCCGCCTTCATAATCAGCGATGAACATGTGGTCAGAAAAAGTTTTGCCAAAAGGCAGGTTTTCAAAATCCGTCCCGGCAAGACGTGACGCCGTTGTTTTAGTAACAGAAATATTTAAAGTATCGGTCAACATGGTAAGTTTAATTGGGAT
>NZ_JBKJUM010000084.1:0-31114 GCF_046590655.1 Daejeonella sp.
ACATCCATAACAGATATTTTTTCAGGATGGCTGCTGAGGTGAATTAACTTGTCTGTTTTGTTCACAATGCCTGGTTGTATCGTCCGCAGATAATAGCCTGTAAATCCCGTTTGCTGCAGATGCACAGGGAACTGCTTGTAGTTATATCTTATGCCGATCACATAACAGGGTCCACGCGGCTCCGAGACTTCAACGATAGTTTCCCCTAGTTGATAGCGGTCACCAATAAATATATTTGTTTCAAGTGCGGAATCACCCCTAAGTGTCAGATTTTCACCGAATGCAGCGGGGCCCAGTTCAAAGCCAAAATCATTTCTCCATTTTACGAAATGATCTGAATTATAACAGCAGATCGCTTTATCATTTCCGCCATGGTGCTTTTTATCCTGAACTATATCACCTGCAAAAGAGCTGATACCAAGTTGTATAGCTTCGGTCTCAATTGGAATTTTTCGAAAAGCTGTTTTCACAGACTGATATTCTGAACTAATAACTTCTGGTTTCCCTAAAATATTTATTGATATGATATCAATGGTTTTCATACGGTAAAGAAGCTGCAAAGAAGCAACATCAGAAACTGGACAATCATTGTTCCATCCAGGTAGAAAAAATAATAATATTCATTTCTCTGCCATTCTGATCTAAAAATCAGCCACCCAGATAATATTATAGTGAACATCAAAGCCAGAAAGTTTGCGTCAATACTCTTCGTAAATAGAAGCAGTAAAATCAGATATATCACCAACAAACCCTGGCAAAAAAGCAAGGCTTTCTTTTCGCCCAAAATGACAGGAATTGTTTTAAGCTCATTCCTTTTATCCTGGAAGAGATCTCGAATATCAAAGGGTATAGTAATAGCTGCTATGAACAAAAAGCGCTTGGCAATTAGCAGAATACTATCATTCATTGAAACAGAGGCTTCAATACTGCTTTCGAGCTCGAGGATCGGAATTAGTACGCAGCTTAATGACCATACTGCGGCAATCAGAAACAACTTTACTCCGGGAATATTTCTTAACCCAAAATGTTTATCGTGGATTGTAAATATCGGCAGACTGTATGCCACTGATACCAGCGCCAAACAAACTAATAAGATCTTGGTAGATGTGTTAAGAAAAAAAAACAGTGGCAGTATACAAAAAACAGCGATTATAGTAAGCGTGATCATCAACCGGTAATGAGAAAATATCCATCTTATTCTTAGGAACTCTGAATTTTCAGGCTTTTCCGGCTTGATTAATAATATGCTAAAATTATACAGGGCAAGAGTTGAGCAGAAGAGGAGACCTAATACATGTTTTTCAGGCTGTGTACCAAGAAGCTGGTATGTTACCAAGCCCTGGGCTACCGCACAAAAGGCAATAAATATATTGCTGTATAATAAACAATCCAGCGCCTGCCTAAGGTATTTGTTCATATTTGAGAACGCTCGTCTGCTTATGCAAGGCTCCGGCGTAGCTCAAATATCGTAATTTCAGGTAATATTCCAACCCGTCCTGGATAACCCAGGAAACCATACCCTACATTTACATAAAGCTGTTGGTTATTTTCCTGATAATGACCGGCCCATTCTTTGTAAACATACTGCGCAGGGCTCCATTGGAAATTTTCAGTGATCAAGCCAAACTGCATCCCGTGAGTGTGACCGCTAAACATCGCATCAATTTGCGGATATTCCGGAATTACCTGAGCCCGCCAGTGCGAGGGGTCATGAGATAGCAGAAGTTTTACCGGCAGGTCATCTGTGTCTTT
Source organism: Daejeonella sp. (assembly GCF_046590655.1). Taxonomy (GTDB): domain Bacteria; phylum Bacteroidota; class Bacteroidia; order Sphingobacteriales; family Sphingobacteriaceae; genus Daejeonella. The sequence continues at coordinate 1,753 of NZ_JBKJUM010000084.1, forward strand.
TGCGGCAAGGTCCATTCTTCCATATTTCGCGAAGCGGCCGGCGCCCCAATTTTCAATACCAAGTATTCCAATCTCTTCGTTACCGATCTTTAGTCTGTGGTGTTCGTTCAGTAAAAGGTCCCAGCCCATATTTTTATGGCAAAGTTTTACACTCTCGAGATTCTTAGCCTTTGCCTGCGAAGGGGCAGGGCCGAAAAAGTAATCTCCATAATCATGATTACCCAGAACCGAGTACACCCCCAGGGGCGCCTTTACTTTTGAGAAGATATCCTGGTAATTCTTCATTTCCGAAGCAACATTATTAACAAGGTCTCCCGTGAAGAATATCAGATCTGGCTTCTCTTTTAGCAACAATTCAACGCCACCAATTACCGCTTTACGGTCATAGAAACTTCCGGAATGAACATCTGAGATTTGGCCGAGAGTAATCCCATCGAAAGACGAGGGTAGGTTTGGAAAGTGAAGTATTCTCCGCTTGACACGATAATCATACGCACTGGAAACCATACCATAAGTGAAAGAAGCCAGGGGAAGTGCGGCCACCAGGGTTCCTGCTTTTATCAGGAACTCTGAACGCGGAATATTCCCCATCGATGTCGACAATTCTGAAGACGAAGCATTCTGACTTTTATTGGATATCTTACTTTTTATCCAGAGAAAAACACGCCGTATATCATCGGCTAGAAGAAAGGGTAATATGAATATTTTGGAAACAAACGTCATGAAGAACAGTACCAAAATAACCGTTCTGACCATAAACTTGATGTTAAAGAAAATGCCAACGAACACCCCGATAATGAGTAATAGGGAATAACCCCACCAGATATATTTGAATGTGAGCAGATTGTTATCTTTCCATTTCCAGCTTATTGAACGAACTGCCCTGTAAATATAAATGTCTAAGATGACCAGAAGAATCGTGATAAGAATTAGTACGAAAAGACGATTGGCCATTAATATCTCCCCCGGTCCTCATTATAATCCTCATCTTCATCTTCTCCCAATTCCGGACTGAAGAGGCTGTTGAACATATCTGCAAATGCGTATCCTTTGTCCAGGAATGATTTGTTAACCAGCGAAAATTCAGCCAGCCCATGAAGTAGAAATTCCATTAATAAAAGTTGTTGGTTTTCACTTAGTCGTGGGTGGAACTGTTTGATTACAGTTTTTAATCCGGGAACAGAAAGTAAAGCAGTTTTATACTGCTGAATCGAAAGTTCATCAATCAGGCTAATGGTATTGCCGGATCCAAACCAGTTTATAATTTCGGTATATGGGTTTACAGATTTAGATTTTTTTAATTTTTCCGGATCAGGAAAATATGTAATCATTAGCGTTTTTATTGCTTTCCCCAGGAGTATATTGGCAACCTTAGTTGGACCTTCAAGCTCTCCTTCGTATACTAGTTCGATCTTTCCAGTGATGGCCGGAATCACACCCAGAAAATCTGAGATCCTAACAAAGGTCTGATTCTCATCATTTAAGAGCATTCTGCGCTCGGCATTGCTGATCAGGTTCTCATAAGCCGAGATGGTGAGACGAGCTGAAACTCCCGACTTTTTATCGATATACTCTGAGTCGCGCGCTTCAAATGCAATCTGTTCAACAAGGTCCTTTACCAGCCCGTCAGCCTCAACTTTTGAACGTTGAGATGCCGCAAGGCGTGCCTCCTGCTGTGTAATCTTCCTTGAGATATCGACAGATTTTGGATAATGTGTTAAAATCTGGCTTTCAATCCGGTCTTTAAGAGGTGTAACGATTGCGCCCCGGTTTGTATAATCCTCAGGGTTTGCCGTGAATACAAACTGCAAATCAAGAGGTAAACGAAGTTTAAAGCCTCTAATTTGTATATCTTTTTCCTGTAGGATATTAAATAATGCTACCTGGATCCGGGCCTGCAAATCTGGTAGTTCATTAATTACAAAGATTCCCCGATGGGCACGCGGGATCAGGCCAAAATGGATTACCCGTTCATCTGAATAAGTCAGTTTAAGTGTCGCTGCCTTTATGGGATCTACGTCCCCGATAAGATCAGCTACTGTTACATCTGGTGTGGCAAGCTTTTCTGTATATCTGTCTGAGCGATGAAGCCAGGCAACAGGTGTTTCATCTCCTTTAGTCTTTATAATGTCGTGCCCAAACCAGGAGATTGGATTCATGGGGTCCTCAAACAGCTCAGATCCCTCGATATATGGAACATACTCATCCAGTAAGTTTATCATAAGCCTTGCTATTCTGGTCTTCGCCTGACCCCGAAGGCCAAGTAACAAGATATTATGCTGGGATAAAATCGCAGTTTGAAGGTCAGGAATTACAGTATCCTCATAACCAATGATACCTTCCATAACCGTATTCTTATTTTTTAACTGTTTTATCAGGTTTTCACGCAGTTCTTCTTTAACTGAACGGGATATATATCCTGATGCTTTCAGGTCTTTTAGTGTCTTTATTTGCAGCTTATCCATTGTATTATCTAACCGTTCTTCTTCTGTTTTTAATATAATCTTCAAAAATATATTCACCTAAACCTTTAAGTGAACTGTAAAAAGCTTTCCCGCCATTGATCTCTGTGAATTGTCGCACAAATTGCTGGAGGTATGGGTCCTTCGCAATCATGAAAGTAGTGATCGGAATTCCAATCCGCTTACACTGCGCAGCCATGTTTAAAGTCTTGTTAACCACTTTCCGGTCGAGGCCGATGCTGTTCTTATAATACTTATTACCTTCTTTCAGACAGGTTGGTTTACCATCAGTAATCATAAAGATCTGCTTGTTGTGTGTTTTACGTCGCCGTAAAAGATCTACAGCTAGCTCAAGCCCGGCGTAGGTATTAGTGTGATATGGCCCAACCTGTAAATAAGGCAGTTCTTTTATTGTTATTGGCCAGGCATCATTTCCAAAAACTACTATATCCAAAGTGTCTTTAGGATATTTTGTCCGGATGAGCTCTGCCAGGGCCATCGCAACCTTTTTGGCAGGTGTAATTCTGTCTTCACCATAAAGAATCATCGAATGGGAAATGTCTATCATTAACACCGTCGAAGTGATCGTCTTGTAGTCTTTCTCTTCAACTTCCAGGTCGCGCTCAGTCATCGAAAAATCTCCAATACCATGATTAACCTGCGCATTGTGGATAGAGGCAGTCATGTCGATCTGATCGAGGCTATCCCCAAATTGATATTCTCTGCGGTCGGCGTTCTTTTCTTCTCCCAGGCCAGAAATATTGGTGTTATGGCTTCCCTTTACAGATTTTTTAAGTTTCCCGAAAATCTCTTCCAAAGCCGATTGGCGAATAGTTTGTTCCGTTTTCGAGGTGATTATGAACCCACCGGGATTTTGATCATCATCGCCGAGATAACCTTTCTTTTTGAGATCATCGATGAAATCCCCCATACCATATTCATCGGTAGTTAGTTTATACTGCTTATCGAGCTCGTTCATCCATGCGATTGCCTCATTGGCATCGCCGGATGTATAATTCAGAAGCTCAAGAAACAGTTTTAATAACTCCTCAAAACCGCCTTTTGGGAGCTCATTAGGAATAAATTTCGAAAATGAATGTCCCCGCATAGTATAACTCTTCTTATTAATTTACGAAGATTCGAAGATAAAGGTTTGAACAGGTAAAAATGTTACGGGGATGTCAAATCTGAGGTGGGAGGTCGGAGGTCGGAGGTCGGAAGAGGTCCCTCGCTCCGCTTCGGGATGACGATTGCCGTTTTTTTTGGAAATTGGAGATTTCTCCTCGCGGAACGGGTTTATTTAATGATAAAACATATTGTCGCTCGTCGAAATAGCTTCCCAATATTAATCTTCTAACCATTAACTAAACGGATTTTCTTAGAACGTGGTTGGGTGTAACCACAGAAGTTCGTGCAAGGATATATTTCGACGAGCGACCCAATAATTCCATCATTTACCTGGCCCGTCCCGCGAGGAGAAATCTCCATTTCCCACAAATGCCGACGTCATCCCGAAGCGCAGCGAGGGACCCCCTGCCACCAACCACACCTAAAGCACTAACTAGCGCAGCGAGGAACCTAATCCCAAACAATGCACCTGACACAATAAACACATCATCAAGGAGCGAAGCCTGGAACCTCAACAGCACTTCTCTAAGTACTAGCCAAGTATTGCGTAAAAGATTGGACAGGTAACTACTTTGCTGATATATTCCTACTTTTAATTATGAAAAAGATGCTCGTTTCCTTATTAATGATTTCCTTCCTGGCCTCGTGTTCAGATCGAAAGGAATCAGATCATAACGATATTCTCAAATTACTTGAAACTCAGCGTCAGGCCTGGAATAAGGGGGATATGGAGGGATATATGCAGGGTTATGAGCAGTCAGATTCCCTGGTTTTCGTGGGAAAAAGCGGGCCTGAATATGGCTGGAAAACGACGCTTGATAATTATAAAAAGGCTTATCCCAACAAATCAGCAATGGGGATTTTGACGTTTGATATCAAAAAAGTTAAAATTATAAGCGCCGATCATGCTTTTGTGCTCGGTGCCTGGAATCTGAAACGTGAAAAGGACGAACCGAAAGGATTTTTTACACTGCTTCTAAAGAAAATTGATGGTAAGTGGAAAGTGATTGCTGATCATTCGAGCTAATTTGGTTGCTAGTTGCCAGTTGCCAGTTGTTAGGCTTGGCGGAGAGAAGACAACTTAAAACTTATAACTTAAAACTATCAAGTTACTTTCGCTTTCCGAATGATCTTGGCAAACAGGCCAGGAAAAAGTCGTTTTATCAGAACGCCATATTTTTCCCTGCCACCAATGTACACCTCTTGCTTTCCGGCTTGTATTGCTTGTAATATTTTTTCAGCACATTCAAAGGCCGACATTCCATTCGCCTGAGCATCGTCCATGGAATTTTGCCTTGTGCCATTTGCTGTAAGAGCGTTATAAGTAACATTGGTTTTTATAAAGCCGGGACAAATGATTGTAATTTTTATTTCCGGCTTTATTTCACTTCTCAGAGAATCGAAATAACCGTGTAAAGCATGTTTTGAAGCGGAATAGGCCGACCTGAATTTAGTGCCGAATTTCCCTACCAGGCTGCTAATTATAACGATATGACCTGAATTCCTATTGATCATTCCTGGCAGGGTAGCTTGCGTCAGGGATACCGCACCCCAGAAATTTATGTTCATGATTCGCTGTGCAACAAGTAAGTCTGTGTCGATTGCTAAGGACCTCTGACTTACTCCGCCCGAATGAACGATCACGTCAATATGCCCGTATATTTTAGCAGCAGTGGCTGCAGTTTCCGGAAGGCTTTTCGTGTGCTCGAGATCAATCGGGAGCACATGGATGTCAAGGGGATTACCTTTACAATTAGCTTTTACCTGATAAAGTGCCTCACTTTTGCGGGAGGAAATTATAAGTTTTGCGCCTAAATGGTTCATTTTATAGGTTACGGCTTCTCCAATGCCGCTCGAAGCGCCGGTTATCCAGACAACTTTATTTTTTAGATTCATTTTGGATCAATCTAAAGTGTAAGTTCAACAAATAGTTCGGAAGCAATGTAATCTGCGAACAACTTGCCCTCTTTAGTTAGAACAACCTTTTGGTCGTTAATAGTTGCCCATTCTTTCTCTAAAAAGGGTTCGAGGCTCTGAAGAATGTGAGAACGATAATCGCTGTGGAAACGCTGACTGATTAAGGCCAGGTCCATCCCTTTGCTGGTTCGGAGAGTTGTCATTATGTATTCATTGATCCTGTTTTCTATCGTCAGATATTCAATTTCGAAAGGAATTTTATTCCTTTCCAGTGATTCTATATATTTTTTATTATTAGAAACATTCCACTGCCGGCTTTCGCCGTTAAATGAATGTGCAGAAGGCCCTATTCCAATGTAGTTTACTCCTTCCCAATAGTTCGAATTATGTTTCGAATGCCGGCCAGGCTTAGCAAAATTAGAAATTTCGTAATGTTCAAAGCCAGCGACAATAAGTTCGTCCATAAGCATTCCGAAATGTCGGGCGCTCTGTGCTTCATTCATTGGCTTTTGAATTCCTTTCGTTATTAAGGAAGCCAAAGCAGTAGCGGGCTCAACAGTCATGGAATATGATGAGATATGTGGTATTCCAGATTCAATCAGCTGTCGGATATTGGACTCCCATTTTTCCTCCGTGAGCAATGGGTACCCATAAATCAGGTCGGCAGTGATATTTTCGAATCCAGCATCCTGAACCCGCTTTATGGAACTATGCCCTTCTGCAGCAGTATGTGCCCGGTTCATCCAACTCAGATCTTCCTCAAAAAAAGATTGAATCCCGATACTGAAACGATTTACTGGTATTTGTTTGAGTTCTTTTACTTTTTGAGGATTCAAATCATCCGGATTCGCCTCGAGAGTGATCTCGGCAGATGCTGATACCGGATAATATTCTGTTATCTCGTGAATCAGCATTCCCAATTCATCAGCGCTTAGAACGGATGGCGTGCCGCCTCCAAAGTAGATGGTTTCAATTGGTTCGGATCCTGTATAATCCTTTCGCAGAATTAATTCGTTCCGAAGCGCCTTAACCATCTGGTCTTTATAAACCGGCGAAGTGCTGAAATGAAAATCGCAATAATGACAGGCTTTCTTACAGAAGGGGATATGAATATAAATTCCGGCCATGTCGCAAAATTAGTTTATAAGTTCCGGCTTTCATCAGTTTGTTGCCAGAGTGGCAGAATTTGCTCTCTCAGCGAGCTTTTCTTGCCTGTACTTCGCCATATTGATAAGAAGTACACTTCCCAGAATTGTAATTAATCCAAGAATCTGGATCAGCGAAATCTTTTCGTTGGCAAGAAATACACCCAGAAGTACGGCTACCACAGGATTAACATAAGCATAAGTACTTACCTGCATAGCAGGGCGGACTTTTAGCAGCCAGACATATGCACTAAATCCGGCTATAGAGCCAAGGAAAACGAGATACAGGAGGGATAGCCATGCACCGCTTGATACATCACTCCAGTTAAAACCATTGAATTCGTTTCTGATAAGCATTCCGGGCAAAAACGCAAAACCGGCAGCCATCATTTGCCAGGATGTATTCACCATGGTCGAACCTTTTGATGATTTATACTTCGAGTAAAGGGAACCTGCAGCCCACGAAATTGAAGCTAATAGCAATAGGGCCATTGTTCCCATAGGAATCCCCCCGGTGCCCTTTATTGACGCCGATACCTGCTCACTGAAGAGCATAAACACACCGGCTAAACCTATGATCAATCCCAATATTATGGACCGGCTGCGAAAGTTTTCAGACCACTTTCGCTGATCGAGGAACACGAACCATAAGGGAGCTGAAGATACTGTTATCGACGCTAATCCGCTTGGCACGCTTTGCTCAACCCAAATGATAATTCCATTTCCGAAAAAAAGCAAAATAATGCCGCTTATGATAGCATGTTTGATATTGGGAATTCCGAATAATTTCTCTCCTCTTATCAAACACCATAAAGTCATTAAGATCCCCGCAATGAGAAACCTAAGTGCGCCAAGCATGAATGGTGGAAAGTCAGCAACCGCTTTCTGAATAAAAAAGTAAGTGGAACCCCATACAATATATACGATAGCAAAGGCAATGATCACCATGACAGGTGATGCAGATTTGGTGTTGGGAACAGTCATTATTTAGAAGAGAGAAAGGATAAGGGTCAAGAAACAAGGAATAAAGAACAAAGAGTAAAGATCAACGAAGATCTAGAAACCAATAACGAATAACGAACAACGAACCAGGCGCAAAGATAAGAACTAGCTTTAATAAATTGTTCTGTCGTTTCATCAACGATTTATAATATGACCCGGGGCTTTTGTCTTTGTTCTTTGCTCTTTATTCCTTGTTCCCTTAGCTATGCTCCGTTACTCCCTAGGATATCATTTAAAAAATGCAGAAATTTACCGCACATTGAAAGCTTTTGGGAATGGCAAAACGATTACACGGGATAATACTCGTGTTCTTTCTACTTAATTCGGCCGCCTGGGCACAGGTCGACACCACGATCGAAAGTAGTCCGGCGCCAGGATTATACCGACCTGTTTACAGGGATTCTGCTTTCCTTGCGAGAAGACAGTTCATCCGTGATTCTATAAAACATGTACAGGATTCATTGGCACTTGTTTGGGTTAAAGCCCCGGACCCGCTTCGTCCGAATCGATTTTTAGATAGTCTATTAAGAGTTTATACGGTCAAAAACCTTGATTTTACTGCCTGGGCCTCGAAATTTCCAAAAAAAATTAACCGCTATGATGAAGGCCGGCTTCGTCCCAAGGGAGAAAGCTGGATCATGGGAGTAGTGCTTTTTCTGATTCTATTTTTTGCAATTATAAAGTTCTTCTATTCTAAAGAACTTGGCTCTATTGTACAGTCCTTTTACAGTAACCAGATTCTGGGGCAGATAAATAAAGAGGACAATCTTTTTAGCTCCTGGGCATTCGTGTTCCTGTACATATTGTTTGGATTGATAATTGGATTGTATCTGTATTTATCTGGCAAATATCTCCAACTCTCTTATCCGGTTGATGGATTCGAGCTTTTCTTACTGCTTTCTACACTTGTAACAGCTTTATTTACGGTAAAAATAATAGTCTTGAGGTTGCTCGGCTTTCTGTTTGATATCCAGCGCCTGGTTAGAGAATATGTTTCTATTCTATATCTTAGCTATTTTAATAGTGCACTGATATTTCTTCCGCTTGTAATAGCATTTAGTCTTACACCAAACAGATACGCTGGCATTTATGGATATGCAGGGATAATTGTGCTTATTCTGATATTTGTCCTGCAGTTTTTACGTGCCGGAGCAAATATCTTAACCAATTATAGGTTTCCAAAAGTTTATTTAATTATTTACCTTTGTGCCCTCGAATTTTGCCCATTGATTATTCTTTTCAAAGCACTCAGATTTTAGTTTAGTTTAAAATATGCAAGTAACATCAAACGCAAAACACAGAAAAGTCAAAAGTATTCTGGTTACTTTGCCTAAACCTGAATCTGATAAGTCTCCCTATTTTGAACTAGCTAAGAAGCACAACTTGAAAATTGATTTCCGGTCGTTCATTCATGTGGAAGGAGTTCCTGCTAAAGATTTCCGGAAAGAAAAGATTAATCTGGGCGATTTTACTGCTGTAATATTTACAAGTAAAAATGCTGTAGATCATTTTTTCAGAATAAGTGAAGAGATGAGATATGATGTTCCTGCGGATATGAAGTACCTCTGCATTTCTGAAACAATAGCGCTTTACCTCCAGAAATATATTCAATATCGTAAGCGAAAGATCTTTTTTGGCAAGCAAACAGCTGCAGATCTGGCAGACGTCTTAAAAAAGCATGCTTCGGAGAAATTTCTTTATCCTTGCTCTGATGTAGCAGCCGAAGAAACTCAAAAATTTCTTCACGATCATGGTTACGATTTTAAACCGGCGATCTTATTTCATACTGTTTGCAGTGATCTTTCAGACCTTGCAGAAGTGTTTTATGATGTAATTGTATTCTTCAGCCCCAGCAGTATTCATTCTTTATTCATCAATTTTCCAGACTTCCTGCAAAATAATACCCGAATAGCTGCATTTGGAGTAAGTACTCATAAGGCCGCCCTGGAGCATAATCTTGTACTCGATATTCCGGCTCCAACTCCCCAGGCTCCTAGTATGACTATGGCGATTGAACAATATATTAAACACGCTAATAAATAGTATCATTGTTTTTTTTCGTAAGTAAGTAGAGCGTCAACGAATTATCGCCTGAATGATAATTACAGCAACCTTTATGTACAAATTAACGTATCAAAGAAATATTTTAATAACGGGTGAAATACAGGCTCTAATTTTACGTTCTATAAAGCCTAAAATCCCTGAATTACAGAAGGTATTGAGCTTTCACGAGCTGGAAAATTAGTTTGTATACCTTTTTAGTGTACTTTTTTTATTATATTCGGGTTTATTTAACCGGGGAATTTTAAAAATTGATGTGTAATAAAACAAGAGTTCTGCCAGCTTTGGTCAGCGATATTTGTGTGATTTTAGCGTAGTAGCCTTTAAAACAAGAATTATAAAATGAAGAAATTTTACTTTATCGCTCTAGCAGCATTAGCTTTTTTAGGGACCAGCTGCGGTAAAGGTGGAACTAATGGGGAATTAGTTGGGGTTTCAAGCAAAAAATTTAAAAATAATGAAGTTCCTTTTGGAATGGTTTACATTCCAGCCGGGACATTCATTATGGGCCAAACCGATCAGGATGTTACTTACGCTCAGATTTCCCAAAATAAGCAGGTAACAGTTCAGGCCTTTTACATGGACGAAACGGAGATCACTAACAGCGAATATCGCCAGTTTGTGAATTGGGTTCGTGATTCGATAGCTATCACTACTTATTTGTCTGACGATCCACAATACTTTATCCAACCTAAAAATCCGGATCCAAATGATGCAGGTAAAAAATTCATTAACTGGAAAAAAGTTGGAAATGGAAGTGCGCTCTGGGGCGGCAAAGGAAAAGCTAATCCAAACGCAGCTAAATTGCAGGCGATGTACTATCAGGGGGAGGATAGGGTATTCGACAGAAATGAACTTGATGTACGCCTTCTAAAATACAATTTTGCAATCATGAGATTGCGTGAGGCTTCAAACAGCAGGTTTAATAAGGAAGCTAAGAGATCTGATTTTATTCTTAGAGACACAGTTGGTATTTATCCTGATACCCTGGTTTGGCTTTCTGATTTTGCCTACGCCCAAAATGAGCCGATGGTAAAAGGTTATTTTTCACACCCTGCTTTTGCTAATTATCCTGTTGTTGGTGTTAACTGGAGACAAGCACGTGCCTTCACCGTTTGGCGGACCCGCTTCAATGAATCTTACAAAGAAAGCCGCAGGCTTCCAAAAAGAGCAGATTATGAACTTCCTACTGAAGCAGAATTTGAGTATGCAGCCCGCGGCGGACGTGTTGGAACCAGCTACCCGTGGGGCGGACCATATATCCGAAATGCGAAAGGATGTTTAATGGCCAACTTTAAACCGGGCCGTGGTAACTATATTGATGATGGGGGACCCTTTACAGTGAACGTGAAATCGTATTACCCTAATGATTACGGCTTATATAATATGGCAGGAAACGTTTCCGAGTGGACTTCCTCTGCATTTGATGAATCAGCATCAACATTTACTCACGATATGAACCCAACCTTTAGCTATGAGGCTCGCCCGGAAGACCCTGAAGTGTTGAAACGTAAAGTTGTACGCGGCGGTTCATGGAAAGATATTGGTTATTTCCTTCAAAATTCTGCCCGGCAGTTCGAGTTCCAGGATACTTCAAAATCTTATGTCGGTTTCCGCTGTATCACTAAGTATCAGGGACGTGATATTAAAGACAAAATCTAATAGAATATAATTCCTAATATAATTTCGTATTTCCATTATGGCTCAAAAGAAAAAATTCAAATTTGGTATTAACACTCTGATATCATGGGGTGCTTCAGTAGTAATTATAGGTCTGATGTTCAAGATCCTCCATTGGGAAGGTGGTGAAATAATGATTGCCGCCGGATTGATTACAGAAGCTTTGCTGTTCTTTGCATTAGGTTTTCAGGCAGAATCGACCGAAGCTGATTGGACAAGAATTTATCCTGAGCTGGATCCGGATTTCAAAGGGGAATTACCAGTTTCTTCATCCTTTCAAACGGCATCGCCTAACTCAACTGCCGCATTAGACAAAATGCTTTCAGAAGCTAAGATTGGGCCTGAACTTATTGAAAGCCTTGGAACAGGCTTGCGTTCTTTCGGTGAAAAAGTTTCCGCTATTTCCAATGTAGCTGATTCAGCAAGCGCTACTACAGAACTGACTGCAAAAATCAGAACTGCATCGGGAAGTTTTGATAGCCTTAACTCCGCATTTGATAAAGCTACCTCCAGCTTAAGGGAAATGGCTGATACAGGAATTGATTCCCGTGCCTATCACGATCAGGTAAATGCATTGGCAAAAAATATCTCTGCTTTAAATGCAGTTTATGAACTTGAGTTGCAGGATTCAAGTGCCCATTTAAAATCGATGAATAAATTCTATTCAAACCTTTCGCTTACCATGCAAAACTTCAACGAATCAATGGAGGATTCTAAACTGTTTAAAGAGGAAGTTGGTAAGCTTGCTAAGAACCTTGCCTCATTGAATTCAATTTATGGCAATATGTTGACCGCAATGAACCAGCCTGGCCGTTAATCCCAGATAATTTTTTATTCTTACAATTTTAAATAGAAGTGCATGGCTGGAGGTAAACAAACCCCAAGGCAGAAAATGATCGGAATACTATACCTGGTGCTGCTGGGTTTAGTAGCATTAAATGTTAGTGATTCGATCTTAGAGGCTTTTAAAAACTTAACAGATAGTCTGAATGCATCTTCGCAAAATGTACAAAGCGGTGTGGATGCTACGTATGCCTCATTTGAAGCAACTAAATTGAAGGACGAGCCTGCCCGGGCAAAACCTATTTATGACCGTGCAAAAAAGGCTAGTTCTTATACTGATGCCCTTAATGCTCATGTAGGCGAACTTAAAAAACTGATGGAAACTGAGGGCGGTGGTTATAATGAGACTACTGGTGATATAAGCAAGCGGGATAACCTTGATATTTCACCGCGTTTAATGATTAATCAAAAAAGGGCAACAGTACTTAAAAATAAAATTAACGACACGCGCACAAAACTTCTTGCTTTACTTGATGCAAAGGAACGGCAGGGAATTAATTTTTCACTTCAAGCCATGGACCCACCAAAACGAGGTGCGGTAAACAGATCATGGGAGCAGTCTAACTTTGGTGATGGTATTCCACTGACAGCAGCAATAACGGCTTTAGCAAAGATCCAGGCCGACACTAAGAACGCCGAATCGGAAATGGTCAAACGAATTCTGGGAAAAATGGATCAGGCAGTTGTAAATCTTGACCAATTCTCAGCCGTTGTTGTGGCCCCAACATCCTATTTAATTCAGGGACAGGCTTACACAGCGGAGGTGTTCTTAACAGCATCTGACTCTAAATCCAGTCCCGATATTTCCGTGGGTGGATCCAGACTCGCTATTAAAGACGGAAAAGGTACTTATACTGTGAATACAGGCAGAGAGGGTATTTTTAGCTGGAGCGGTACTGTCCGCGTTAAACAGACAGATGGTTCTATCAAAACATACACTACGCCGATACAAAAATATCAGGTAGCCAGACCTTCTGCAGTGGTATCCCCAGACAAAATGAATGTATTTTATGTAGGTGTGCCTAACCCGGTTTCGGTTTCCGCACCAGGTATCCCGATCGAGAGTTTGGTAGTTTCGATGAGCGGCGGAAATATTTCAGGTTCAAATGGTAAATATACCGTTACCGTGAGTTCACCTGGTACTATTGCAAAAGTTAATGTTTCCGCAAAAATAGGGGGTAAAACTCAGAATATTGGAACATCAGATTTCCGGGTAAAAAGAATTCCCGATCCTATTGCGAAATTTGCAGGTAAGAATTCAGGAACGTTGAGTTCGGTGGTAATCAAAAATTCTAACGCGTTGTTTGCAATTTTAGAGAACTTTGATTTTGACGCTAAATTCCGTGTCACCAAGTTCAGTTTAGTGATAGCAAAACCCCGTGCAGATGTTATTGCACTTACAACAAATGGAAATTCATTCAGTGCTCAAATGCAAGCGGCAATTGCCGGAATTACTCCAGGTTCAAGGGTAATTTTTGACGATATTGTTGCTGTAGGGCCTGATGGGACGCAAAGGCTGCTTCCCGGAATGGTATTCAAAGCAAATTAATTGGTTTAGAATCTACCATCGGCACGCAATTCAAGAATTGAAATACCGTTAATAGATTCACAGCCGACAGTAAAATTATATATTATGAACAAGATAATTTTAGCACTTATTCTTTTCGCAGGAAGCTTTGAGGCTTTTGCCCAATTGCCGAATATGAATAACGCGACTAAGCCGCAACAGGCCGTGCCGGAGAAACCCCTTGATGGTTATTACAAAAAGGAAAATATTCTAAGTGCAAAGGTATCGCCATACGCTAATCTGAGAGAATCAGATGTAATGTTCAGCAAGCGTGTATGGCGTGAGATCGACCTGAGAGAAAAGACCAATATGATCTTTGCATCACCGAAAGCGCGTCTTATCACAATGCTGACCGACGCAATAGCTGCGGGCGAACTTACCGCTTATAGCGCAACAGCCACAAAGGATGATGTTAATGGTGATGAATTCTCTTCGGTATTATCACCGGAAGCTGCTATGGCAACTTTCGCTGATAGTGTGCTTGTTCCGGTATTTGACACTGACGGAAATCAAACGGGTACCCAGGTAAAGCCTGGTGAATTTAATCCTGACAGCATTGTTAAGTTCAGAATAAAAGAAGACTGGATTTTTGATAAGCAACGTTCTGTGTTTGAGCCAAGAATTATTGGTATTGCGCCAATGATCAGAATTCAGGCCGCGGGACAGTCATTTGACGATCAGCCCGCATTTTGGATCTATTTCCCTGAAGCGCGCCATATCATGGTAACTAAAGCAGTGGTTAACAGAGATAATGATGCAAGTGGTCTGAGCTATGACGATATTTTCATGAAGCGAATTTTTTCCAGTTATATTGTCAAAGAATCTAACCCGGAAGATCTTCGTATAAAAGATTATGCAGTGGGAATCGATAAGCTGCATGAGTCAGATCGTGTGAAGAAAGAGCTGATGAACTTTGAGCATGATTTGTGGTCGTATTAAGAGGTACCACCAATTTTAAGCCAAGCGATTACGAAATATAAGATCCTCACTTTCGTGAGGATGACATGTCATTAAACTTAAGGATGAGGACGGGGGCGGCGCAGCCGCCCCCGTCCTCAATTTCGACCAATAACGTTGTCATTCCCGCGCAGGCGGGAACCTGGTGCAGACGCGGCGCAGCTCGCGTCCCCTGGACATTTCAAAATCTGATGGTTTTTTTGTTTCTCGGAAATCCGGTCCGACCTCCGACCTCAGACCTCCAACCTCCGACCTCCGAAGTAGCCCTGTAGTGCCTGAAGCTGGCTTTTATTGATAACCTGAATCAACTCTTCTTCCGTAGCTTCCTTTATTTTCTTCACAGATTTGAAGTGCCTCAGCAGCTTATCCGCAGTGGTCCTCCCAACGCCCGGTATGTTTTCCAATTCAGTGGCGAGCGTTGCTTTATTCCTTTTACTCCGGTGAAATGTTATCCCGAATCGATGGGCTTCGTCGCGTAATTGCTGAATGATCTTTAAAGTTTCCGATTTCTTATCCAGGTACATGGGATACTGATCTCCAGGATAATAGATTTCTTCCAGTCGTTTGGCAATGCCGATCATCGTCACCTGAGTCTCAATTCCAAGCAGCCTTAGACTTTTCATAGCGGAAGATAGCTGTCCCTTACCGCCATCAATTACAATCAGCTGGGGAAGTGGCTGCTCTTCTTCAAGCATCCTCCGATATCTTCTGAAAACTGCCTCTTCCATTGTTGCGAAATCGTCCGGGCCTTCAACGGTTTTGACGTTAAAATGCCTGTAATCCTTTTTGGAAGGCTTTGCATCTCTGAACACAACTATGGCCGAGACTGGGAATTTGCCCTGAAAATTAGAGTTATCAAAACATTCGATATGTCGTGGAAGCTGATTCAGGCGCAAGTCTTTCATCATTTGGGTTAAGAGCCTGTCAGTCCTTATTTCGGGGTTTAATTTTTCGTATTGTTCGAGTTTTTCCCGCTTGAAGAACATCACATTTTTCTGAGAGAGATCCAATAGCTTCCGTTTCTCTCCGAGCTTCGGTACATTCACCCGCATGCCGGAATCACTCAGGTCCAGATCAAACGGTACAATAATTTCTTTTGAAGTACTGCTGAATCTGGTTCTGAATTCAAAAATTGCTATGGTTAAAAGCTCCTCATCAGTTTCGTCCAGCCGCTTTTTCATCTCTAGCGTTTGAGTCTGTATGACAGTACCGTTCATTACCTTGAGGTAATTTACGAATGCATGTTTATCATCCGTAGCGATGCTAAAGACATCGACATCAGTAATCGATGAATTCACAATGGTCGACTTACTCTGATATCGGTCCAGCAGGTCGTATTTTCGTTTCAATCTGTGGGATAGCTCAAAGTTAAGTTCTGCGACAGAGGTGTCGAGCTGGTTTTTAAGCCGCCTGACTACTGCGCTCGTCTTCCCGTTAAGGATATCTTTGATCTCTGATATATTCTGATCATAATCGTCGTCTGTCTGAAATGCCTGACATGGTCCTTTGCAATTCCCGATCTGGTATTCAAGGCAGACCCTGAATTTTCCGGCGAGAATATTAGGCTGGGTCAAAGGAAGATTGCATGTGCGTAAAGGATAAATTTCCTTGATCATTCCTAAAATAGTATGCATCATGCTTATCGATGCATAGGGCCCAAAATAAGTTGAGCCGTCCCGGATGATCTTTCTCGTCCAGAAGATGCGCGGAAAAGGCTCATTTTTGATGATAATCCAGGGGTAGGTCTTATCGTCTTTTAGAAGGACATTATATTTGGGCTGATGTTTCTTGATGAGGCTGTTTTCAAGCAGCCAGGCGTCAATCTCCGTATCAACAATTGTGAATGTTACACGATTTATTTTGCTTATAAGCACCCGCGTTTTCGCGTTTACGCGATAATTGTCTTTGTTGAAATAGGATGAAACACGATTCTTTAGATTTTTTGCCTTGCCTATATAAATGAGTTCATCGCTTACCGACCAGAATTGGTAAATACCCGGTTTAGGAGGGATATTTTTTATAACGGCGCGATGATCGAAATTTTCCATGTATTATTATTTCTCATTGGACAGAGTTTAATCCACCCCCCCGCCAGCGGGGGACACTGGGCGCTTAGGCAAAACTGCTATTTATCTTAAATTCATATTTATCCTCAAGTCTTTTTTATACGATTTGCCCAGGCATCATGCTATCCCCCGCTGGCGGGGGTAGGGGTGGATTAGAGGTGTTGTCATTGCGAGCGAAGCGAAGCCTGCCTACCGCAGGCAGCCAATCAAAACCCCAGCTTCTTATCCAACTCCGTCTCTCCAGATTGCTCCCTGGAATAAGCCCCGCAATCCAGGGTTGTCGTTACACCGCCCTTGGGAACAGGGAAGTCGCCCTTGGTGTAGTTAAGCGTTTTATCAGCGTAAACCTTTTGCATATAAAGCCCAAAAATAGGCAGCGCCGTGTTTGCGCCTTCACCGAAGTCGGTGGAGGAAAAGTGTATTGCCCGGTCTTCAGCTCCTGTCCACACACCCGTAACAAGCTGAGGCGTAATGCCCATAAACCACCCGTCGGAGTTGTTATTTGTGGTACCGGTTTTCCCGCCTATGGGGTTAGTGAGTTTGTATTTCCAGCCCAATCGTACGCCTGTGCCCTCCCTGATAACAGCCTTTAACATATCCGTCATAACGTAGGCCGTTTGCTCATCTAATACAACCTTTATTCTTGGCTTGCGTTCGTAGATAACGTTACCATTTTTATCTTCAACCCGAAGAAGATAAATCGGCTCCGTCCAGATGCCATGGTTAACAAACACGGAATAGGCACCCACCATATCATATACTGAAGCTTCAAATGAGCCTAACGCTATTGAAGGAAAAGCAGGAACCGGGCTGGTAATTCCCATATTTTTTGTCATAGTCGATACAGCGGTTGAGCCCACCTGGCTCATCAGGAACATAGTAGCATTATTTTGCGAATGTGCCAATGCTTTCTTCAGGGTAATAGGTCCCGGCAGTGATTTATAAGCTCTCGGATTATAGGTGGTGCCATCGCCCGCATCAATGCTTACAGGTTGGTTGTCGACCATATAACAAGGTGAATATCCGCCATTTCCAATTGCGACAGCATAGGTAAATGGTTTGGCTGTTGAACCCACCTGCCGTGTACCTACCTTTACCTGATCGTATTTAAAATGATTAAAATCTATCCCGCCCACCCAGGCACGAACGTAACCCGATTGGGGTTCCATCGACATGACAGCATTTCGTAACATCAACTTATAGTACTTTATCGAGTCCATAGGTTTCATTAAGGTGTCTATCTCACCACGCCAGCTGAAAATAGTCATCTTTGCTGGTGTCCTGAAATCTTCAATTATTTCCTGTTCGGTTTTTCCTTCTTCTTTCAAAGCCCGGTAGCGGTCCGAACGCTTCATTCCCTGGTCGATCAATCCCTTGGCTTCTTCGAAATCAAAAGGATCGCGGCCCTTCCAGGAGTTATTGAAGCTAACCTGAAGAGTTTTCATATACTGCTTCTGGGCCTCTTCCGCATAGTGCTGCATGCGTGAGTTAATCGTAGTATAAATCTTTAAGCCATCCCGGTCGAGATCGTAAGGTGTATTGTCTGCTTTGTATATGCTATTTTCTTCGAGAGTCCTTTGAATGTCTTTTTTAAGGACTGCCCGGAAGTAAGCCGCTGATCCGTCGGCATGGTCAGTGGGATTAAACGCAAGGCCTAAAGGGAGTCGTTTTAATCGTTCGGACTCTTCATCGCTGATATAACTTGCTTTATTCATATTCTCCAGCACCGTATTCCGGCGAAATACTGCCCGATCGGGGTTTCTGTGCGGATTGTAGAATGACGGTCCTTTAAGCATCCCGATAAGTATAGCAGCCTGATGGGGTTCCAACTTATCGGGAGTTGTGCTGAAGTATGTTCTTGCCGCAGATTTGATCCCGTAAGTATTGTAAGAGCCAAAATCTACCGTGTTCAAATACATGGTAAGAATTTCTTCCTTGGTATATTGTCGCTCAAGCTTCACTGCAACGATGAGTTCCTGGGACTTCTGTATGAGTCGTTTTAAGAAGGTTCTGGATCTACCTTCCGCTGAAAACATATTTAACGCAAGCTGTTGTGTAATGGTACTCGCGCCCTGTCTCTTGCCGATCAGATTATAAAAAATAATGGTGAATGTCCGTTTGAAGTCGATACCCGAGTGATTGTAAAACCTGATATCTTCAGTAGCAATTAACGCGTTGATCACATTAGGGGAAATCTCATCATACCGAACGTTTGATCGGTTCTGAACATAATATGTACCCAGTACAACGTTATCATCCGAAATAACTTCTGAAGCCTGATTACTCTTAGGATTTTCAAGAGCTCGAAGATCGGGCAGGGTTCCAAATAAGCCCAGTCCAATACTGAAAATCAGAATAGCACCAAACGCAATTATTCCTATTATCCACTTCCAGAAGCTGATTGTATAGCGATTTATATCTTGCTGAGTTAAATGCTTATTCATCTGTTGTTACTCATAATTGCTTTTATAAAACTCGACATACCGATCGAGCAAAGCTCTGTCACTTATTTTGTCCAGGTTCTGCTGGTTTATGAAAAATGTACTGTATTTGGACGCCGGGATCTTCATGATCTCTTTTATCATGGGATTGATGCTGTTAAAATAATTCTGAGCAGCATCCCTGCCTTCAAACGGGCCTACAAATATAAGCTGGTTTTCCCGGTTCACATTCTTTAACTGATGTTTAACAACGGCCTGCGGCAAATTAATCCGGTTAAATTGTCCGATACCGAAACGTGAAGAGCTCAAATTTACCACGGGATCGGAAATATTCACAACAAAATAAAATAATGCAGCTTCCTCCTTAACAAAGAAGCCAGCTTCTACTACAGGTGAATTCACTACTGGATTCAGAGCATCAGTATTTGAAACAGGACGGGGTTCACTGATTATTGCTGTAGGACTCACAGCAGGGATATTTTGGATGATTGGTTCCTGAACAAATCTATCCCTGGCCGGATCATTATCTACAAGAGCTACTACGCGCTCACTCAGCATGAGCCTGTTCGAATTTATAAAATCCAGATGTTCCTTTACAAGCGGCACTATCAATTTATCCTCAGGATAGGCATTTATCAGCTCTTTGAAAGCTTTCTCAAGCTCCGGCAGCTTCTGTGTGCGACCTACAGCTAATGACCTGAGGTAATCCAGCTGGGCAGGCAGGGCGCGACCTGTAAATTTCGTTCCGTAACTATTAATGTGCGTTAGAACCCCACTATACTTTTTGTCCAGATAAAGATCATAGGCATCATTGTAGAAGCGATTGAAAGCAATTTCCTGTTCGTCTGAACGCTGGTTATACTGCGGATCAAGGATTGTCTTTGCAAAGGGTGAATCCGCGAAATCCTTAAGCAGGATATTCTTAAATTCCTCTGAACGCTGCGGATCAATGCTTAAGTTTAGCCTGTATAGATTATAATAAACAGCAAGTTTATTAGAGTTTTCAGGGAAACGTTTTAAAAGTTTTTCATAAGTGCTCAAAGCTTGTGCTGTGTCCAGCGAAACATCACGGTAATAATTTCCAATATCGTAAAAAGCTGAAGCTATCTTCTGGTCCGAAATCAACTTTTGCTCCGAAGATAGCGGTACTCCCTCGATAAATGTTCTCCTTATGGTTTCTATGTTTGCCGCAGTAGCGTCCGGACCAGGCTGCTGGAAAGGGTTGTTTGTTATCGCCTGGTCCGGACTAACAGCAGATGTTACATCGGATGCAGATTTCTGGCTTCTCCTCCAGTTATCTTCCAGTTTCCTGCTACCCCAGCGCCTTTTGAAATCAATGAGTCCCTGATTGAGGGCAACAGAATTGCTGAAATAGAATTTTCCCTCTCTAACGCTATTTGCCAGGGCTTGAGTAGGTCCTGGCAGACTAGAATTTGCCGTGTTTGCTGTAGAATTCATCGCTTTTAAGGACTGCTCACGGACCAGCACTCCAATTCGTAAATCCCTTTCAGCCTCGGGAAGGCTCGCAAGCATCTGCAAGGTGTCTTGCTGTGAAATAGTTGTAAGCCTGTCGGCAAGCAATTCAAGGTTTTCTGCCTTTTTACTAATCAGTGCGAAACCAGGGTAGGTTTTTGGAAGTACAGACAATGTGCTGTCATAGTAAACTTTAGCCCGAACAAAATCAGACTGATCGAAATAAATCTCCGCAAGCTTCTGATAAGAGAGGCCCTTTTGAGTTATATTTTTTGTGCTGTTTTTGATTGAAGAATTATAATTTTCTATGGCTTGTGCAAGTTTCTTATCCTGAGCGTACGTGTTCGCAATTTGAAAATAGATCTGATCAATAAAATCCCGGTTTTTATCGTCTTTGAGAAGTGAACTTAAGCGTTGCGACCGGCTGACCTTATTTCCACTTTGCTCATCTCGTATGCCGATGCGACTAAGATTCGCATTAAAGGCCATATCGAAAGGTGCATTGCTCTTCACAACTTCTGTATAATTGTCATATGCATCCTCCATGTTTTTGTTTACTTGCTGTAGCTGCGCAAGAAGGTAAATCCAGCGAATCTTATTCTGCCGGTTTCGCGCAAATTTAATTGCCTGCTCCAGCAATTTTATTGCCTGTTCATCTTCCTGGGCATAAAGGTGTAGCTGTGCCCTGGTGGCAAAAATATCGGCAACAGACTCCTTTTCCGTCTCGATGTACTTTAGAGCTGTATCAAGGGTGCTTTCGGCTTCTTCATATCGTTCAGATTGAATAAGGGAGCGGGCTTTCCACGCAAGTGCAGCCTGCCTCAATTCTTTTTCGTCAGGATAAGATTTGTATACGTAGGTAAAAAATTCGGAAGCATTGTAGAAGTTTGCTTTCAGGTGATTTGCCTTGGCAATCAAGAAATAGGCATCGTCTACATAACTGCTAAGTGATTTTTCATTAGCAATAACATTGGCTTTCAATATCGCCTGGTCAAGGTTTTTTATCTCGCCCTGTGCTGTCGCCTCGAGAGGTTCCTTATAGACTGAAATAAGACGTTCATAATCATCAACCGTAACAAACTGAATATTTCGTTCACTTTCGTCAACCAGTTCGTTCGCATTGTAAAGGATATTAAAATTCGCAGTTAAGTTCTGCATTCCCCGGCTCGCAACAGTTTGTTTCTGAGAATCGCATGCGGCAAACTCAAAACATAAAATGCAGAAGAATAACAGGTTAAAATAAGGAATTAGAGTGTTTGATCTCAAATCGGCTGCTGCTTATATTTATATAAACAAAATCTATGCAAAGATATTTTATTCATGGAGGAATTTGGTATGTAAATGATAATGTTTTGGGTCCCTCGCTTCGCTAGTTAACGTTTTGGAGGTGATTTTTCGGCAGGAGGTCCCTCGCTATGCTGTTTAACGTTTTAGGGGTGATTTTTTGGCAGGAGGTCCCTCGCTATGCTTCGGGATGACGATCGCAGCGCGGTGGGGGGGGTGGGGGGATTTCTTTTGAATTTCACCCCATAGGTCGTTCCATGCGGGGTTGGTTGCATTGATTAGTTGGTTCTTCTTTTCACGGCGCCATTTTTTAAGCTCTTTTTCTCTGCTGATTGCTTCCATGATAGTCGGAAAGCGTTCATAATAAATGCAGTAAGTAAGATTGTATTTGGAAGTGAAACTATCAGGATAGAAATGTTGCCGGTGTTGAAACACCCTTTCACGAAGGTTGGAGGTGACACCAATATAAAGGGTAGTTTTATATTTATTAGTCATCATATAAACGTAGCCACCTTTAGTCATAATGGAAGTTAACACCCAAGCATATTTGATAGAAATCCGTTTAATTAATGGTACAAAAGAGTTAGTGATTGGAACAATTTCGACGAGCGAAGTGATATTTCCTCTTTTAATACAAATGTGCCGCGAGCCCGCCTGCCGGCCGGCAGGGAGAAATCTACCTTTCACCCAAAAAAACGCCCGCCGTCATCCCGAAGCGAAGCGAGGGACCTCATCGTACGTTGACGTAACTGGTAATTTCATATCTAAGGCGAAGCAAGCGATCTCAAGAATAACCTGGCTTCCCGCAATCAAACCATTATTAATAACCCTAAACCCTAATATTATTAATAATTTTACCCCTTGAACCTATCCCCATGGAAAACCAACCCCACAAGCCCGAAATCAACCCACCCGAAGATCTCGATTCCCAGAAAAGAGCCCTCGGCTCCTACGCAAAATATACTGGTGTTGCTTTTCAAATGATGGCCATTATTGGAGCTTCCGCATTTATCGGGTATAAGATCGATCAATACTACGATCATAAAACCCAGTGGGTAACAGCGCTTGCCTGTGTTCTGGGTGTTTGCCTTTCCATTTATCAGACCATCAGGCAATTAAAATCATGAGTACGATTAAATTCCTGATATACTTTATCCTCTTCAATATCTTTTTAAGTATGGCTCCGCTTGTTGCTGAGAATCTATACGAAAACCTTGACCTTCTGATTCCCCGTTTCTGGAATATGTTTGCCGTGTTCAGCATCCTTACTTTGGTCATTTACCTTTTCGCTTCCTGGAGAATGAAAGTGAGTATCAAATCATCGGGCCAGGCTTTACTCGCAAGTATCGCCGTAAAGCTCCTTTTATACATGGTAATAGCCTTTGTTTATATTACCCAAAACACGGTTAATCCGGCTAAATTTATCATCTGTTTTTTTTATCTATATTTCTTTCATACAGTGTTTGAAATTTATTGTTTGTTGTGTAACTTGCGCAACCAAAATTTTAAGTAAATTCCTTATAATAAATGGATTTGAGCCATATTTTCAATTCAAAAAAATTCTTCAGCATTTCATTTTGTGCGGTTTTATTTTCATTGCTGAACGTTTCGGCTTATTCACAGGAGCATACTGCCGCAGATACAGCACACGCTGAAACCTCAGTTGCACATGCTGAAGGTGAAGAAAAAGAAGAAGATATTTCTCAGATGATCCTGCATCACATTGCCGACTCGCACGAGTGGCATTTCTTTGGGGATGTTTCGGTTCCTTTACCAGTTATATTATACACGCAGAATGGTCTTGTTACCTTTCTTTCTAATAAATATGGACACAATGATCATGGTACCGAAGTTTTCGAAGCGAATGGTACTAAGCTTGTAAATTATCATGGGAAGTTCTATTATCCTTCAGTAACGAAAAGTGCTGATGGTACATACATCGCACACGATTCCAAGGGCGACATTTTAAATGCAAAGCCATTTGATATTTCAATCACCAAAAACGTTGTATCCTTATTAATATCCGTTACAGTTCTTCTGATTGTATTCATCGGCATCGCAAACGCTTACAAGAAGCGTGAAGGAAAAGCCCCGAAAGGTTTGCAGTCTATTCTGGAGCCTATCATTCTATTTGTGCGTGATGATATTGCTAAACCACAGTTGGGTCACCGGTACAAAGGCTTTATGCCTTACCTGCTAACCGTATTCTTTTTCGTATGGTTAAATAATTTGATGGGATTAATTCCTTTCTTTCCGGGAGGGGCCAACTTAACTGGTAATATCGCAGTAACCATGATGCTTGCTCTGACTACGTTTGTATTAACAACTGTAAACGGGAACAAGAATTACTGGGGACATGTATTCACTCCACATGTTCCATGGTGGTTATATCCGTTAATGATCCCTGTTGAAATTATTGGGCTTTTTACCAAGCCAATTGCATTGATGATTCGTTTATTCGCAAACATCACCGCAGGCCATATTTTGATCCTGAGTTTGATCTCATTGATCTTTATTATAAAGAGCGTGCTGGTTGCCGGAGTGGCAATTCCGTTCGTGCTATTTATCAGTGTTATTGAGCTGGTTGTAGGTTTTATCCAGGCATTCATTTTCACCATTTTGTCGGCCCTGTTTATAGGGATGGCGGTGGAAGAGCATGCTGAGCATTAATATGAATTATTTTTTTGTTTAATATATATTTAAAAATCAGATTATGATCGTTGGAAGTATCGCTGGTATTGGTGCAGGATTAGCTGCTATCGGAGCAGGCATTGGTATCGGAAACATTGGTGGTAAAGCTATGGAAGGTATGGCCCGCCAACCGGAAGCAGCATCTAAAATTCAAACAGCTATGTTGATCGCGGCGGCATTCGTTGAGGCGGTTGCTCTATTTGCTGTAGTTGTTGCGTTCTTAGGAACCGGAAACGTAAACTAATTAAAATAAGGCTTGTGCGATTGGCACCGGCCTTATTTTATTATTTTGATTGATATATTAAATATATAAGATAATGACATTACTGGCATTAAACCCATTAGTATCACCGGATCCGGGTTTATTCATCTGGTCGACAGTAGCTTTCTTGATACTGTTCTTTCTCCTGAGCAAATTCGCCTGGAAACCTATTGTACAGGCACTTGATGAGCGTGAACGCTCAATTGAAGATGCTTTGTCGAAGGCGGAAATGGCAAAGGCAGAAATGGCCAAGCTGATCAGCGAAAACGAAGATCTTTTAAGAGAAGCTCGTTTGGAACGTGATAATATTTTGAAAGAAGCTAAAGAAATTAAAGATCAGATCATTCATGACGCTAAAGATTCAGCGAAAGTTGAAGGCGCGAAGCTAATTGAAGCAGCAAAAACGGAAATTACAAACCAAAAGCTATCCGCTATGGCTGAGATTAAAAATCAGGTTTCAACATTATCTCTTGAAATCGCTGAAAAAGTATTGCGCAAGCAGCTGGAAGATCAGGATAAACAGCAGGAGCTGGTTAAAGAGCTGTTAAAGGAAGTAAAACTTAATTAGAAGGAAGTTGTACGTTATACGTTGTACGTTGTACGTTTTACGTCGTAAGTCGATATCCGAACAGCCTGGCAACTGGAAACGGGTAACTGGTAACCACCAACTAACAACGAACCCGCCTGCCGGTAGGTAGGCAACCAATAAAAAAATATGTCAGAAATACAAGTTGCATCACGTTACGCAAAATCTCTAATCGACCTGGCAGGGGAACAACGTTCTGTTGAGGAAGTTAAAGGAGATATTGAGCTGTTTCTTGAAACGTGCAGGGAGAATCCTGAGCTGCAGGCAATTTTGAAAAATCCGATTATTAGCCTGGATAAAAAGACTAACATTCTTGATGGATTGTTTTCGGGAAAGGTGCATGAGATGATTCTTTCTTTTTTTAAGATAGTGATCAGGAAAGGCCGGTCTGGAATATTATTTGCCACTGCAAAAGAATTTATCAACCAGTATAATGTACTTAATAATGTAGTTAAGGCAACGGTTACTTCAGCAGCTCCTTTAAGCCAGGAAAATATCAGTAAGATTGAAGAGGTCGTTAAGCAATCCACCAAAGGCGAGGTTGTTTTAAGTTCAGTTGTTGATCCTAAACTTATCGGTGGATTTATTCTGAAAGTAGGAGATAAGCAATTTGATACAAGTATATCAAGCAAGCTGAATAAACTCAGAAAAGAATTCGAACAACGCTAAAAATATACCCCAAACCCTATAAGAGATTGTGTGCTTCCTTTGGGGACGGAAGCAGAAGATTTACAACATTAAAAACAAAATACTACTATGGTAGAGGTAAGACCAGATGAAGTTTCGGCGATCTTAAGACAACAACTGTCAGGCTTTAAGTCGGAAGCCGAGCTCGAAGAGGTTGGTACCGTGTTACAGGTGGGTGACGGTATTGCCCGCGTATACGGATTAACTAAAGTTCAATCAGGCGAGCTTGTTGAATTTGATAACGGTTTACAGGGTATCGTATTGAATCTTGAAGAAGATAATGTGGGTGTGGTACTACTTGGCGCTTTCGATGAGATCAAAGAAGGTGATACAGTAAAGCGCACCAATAAAATTGCTTCCATCAAAGTTGGTGAAGGCATGCTTGGCCGTGTGGTAAATACATTAGGCCAGCCAATCGATGGTAAAGGCGCGATCACAGGCGAAACATTTGAAATGCCTTTAGAGCGTAAAGCTCCGGGTGTAATTTATCGTCAGCCGGTTACTGAGCCTCTACAAACAGGTATCAAGGCTATCGATGCAATGATTCCTATCGGACGTGGTCAGCGTGAGTTGGTGATCGGTGATCGTCAAACAGGTAAAACTGCGGTTTGTATCGATACGATCATTAACCAGAAAGAATTTTACGAAGCAGGAAAACCTGTATTCTGTATATATGTTGCAATCGGCCAGAAGAACTCAACGGTTGCTCAGATCCTGAAAGTATTGGAAGAGAATGGCGCAATGCCATACACTGTGATCGTAGCTGCGTCTGCTGCTGATCCTGCTCCAATGCAGTTTTACGCTCCGTTTGCGGGTGCTGCTATTGGTGAATTCTTCCGCGATACGGGCAGGCCAGCTTTGATCGTTTATGATGATCTTTCAAAACAAGCCGTTTCTTACCGAGAGGTGTCATTGCTTCTTCGTCGTCCTCCGGGCCGTGAAGCGTATCCAGGTGACGTTTTCTACCTTCACAGTCGTTTACTTGAGCGTGCTGCAAAGATCAACCAGAATGATTCAATTGCTCAGGCAATGAATGACCTTCCGGAGTCGATCAGACATATTGTTAAAGGCGGCGGCTCACTAACAGCGCTACCGATTATCGAGACACAAGCTGGTGACGTTTCTGCATATATCCCTACCAACGTAATTTCCATTACCGATGGTCAGATCTTCCTTGAGTCGAATTTGTTCAACGCGGGTGTTCGTCCGGCAATCAACGTCGGTATCTCGGTATCACGTGTGGGTGGTAACGCACAGATTAAGTCGATGAAGAAAGTTGCAGGTACACTAAAGCTTGACCAGGCACAGTATCGGGAGCTGGAGGCATTCTCTAAGTTCGGTTCCGACCTTGATGCAGCTACGAAATCAGTGCTTGATAAAGGTGCCCGTAACGTGGAATTATTAAAACAGGCACAGTTTTCACCAGAGCCGGTTGAGAAACAAGTTGCCATTCTTTATATAGGTACCAAAAACCTGATGCGTAATGTTCCTGTAAATAAAGTAAAAGCTTTCGAAGCAGAATTTATTCAGCAATTAGAGCAGCGTCATCCTGAGGTTTTACAAGGCCTTAAAGCTGGAAAACTGGACGATGAAATTACCAAAGCGCTGGAGACAGTTGCTAAGGAATTAGGAGAGAAATACTAAGGGAGTTATACGTTTTACGTTATACGTTGTACGTTTTTGGGGCGGGATTCTTAGAGTTTACAACTTATAGATAAGACTGATAACTTACATGAGACCATTGAAGAATTCTAGGTTTAGATAAAAAGGTTAAGAATCGATTTTTTATGAATGACATCTTATTAGTAGGGTATAGTAAAAAATTGAAAGTTATAAGTTTTAGGCAAAGTTTTAGGAATCGGTTTCTAAAACGTATAACGTACAACGTATAACTTACAACTCACAATATGGCTAATTTAAAAGAAGTAAGAAACCGTATAGCATCCGTTACCTCAACGCAACAGATCACTAAGGCCATGAAGATGGTTTCGGCTGCTAAGTTGAAAAGGGCGACCAGTGCTATTATCCAGTTAAGGCCTTACGCCAACAAGATGCGGGATATCCTGACTAACCTCTCGGCGAGTCTGGAAGAATCTAATTCTCCGTTCATACAGGAACGGGAGCCGAATAAAGTACTGATCATCACGATTTCTTCTAACCGTGGTCTTGCAGGTGCATTCAACATGAATGTAATTAAGACCGCGAACAAACTCATTTCCGAAAAATATTCTGAGCAATACCGTAATGGCAATGTTCAAATTGTTGCGATTGGTAAGAAAGTTCAGGATTTTTATGAGAAACGTAAATACAAGGTTATAGGTAATAACAATGAGCTGTACAGCGATCTTACGTTTGAAAATGCTTCCAAGATCACTGAAGCGATAATGGCTGGGTTTGCTAAGGGTGAATACGACAGGGTGGAGTTAGTTTACAACCTGTTTAAAAATGCGGCTGTTCAAATCCTTACTACTGAACAATTATTGCCGGTGCCGAAAGCTGCAGCTTTATTAGAAAGCAAAACCCAAACGGATTATATTCTGGAGCCATCTCAGGAAGAAATTGTGGAGCAGTTAATACCGAAATCTATTAAGACGCAGGTTTATAAAGCCATACTTGATTCCCATGCCTCAGAGCACGGAGCGCGTATGACAGCAATGGACAAAGCAACTGAAAATGCCGGCGACTTGCTCAAAGCGTTGAAACTTTCTTACAATCAGGCAAGGCAGGCGGCTATTACCACCGAACTTACTGAAATTGTGAGCGGTGCGGCAGCATTATCAAACGGATAAACTCAGATAGAATTTTAAACTGTAAAATAGATTAGTATTTTCGTACATCTCAAACACAGCACATGGAAGAAACATATAAAAACAAACACACAGAAGAGTCAAATGACCCTGCTCATTACAACCTGATCGTAATTGGAATTGTAGTTGGCCTGATTGGCGTATTTCTTCGTTTCGCAGGAAGCTGGATGTTTATAGATGCCATTTCTAATATCTTGCTAATAATCGGAATCGTTATTTCCCTTAAGGCGGTATTGAGGATATTGAAGTAACGAAATTTCTTTTTAAATAGGAAGCCTGTAACGGAAAGTTATGGGCTTTTTT
>NZ_JBKJUM010000126.1:0-12609 GCF_046590655.1 Daejeonella sp.
ACCAGCGTCCCCGCAATCTTATCATGTATCCCCTGCTGCCGTTTGTCGAAGAAACCGTAGGCATAACCCAGTCCGAGAGTGAACACGCATATCAGTTTAGATAAATTTCTGACAATTGAGATACCTGGCGTAATAGGCGATCCCGATTCGTCACATACCTTTAATCCCATCAGAAATTTCCCATAGGTTCCCTGCCGGGCGGAAGCTTCGGCCATAATGCTATAGATCATTTTTACCAAAGGAATTACGGCAAGGCCGGACAGTGCGACAACAATCTTATTTTCCCGTTCGCTAATGAAAAGGACGGCAACCGTAGCCAGTACACAGTAGATAGCGAAGACCAAAAAATAATCTATAATAATTGCCAGAAGGCGGACGTCTAATGAAGCAAAATATTGAGGTTTCCTTATTTGTGCCGTTATTCCAAGCAGCTCACACAGCTCGGGGATTTCGTGTGCTTCTTTGTAGTCGTCCATCCCCTCTGTTCTCACAAAAGTTCCGGGCTTTATTTTCAGTTCCTTTAGCCGCTCAAAAGAGTATGGGCCTTCAGGTTTCCCTTTAATAACTACGGTATATTGTTTCATTGCTTATATACGCAAAGCGGAAGCTTCCCAAAATCAGGAAGCTTCCGCCAGCGCTCAACAAATATATTTAATACTTTCTTACTTCGAATGAGGATAGTCCGCCCTTTAAGCTAATATTGACCTTATTCACTGCTGAATCGTAATTACTGGTTTTGTAAGTACCATCGGCTTGTTTCGCAAAGCCATTGAAATCTTTCGAAGACAGGCCGCTGTCAACTACTATTCTGCATCCAGACGCAGCAGGCACTTCAATCTCTACACTGGCTACTCCCGTTTCAACAGATACATTTGCAAGTGGAAGTTTTGAACCAATTTTAGCTTTAAAAGATGCTGCTCCCCCTTCAAACTTCAGGTTGCGAACTTTGAATTGTTCAAGGTTAAAATCCGTTTCCCCGGCACCCATTTCTACTGTGATATCCCATACTGGATTGCTGTTCAGACTTAGACGGGTTTCATTCGATTCCATGTCGTCCATTTTAAAACCCCGGCCATTTCTGTTTCTTTTGCGGAAATTCAGAACATCTACTGAGTCAGTGGTAGTTTTCTCAAGAGAATATCCGCCCCTTGTTTCTTTCACATCTGCCTGGAAAAGCATGGAGGTGCTATCTGACAAATCAAATACAGTGGCACTCCCCTGAATGTTTAAAGTTGCAGCCTTTGAACCAGTATATGGCTCTGAAAATATACTTGCATCGCTCCAGCTTCTGTCGCTATCATTACGATCATCATTGAATCTAAATTGAACCCATCCATTGTGTTCTCTGCGAATTGAACCCTGATAACCTATGAATGCCAGCACCATAAGGGTTATGGAAGCGGCTACAATTGCCGCGGTAGTTTTATTTGCGAGCCTGCTCAACAACATATTAATACCGGCCAGGATAAATATTATTGGCCAAAAGCGCCATATTGAACCCCAATAGAAATTGATGACATTAAAGTTATCGAGCATGAACACTGTTCCGACGAAGATGAAGATCAGGCCCCAGATTATTTTTTCGGTTTTCATAATTTTAAATTTATTGTTTATGCTCAAGTAAAATCAGCCGTACTTGACGAGTTATACTTCCTTATTAGAATTATCGTCCGTAATAATAGTGCTTTGTTCTGTACCGGAAGCATTTTGCTGTTGGCCAGCCTCCTGGGCAACTTTTTCGGCTTTTTGATTTTCCTTCCACTCCTCTTTCCACGACCTTTTATTTGCATTCTTGATCATCATGATCCCCGGAATAATAAATACAAGCGGCCATAATTTGTGGAACTCAAACCAGTATGGCACAAAGTCGAACTCGTCGAGCAAAAAGAACGCTCCAAAAACAACGAAGATAAGTCCGACTACTACTCCACCGCTCCCTGATTTTTTTCTTTTAGGATAAGGGATCTCGGAAAATGCCGGATCATTTATTGGCCCGTTTGGGTTTGCTGCATGGTCATAAACTTTGTAATCAGCATTAAACGCGCTGTAGTTTGGGACAAACGGCTTAACCGGCACCGCTATCCATAGCACGATGTAAGCAAGCACTCCGGATAAGCCAGCCAAAACAGCCAGTACAAATGCAATACGGATCCATGTTACATCTAAATCAAAGTATTCAGCAAGTCCGGCGCATACTCCTGCTACCGTTTTTTCCTGCTCATTCCGGGTTAGTTTCTTTTCCATGTTGGTTTTTGGTTGCCTGCCTGCCGGTAGGCAGGTTGATTTAGTTGCTAATTGTTTTAGAGATAATATCCCTTATTGACTGATCAAAACTAACACAACATCTTCGTGTCTTAAACAGCAATTAGGCAGGGTATCACAAGTTCTCGGTAAAGGACATTAATTTGTCGGTAGAAAAAAGTATAGGTATGATAAATCAATTATCAAGACTCTTCAACGGTCTGATTATAATCTCATCCACATTCGCTCCATCACTCATTGAAATTGCATTAAACACGGCTTTAGCGACATCCTCAGGTAGTACAAACCGATCGGCTGGAATGGTGGTGCCAGACCAGGAATCAGTTAACGTAGCGCCGGGAAGGACGGCCGTAACCCGGATTCCTGAAGGCGTCAGTTCCTCTCTCAACAGCCTTGTAAGACTCAAAAGAGCTCCTTTACTGATGCTGTATGATGCTGAGCCTGTGAGCAATGATAAGCTTGCGGTGGAACAAACATTCACAATATGCCCTTTCTTTCGAATTATCATCTTCTTTGCAAAGAATTTACACAGATAATGGGGAGTGAGGACGTTAACCTGCATTTGCCTTTCGAGCGCATCGGGAGCTTCGTTCATTAATCCTGAAGGCAAAAATAACCCGGCATTATTAATAAGAAGGTCGACTATATCCAAATTATCGTTTGAAAAATCCGCAAAGGCTTCAACATCAGATCGTTTCTCCAGATCTGCAGCTTTACCATAAAAACTCAGAGAGGGGTATAACGTCTCTAGCTCATCGGTCAACTTTTCGACCTCTTCAACATTTCTCGCACACAAAGCAAGGTTATAATTGTTAGCAGCAAGATGCATTACTAATGCTCTGCCTATTCCTTTCGTTGCACCTGTTACAATAGCGTTCATGGTTTAAAAATACTAAAAACGGTGATGCAAGGACGTAGAATTAAGGATATTTGCAACTTGAGACTTTTTTAAACCACCCGTTTCTGAAGGGATGATTTTTTTGTATTATTATTGTATAATTTTTTAAATAAAACCAATTCAAATGGTATTTCACCCGCTAGGTAAATATATATTATTATTAAAAGCAGTATTTCGCCGGCCAGAAAAATGGAATATTTACAGGAGGGAGATCTTCCACGAAATGAATGCAATTGGGGTAGGCTCTTTAGGCATTATCGCAATTATATCCGTGTTTCTAGGCGCGGTAACGACGGTTCAAACCGCGTTTCAATTGGTTAGTGATCTGATACCTAAATCAGTAATAGGCGGTATTGTACGTGATTCATCAATTCTGGAATTAAGTCCAACCATTTCAGCAATTGTGCTGGCAGGGAAAGTTGGATCAAGTGTTGCATCCCAGATCGGTACCATGCGGGTAACCGAGCAAATTGATGCTTTAGAAATTATGGGTATAAACTCCCCGGGCTATCTCATTCTTCCGAAAATAATTGCCAGCGTTATTACTATTCCTATGCTGGTAATAATTTCAATCGGTCTAAGCATTTTCGGCGGTTACATTGCTGGAACTGCTTCAGGCGCTGTGACAGCACAGGATTTTATAATTGGTCTTACAACCGATTTTAATCCTTTCACCTTCACTGTTTCTATGGTGAAAGCAGTTATTTTTGCATTTATTATTACTTCTGTATCTGCCTACCAGGGTTTTTACACCAGCGGCGGGGCATTGGAAGTAGGTCAGTCAAGTACCAAAGCAGTAGTTATAAGCTGTATAGCAATCCTCTTTTCTGATTACGTTATTGCCCAATTGATGTTATGATAGAGGTTAAGAACATAAACAAGACATTTGGCGAGAATCATGTATTAAGAGGTATATCTGCCGAATTTAAGGAAGGGATGTGTAACCTGATCATTGGTGGATCAGGATCCGGCAAAACCACACTTTTAAAGTGCATGGTGGGATTGCATGAACCGAATGAAGGATCGGTAATTTATGACGGACGTGATTTTACCCGAATGAACTTCGAAACCCGGATCGAAATACGCACAGAAATAGGTATGCTCTTTCAGGGCTCAGCATTATTTGATTCAATGACTGTTGAGGAAAACATCATGTTTCCGCTCAATATGTTCACCGAACAACACAGGAAGGAAAAATTGGAAAGAGTGAATTTTTGCCTGGAGCGTGTAAACCTTGCAGATAAAAATGACTTATATCCGGCTGAACTCTCCGGAGGGATGAAAAAGCGTGTAGGTATTGCACGTGCTATTGCCATGAACCCGAAATATCTTTTTGTAGATGAGCCGAATTCAGGTCTTGACCCAAAAACATCTATTGTGATAGATGACCTGATCCTGGAACTCACTGAGGAGTACAAGACGACTACAATCGTTGTAACACACGATATGAACTCGGTTATGGGAATCGGTGAAAATATCCTATTTCTTCACGAAGGCCAGAAATGGTGGGAAGGATCGAATAAAGAGATTTCCAATACTGACAACCAGGAACTCAATGATTTCGTTTTTGCAAGCAAATTTATGAGGGCATTGCAGAAAAATAAATAGTCTTAAAACGTCGGCCGGCGAACCATCAGCTGGCCAGAACATTCAAATTTAATGATCCAGCTTCTAACGCCCTCGAATTTTGCAGATTACGAACTTATTGATTGCGGTGATTTCGAGAAATTGGAACGCTTTGGAAATATTGTTCTAATCCGTCCGGAGCCCCAGGCTGTATGGGCAAAGGGCTTGCCTGAATCAGAATGGACCAGACAGCATCATATCCGATTTAAAGGCCGTTCCGCAACTTCCGGAGAGTGGGTTAAGAAAGATCAGAAAACTCCTGACCGCTGGCATATTAAATATCAAAATGGCGATGTGGTACTCCAATTCCGATTAGCACTCACATCATTTAAACATCTGGGGATTTTTCCTGAACAGGCGGTGAACTGGGACTATATTATCGAGTGCATTAAGTCATTCAAAACAACGGAGCCAAAAGTATTGAATTTGTTTGCCTATACAGGTGGTGCTTCGTTAGCTGCCAGAGCTGCGGGAGCCGAAACTACACACGTTGACTCTATAAAACAGGTGGTTAGCTGGGCCAATGAAAATCAAACCTTATCAGGCCTCGATAACATTCGCTGGACTGTAGAAGATGCGCTAAAATTTGTTAAGCGGGAAGTTAAACGCGGAAGAAAATATAATGGCATCATCCTCGACCCCCCCGCATATGGTCATGGGCCTAATGGGGAAAAATGGAAACTTGAAGATAATATCCAGGAAATGATGCACGATGTGGTGTCCTTGTTAGATGATGATGAACATTTCCTGATCTTAAATACCTATTCGCTAGGATTTTCATCTCTTATCGTAGACAATCTCATTCGGTCGTCGTATCCGGGAGCAAAAAACCTCGAATCGGGAGAGCTGTATTTGCAGGCAAAGTCAGGATGCAAGTTACCTTTGGGAGTATTTGGAAAATTCTTTAAATCATCATTTTAAATAAGAATTAACTTGTTATTCAATATAATGTAAGGTAATTTGCCCGTATCAAATCCTCAGTAGATTTTTGTGACTTTTATGCTAAGTGCGAAAAACATTTAGTAGTCTCAACTGCTATTATTGGATAAACTTGAACAATTGAAAGCGCTGCAAGGGCCGGGAAACAAGAAAAACAAAAAAATGAACATTAAAAAAATTACCCTGATTACTGGCATTGCAATTTACGCAGCCTTTACAGGATGCTCAGAACCGGGAACGAAAGCTTCCGAAAAAGCTACAGTTAAAGATTCGACTAAGACAGGAGAAGAGGAAAGTGAGATAAAAGCTACCTCAAGTGAATATCCTCCGATTGATACAGCGGTCTATAACAGGAAAATGAAACAGTTAGCTAACGGCGATACCACGGGGAAATGGCCCGTTAAAAATCAACCTTATCCTCTTCCGGGAGCAATTCTGCCATTCAAACGTGTGGTAACTTATTACGGAAACCTTTATTCGAAGAAAATGGGTGCTTTGGGAGAATACGCCCCTAAAGAAATGCTTCGTATGCTTTACGCTGAAGTAGCGAAATGGGAGAAGATTGATCCTTCTACCCCAGTTCAGCCGGCACTCCATTACATCGCCGTTGTTGCGGCGGGCGATCCTGGAAAGGATGGTAAATACCGTAACCGTATGCCCGACAAACAGATTGATTCTGTGTTCACTATTGCTGCGATGAAGAAAGATATGATCGTATTCCTTGATATCCAGGTTGCCCTGAGTACGATTAAGGAAGAATTACCCCGACTGGAGAAATATCTCAAAAGGCCAAACGTACACTTGGGAATCGATCCTGAGTTTTCGATGAAAGGCGGCATACTGCCAGGCAGAAAGATTGGAACTTATGATGCTTCAGAAATAAATTGGGTTTCAGGTTACCTGGCGAAACTTGTGAAAGACAATAATCTGCCTCCTAAAATATTTGTAGTCCACCGCTTTACAGGCAAAATGGTTACCAACTCAAAAAACATCAAGTTGAGACCTGAAGTTCAGATGGTCATGCACATGGATGGATGGGGTGAACCAGAGCTAAAACAGGGAACTCACCGTTACTTTATTTATAATGAGCCGGTACAATTTAGCGGATTTAAGATCTTCTACAAGAATGACCTCAAAAAAGCACCAAACCGGTTGATGACGCCTGCGGAACTAATGAAACTGAAACCGCAGCCGAGTTATATACAGTATCAATAACAAGTTGTAAGTTATAAGTTGTAGGTTATAAGTAACTAGACGCTATGCTGTGCGCGGGGCAAAATAATTGTTGGTTATAAGTAACTAGACGCTGTACTATCCACGGGTAAAGAAAGTTGTAGGTTACAACTTA
This sequence comes from Daejeonella sp., assembly GCF_046590655.1. Lineage (GTDB taxonomy): Bacteria > Bacteroidota > Bacteroidia > Sphingobacteriales > Sphingobacteriaceae > Daejeonella. The sequence goes on from NZ_JBKJUM010000126.1 coordinate 7,074, forward strand.
TAACCTATAACCTCCAACTTAAAACTTACAACCTATAACTTATAACTCAAAAAAATGGAACAAGCAACATTCGGCGGAGGCTGTTTCTGGTGTACAGAAGCCGTTTTTCAAAATCTAAGAGGAGTAACAAAAGTTGTTTCAGGATATATGGGTGGCCAAACTGAGAATCCCACGTATAAAGAGATCTGCAACGGCCATACAGGTCATGTCGAGATTATCCAGATCGAATTTAACGAGGAGGAGATCAGCTTTGAAGACCTTTTACTGATATTCTTTAAAACACACGATCCGACTACATTAAACCGCCAGGGGAATGATGCAGGTACACAATACCGTTCAGCTATATTTTATGAAACCGCAGAGCAAAAAGTTGCTGCCGAAAGCATGATTGATAAGCTTGAAAAAGAAATGGTTTTTGACAGGCCGATTGTAACAGAAATAACCCCTATTTCGAAATTTTACTCAGCAGAAGACTACCACCAAAATTACTTCAACAATAACCCGGACCAGGGTTACTGTGCTTATGTGATTCAACCAAAACTTGCTAAATTTACCCGGGAATTTGGAAACCGTATTAAATAATCGAGAACTGCCCCAACATGTTTTCAACTTTCCTCTTTCAACCCGATAGCTATCGGGTTTCCATTAGAAAAGTCCAAGCTGCCCCTTATCATCAATATCCAGATCCTCCGGATTCGTGATCTCAAAATCAATCTTTTTTGCTGGCTTTGGCTCTTCGTTCGCTTGAACTGATGGTTCGGGTTCAACTTCTTTGACCTGTATAGGCGGTTCATCTGACGTATTAAGCAGTCCTTCCTGCTGAACGTTTTTTTTCGCTAATTCAGTGTCGTCAGATTCAGCTTCTCCGGTTTTTATATCCGCATCAGCCAGGTCTATAGCCATTGAAGAAATGGGCGTTGCAGTGTGGATACCCGGCTTCCCGGCATCATTGATTTCCGGATTACCAGCAGTTGTTTCTGGTATAACAAGTTCCTCCTGTTCCAGTTGCAATGGGGTAATAAGCACAATAGATTTCACCTCATGAGGCGAGAGTCTATTACCCAGGGCTTTCATACCCTTAACTTCAATAGTCTCGGAAAGGTCCAGTTCCACCGTCTCCGAAATTTTTGATTTGCCCTTTAAAACTTCGAGAGTGACTTTTGGTTTTTGAAGCCCAGTCAGCAATACCATCTTCGAGCCTGCTTCCTCACTAATTATATTCGATTTCTTCCCTATGGAAGAATTTTCAAAGTTAAAACGTTTCAAGTAATGGCTTCCGGATTTGCCTTCCAGGTAGACTACCGTAAAGACCTTTTCGGGATTGTATTTTTCCATCAGCAGAATATGATCATCAAAATGATTGCTGAGTTCAAAACTGCTCAGTTCATTTACACCGTTTCTGTCTACGGTCAGGATTCTGTCATCGCCGTCAAATTCTCCAAGATATTTACCACGGGAATCCACATTTAAACGTTTGAGAATTTCATCGTACCATATCTTACGGCCCGACAGCGTTGATACGCCTTTACTTTTAAGGACTACCTTTTTGATAGGGTATTTGGTGACAATATTACCCATCGAGCTTCTACCTTTGATGGCATGTTCTGCAAAGTCAATATCGAATTGTAATTTTTTAAGCTTGGCATGTGGCTTGAGCTGAACATTCACAGTTTCAGCCTCGCCGTTTGGATTAGGCGTGAAATACATCGTTTTTGAGCCCTTAGTTCCTTTTGTAAGGTCGTATTCCTTCTCGCGTGTTACCCCAAGCACTGAAAAGCGTTTGATATATGACGTTCCGCTTTCACCATCACGGTAGATCATATTATAGACCGTGCGCTCATCATTCTTTTTGAAGACCTGGGCATGGAGTATCCCCTTTCCAACGAAAGTTTTTTCCGCTACTTTAGAAACATTGAACTTCCCGTCTTCACGGAAAATAATTATCTCGTCCAGATCGGAACAATCACAAACAAATTCATCTTTGCGAAGGCCGGTACCCACAAATCCATCCTCACGATTCATGTAAAGCTTCACATTTGCTAGTGCAACCTTGGAAGCTTCTACCCTGTCGAATTGCCTGATCTCAGTCTTACGCTCCCTGCCTGAGCCATACTTTTGTTTTAGCTTTTCAAACCAGGCTATCGCGTAATCCGTAAGGTGTTTGAGATATTTATTTACTTCTTTGATATCATTTTCCAGGGATTTTAGCTGCTCATCCGACTTCTTTAAATCGAAACGCGTAATACTGCTCATTGGTTTATCAATGAGTTTTTTATAATCCTCAGGAAGGATGGTGCGATAAAATTGCGGGAAAAATGGCTCGAACAATTTATTGAGCACCTCTACTACCGTTTCAAAATTACCGGAGCTTTCATATTCAGGATTCTTGTACATGCCTTCCTGAATAAAGATCTTAAGGAGAGAACTAAAAAATATCTTCTCTTTTAACTCTGCAAGTTTAATCTCAAGTTCCTGCTTTAACAGGTTTTTCGTGTGATGAGTGCTTTCGACCAAAATATCGTTAACACTCATGAAATAAGGCTTATCACCTTTAATGATGCACGTGTTTGGCGATATAGAAACTTCGCAATCGGTAAAGGCGTACAAAGCATCAATTGTAACGTCAGGTGATATACCCGGAGCCAAATGAATGATGATCTCTACATTTTTTGCTGTATTATCTTCAATCTTCTTGATCTTGATTTTACCCTTATCGTTTGCTGAAATCACGCTATCGATCAGTCCGCCGGTGGTAGTGGTGTATGGGATTTCTGTAATGGCTAAAGTCTTCTTATCCCGTTCAACAATTTTAGCTCTTACACGTACTTTTCCGCCCCGCATGCCTTCATTGTAATTGCTAAAATCGGCCATTCCTCCCATTTGGAAATCAGGCAGAAGATCAGGGCGGTTACCCTTAAGCACTTCAATAGAGGCATCAATCAGTTCTACAAAATTGTGAGGCATAATCTTCGTGGCCAGCCCCACTGCAATACCGTCTGCACCTTGAGCCAGCAGCAGGGGGAATTTTACAGGGAGTGTGACGGGCTCCTTATTACGTCCATCATAGCTCGACTGCCACTCAGTAGTATCGGGATTAAAGACTACCTCCAGAGCAAATTTCGAGAGACGGGCTTCAATATATCGGGGTGCTGCTGCAGAGTCGCCGGTAATTGGATCACCCCAGTTTCCCTGAGTGTCGATCAAAAGATTCTTCTGCCCAATCTGTACCATGGCGTCCCCGATAGATGCATCCCCATGGGGATGGTACTTCATCGTATTACCAATTACGTTCGCTGCTTTATTGAAACGCCCATCGTCCATTTCTTTTAATGAGTGGAGAATCCGGCGCTGAACCGGCTTTAGGCCGTCGTAGATATGTGGTACAGCACGGTCCAGAATGACGTAAGATGCGTAATCTAAAAACCAGTTCTCATATAAACCCGAGAGGGAGATAACATTATGAACAGCTTCATCACCTGCAGATACGTCTTCGGCACCTGTATTTTCTATTTCTTCACTCATATTTCTATAGGATGGTAAATATAAGTGATACTTGGAAGATGTGAGTAGGAAGTTTTACACAGGGGGATTAGGAAATTGTCTGAAATAGGATTATGAATTTTATCATCCTATAAATCCTAATTATTTTCCTCTTAAAGCAACCAATTCTGTGTAAATTACGTGTATGCATCAGAGCTTTTAAAATTTGAATAACTCGCTGGAGTCTCTGCCTGATGAACTTCGTGAAGGTTGCGTCGCTGGCGTGGCGGCCAGTCAGAAGAAGTTATATTATGATTTCTATGGCTTCGCAATGGCAATATGTCTGAGGTATGCACATGACCGCGATGAGGCGAACGAAATTTTGAATCAGGGCTTTTATAAGGTTTTAACAAACCTGATCCGATACGATCATAATAAGCCATTTTTACCCTGGCTAGCCCGTATTATGACAAATACCGCTATTGATCATTACAGGAGTCAGCTCCGGCATCCGGTCACGGATGATATTACGGAATTGGATATATATGGTGAGAATCCTATAGTTGATGCTAAATTAAATTATGAGGACCTCATCAAACTGGTGCAGGGACTGCCGCCAGGATACCGCGCGGTATTTAACCTCTTTGCTATCGACGGATTTACTCACGATGAGATAGCCGTGAAGCTTGGCATTTCCACCGGCGCGTCAAAGTCAAACCTTTTTAAAGCAAGGCAGAAGTTGACTGCTATTTTAGATGCTCAAAATAAGATAACTGAAAGAGTCGTGAGTCCCATTCAAAATAATGGTAATGAACATTTCGGAACATAATTATACTGACAATTTCTTCAAGGAGGGTCTTAATTCTCCTCCAGAGCTCAGCCCTACTGACAAGAATTGGGAAGATATGGAGCGGCTTCTTACACCCCAATCCAAAAGGCGATCTTTTACCTTGTTTTATGCCGTATCCGGAGTTGCGGCGGTGATTCTGATCTTTCTTTCCTTATGGCTTGTTCCCGAAAAACCCGACCATTCAGATCAGCAGGCCAAGAAAAACAACAGTGCGAAAGCAAAACCTGAAACAGAAAAATCAACAATCTCTAAACCTGGTATAGTAGACCCGAGGGAAAGTCGCCGGTCCCCTGATGGAACCCTTCCAGATAAGGGCAGTAATTTACATCTTGCTCCATTTAAGGGAACCGGATTATCGGGGAATACTAATGAACCAGTCAGTGTCGAAAATGTATCGGCAGCTCCGGGTAATCTGCCGGCTTCGGGTGACCGTTCTGGATTAGGTTTGGTAAAAACTGTTACTTATTTGAGTGTTCAAACCCACTTTTCGGGAGAATTCGCAAGTCAGCGTGATTTCGCCACAACAGATACTTCTGCAGCTAATGGACAGGCTTTGGTTTCGGATACCGAGATTCCTGATAACCGAACCCCGGCGTCTTTGGGAAAATGGGCTTTAAGCCTGGCCTTTTCTCCAGATTTCAACACAGTAAATGACATGCGCGATGGTAATCTGGGTACAAGCCTCGGCATAGGTGTAAGTTACAAGTTGGTAAAGGGCTTAAGTATTGGAACCGGGGTCTATTATTCGAAAAAACTTTATTCAGCTGACAAAACATCGTACAAAGTAACAGAAAAACCTTTCGCCACGTGGGCTAGTTATTCCAAAAAAATTGATGCCGATTGCCGGGTTATAGATGTCCCGATCAATTTGAGCTTGCGGATCAGCAATAAAATCAATAACAAGTTTTTCGTATCTGCAGGCATGTCGTCATATATTATGCTTTCAGAGAAATACGACTTCATTTATAATAACCCTTCTCCGGCCTTCCCCACCGGACGCAGGGAATATACTATACGAAATGAAAATAAGCATATACTTAATATCGTCAATCTCGCAATCGCTTTAGAAAAACCACTTAGCAACCAGGTAAGCCTCGTAATACAACCTTACGCGAAACTGCCACTTTCAGGTATTGGCAAGGGAAGGACTGATCTGAAATCGGTGGGGCTTGGGTTGGGGTTGAATTATGGCGTGAAGAAGAAGAA
>NZ_JBKJUM010000007.1:0-6919 GCF_046590655.1 Daejeonella sp.
AATCGGGGAAGAGCCCCTTACAAAGGCCTCTGATATTTCCCCCAGAAAAAATACACCAAACAGCCCAATACCGGTGCTAAAAGAATTACAATCAGCCAAAGTAGCTTGGTATTTATAGGTAAGCTGCTTTTAAAAAGATCCATTAAAGTAACGACGAGCAGGATAAACCAGATAATTCCAAAAATAACGCGGAACAGGCCGCCGATGAAAAGAAGGGTCGCTAAAGTGATCATATCATTTTTTGTTTTCTACCCCACAGAAGGTAAACAATAGCCCCAAGATACGGAGCAATTATGATAAAAACGATCCAGGCAATTTTCTGAACAACAGTAAGGTGCGGCGAACGAATGCTGTCGATAAGGGCAAATGGAATCAGGACAATCCACGGCAGTAATGCGAAAACTACCATAACGATTTCCCATGGACCTAGTATTATTTCAGAAAGCATATTTTAATTTCTTAAGTATAAAGTAATGGTGTCTTAATTCTGAACGCTGTGGAAGGATTTTTTTTGACTCCTTCCAATAATCAGATAAAGTATCGATCCCATTAAAGGAACGAAAATTACAATAACAACCCAAAGGAGTTTATTTAGTGGTTCCTTAAATGTTGAGCGGGTTATGTCGAAGAGACAATAAACAGTCAAGATGAAAGGTATTACGCCAACAAGAATTAGTATGAAAATCTCCGTAGTCCCCAGGTTTAGGAATAATAAGTTCTCCATAGCAGTTTTTTATTAAATATAAATAAAAATCTAAACTTCCAAGGTATGCTTTTCACCAATCTGCTGCCGCCACATTGCATAGTACAGCCCCTTTTCTGCCAGCAATTCTTCATGCCTCCCGGATTCAATAATATAACCTTTCTCCAGCACGAAGATCTTATCCGCATGCATTATAGTGGAGAGCCTGTGAGCGATAAGAATAGTAATATGATCGCTTATCACAGATACATCGCGTATAGTTTCAGTTATTTCTTCCTCGGTTATCGAATCAAGCGAAGAGGTAGCCTCATCAAATACCAGGATATTTGGCTTGCGAAGCAGTGCTCTTGCGATAGACAAGCGCTGTTTTTCACCGCCTGAAACTTTCACGCCGCCTTCCCCAATTACGGTGTCCAAACCTTTATCAGCCCGGGCCAATAAATTCTGACAGGCCGCTTTGTGTAATACTCTCATACAATCTTCATCAGTAGCTTCAGGGCGGACAAACAAAAGGTTTTCACGGATAGTCCCTGAGAATAACTGAGTATCCTGGGTTACAAATCCGATCTTTTCACGAAGCTCGTCGAGGTTGATGTCAGTTCCCGAGATCTTATTGTAGAGCACTTTTCCGCTACTCGGATGATACAACCCAACCAGCAACTTAACCAATGTGGTTTTTCCGGAACCAGAAGGACCTACAAACGCAATTGTTTCACCAGTATTTGTTTCGAAGGAAATATTTTCTAATGCATACCTGTTTGCTGATTGATGTTTAAAGCTTACAGAATCGAACCTTAGATTGTCTATACGTCCCAACTTTGCAGGATAGGCAGGTTTCTTTTCTTTAGGGGTATTTAAAATCCCTTTGAACTTTTCGAGTGATACTTCTGTTTCTCGATAGATGTTGATAATGTTTCCCAACTCCTGTAAAGGGCCGAAAATAAAGAATGAATAGATAAACAGAGAGAAGAACTCGCCCACGCTTATCCGTCCTGCAAATATCAGGTAAAGCATCAACAATAGTATTCCGTTACGCAAGAGATTCACCAGCGTACCCTGGATAAAACTCAGACTTCGAACATACTTCACCTTTCTTAATTCGAGTTTAAGGATTTTGTCAGTCACCCCATTTAACCGTTTAATTTCCTGACTCGATAAGCCCAGGCTTTTAATCAGTTCAATATTACGTAGAGATTCAGTTGTAGATCCCGCCAGTGCAGTTGTTTCACTGACAATCAATTTCTGAACCACCTTAATTTTTTTGCTTAATACCGAACTGATAATACCCAGGATCGGGATAACAGACATGTAAACTACTGCAATTGACCAGTGAACATTTATAGCATAAATAAATACGAAAGTTACGCCAACCAATGAGGTGAAGACAATATTTATAAAAGCTGTTATCAATTTTTCTGTATCGGTACGCACCTTTTGCAGTATACCAAGAGTTTCGCCACTTCGCTGATCTTCAAATACAGAATAAGGAAGCTCCAGAGAATGTGCCAGCCCATCCGAGTAGATTTTTGCACCAAGACGCTGAGTTATTACATTCACATAATAATCCTGGAAATTCTTCGCTATACGCGATACCATAGCTACGCCCATTGCAGCAAGTATTAATAGTCCGGCGCCTTTAAAGAACTCCTGAGTAGTGTATTCTTTATATCTCGTTACGTACGTGTCAATTATTTTTCTGAAAATCCAGGGATCAAGCAGGGAAAAGATCTGATTAATTGCAGCCAGTAGAAGCGCAAGAGCTATTAATCCTTTATAGTTCTTGAGGTATTCGAGTAGTAGTTTCATTTTAATGTGGTTTGTCAGTGGAGAGAAACTTATTGTGCAGAAAAAGGAACAAAGAGAAAAGAACAAAGATATATTGTCGGTGAAGTAAAATTCATCCTGGCAGCAATCTCTACCCTTTGGCACTTTGTGGATGTCCTTGCTCTTTGCTCTTTGTTCCTTGATCAAAAATAAAAAAGGGAACAAGCATCCTACCCATTCCCTTCCTTTTTTACAACCAGATTAAATTTTAAACTGTCATGATGTCTTTTTCTTTGACTTCCATCAATTTGTCAATTCGTACAATGTTCGCGTCAGTTAACTTCTGAACCTCACCTTCACCCGTTTTGATTTCATCGTCAGAAACACCTTCCCCTTTAGTGCGTTTAATTTTCTCATTTGCATCTTTTCGGATATTCCGTACAGCTATCCTGCCCTTTTCTGCTTCTTCCTTTACCTTTTTAACAAGGTCCCGCCTCCGCTCTTCTGTAAGTGGTGGAACATTCAAGCGGATCACAACCCCATCATTTTGAGGGTTTAATCCAATATTGGCCTCCATAATTGCCTTTTCAATTGGGATAAGCATGTTTTTTTCCCATGGCTGTACAACGAGTGTACGTGCATCCGGGGTATTAACGGTACCAATCTGGCTAAGTGCTGTGGGTGTACCATAGTAATCGACAAAGATTCCATCCAGCATGGAAGGCATAGCTTTTCCTGCACGAATCTTTACCAGCTCGTTGTCGCAGAAATCAATGGCTTTTTCCATGTGAGCTCTGGCATCATCTAATTGTTTCTTTATTAGGTCGTTCATAATAGTACAGTTCGGTCTGTAAAAATAATTAATTTCTGTGAGCTATGGGCTTTGAGCTTTCCGCTTTCCTCTAACCTCGTACTAAAGTTCCAATTGGTTCTCCGTCTGCCAGGCGCTTGAAGTTTCCCGGTATGTTCATATCAAAAACAATGATCGGTAAATTATTTTCCTGGCAAAGCGTAATGGCCGTCATATCCATTACACTGAGGCTCTTTTCATAAACGTCTGTGAAAGATATTTCTTCAAATCGAGTAGCTGTTGGATCCTTTAAGGGATCAGCCGTATATATTCCATCCACACGTGTTCCTTTCATAACAACATCAGCATTGATTTCAACAGCTCTCAATGAAGCCGCAGTGTCGGTTGTAAAATAAGGGTTTCCAGTTCCCGCACCAAAAATTACGATTCTGCCTTTTTCCAGATGGCGAACTGCGCGGCGGCGAATAAATGGCTCGCAAATCTGTTCCATTTTGATGGCGGTTAGTAACCGCGTTTTAACTCCAGTTTTTTCAAGTGCATCCTGAAGCGCCATACTGTTGATGACAGTAGCTAGCATTCCCATATAATCCGCTTGAACGCGGTCCATTCCAGCTTTTTCAGCACTGAGTCCGCGGTAAATGTTACCACCCCCAATAACTATCGCAATTTCTATTCCCTGGGCATGAACTTCAGTAATGTCTTTTGCATACTGGGCTACACGGTCGATGTCTATCCCGTATTGCTTTTCACCCATTAATGATTCTCCGCTTAATTTTAACAGGATACGTTTGTAGTTCATGAAAAGAATGTTTAATTAAAGGTATTAAATTAATTTCCCCGAAAGGTATGTGCTATGGTGTTTAAACTGATTGTTGAAAACGATGATGTTTGCATCATATCCAACCTTTAGAAGGCCCAATTTCCTGCCCTTTAGAAGTTCGGCAGGATAAGTGGAACCCATTCTCAGTGCTTCCTCCAGAGTAATCCCTACTTTTGTAACGCAGTTTTCTACAGCTTTGAGCATCGTGAGGCACGAACCTGAAAGAGTTCCGTCTGGCATTGTATATTTCTCCCCAGTAAAGACGTGCTGATAAATGCCCTCATTCGCTTCCGTAACTGCATCGGTAATAAGGAACAATCGGTTGCCTAACTCCCGTTTGGCCAATTCTATCATTGGGAAACTCACATGAATCCCATCAGCTACAACACTTGTATAAGGTTTAAGTTTAAATATAGCAGGAACTAATCCCGGTTGGCGGTGGTGGATAGGTGGCATAGCATTGTAAAGATGCGTTGCAGCCTGTATAGGCTTATTGAGGAAGCCTAGCGCTTCTTCATAGCTTGCATCACTATGGCCTGCAGAAATAATAATGTCTTTTGAGTATAAATAGTCAATTACATCCTGGTCCTGGATCTCCGGCGCGATGGTCATCATCTTTAATTCACCTTCAGCGCGTTCAACCCAGCTTTTAATTTCAGCCAAGGCTCCCTTTTTTATAAAGTTTTCAGGATGGGCACCTTTGCGTTTCACATTTAAGTAGGGTCCTTCCAGGTGCAAACCGAGGTAATTGCCTCTTGCCTTATGACGGTATTCTTTTGCCGCGTCAATAGCTTTAAAAACAACGTCATCGCTATTTGTACCAGCTGTGGCCATGAAGCCAGTTGTTCCCTGTTGAAGGAGATCATCTTCCATCTGCGCCAGTCCTTCGACATCCGGCAAGCCTCCAAAAAGTTTGCCTCCGCTTCCATAGATTTGTAGGTCTATCAATCCGGGCGCAACGTTTAGACCGGTAAGGTCTACAGTATGGAATCCTTCAGGTACTTCGGTATTTTTTACAATGGAACTAATCATGCCATCCTTAACAAGAAGGGCTTTATTCTCGAGTTTCTCAGTTCCGGTAAATAAGGAAGCGTTTATAAGGGCAACACTCATAGCTCAAAAATAATCAGACAAAAAAAATCCTCTCCGGTTTGGAGAGGATTAATATATTAAGCTCCTAACTGAACCCGCTTGAATGCGGTAACGGTTAAGCCTTTGTCCACATCGTTAAGGAATTGTGCTACAGACTTCGATGAGTCTTTAACGAACTCCTGATTCAATAAGGTAGAATCTTTGTAAAATTTATTCAGTTTACCTGCTGCAATCTTTTCAACCATTTCTTCAGGCTTGCCTTCCGCACGGATCACATCTTTTGCAATTTCAAGCTCACGCTCGATAGTTTTTGAATCAACATCAGTTTTATCAATCGCTACCGGGTTCATTGCTGCAATCTGCATTGCAACATCTTTTCCTACTTCATCAGCGCTTGCTGGATTAGCGCTCAACGCAACTAATACACCTAAGCGGTAATTTCCGTGGATATAAGCGATAACTTTCTCGCCAGTTACAGTCTCGAATTTAGTAACTCCAACCTTCTCGCCGATAGTTCCTGTTTTAGAAATGATCGTATCAGCTAACTTCTCGCCGTTTAGCTCAAGATTAGTTAACTCTTCAAGTGAAGCCGGGTTTTTCTCAACTGCCAGGTCAGCAATGCTATTTGCGAAAGCAACGAAATCAGCATTCTTAGCAACGAAATCTGTTTCGCAATTGAATTCAATGATAACACCTCGTTTTCCGTCAGCTGTTGTTTTTGCGATAACTACACCTTCATTGGATTCACGGTCCTGACGGCTTGCAGCAACTTTGGCACCTTTTTTACGGAGGTAATCAATAGCAGCTTCGAAGTCACCGTTAGCTTCTGTTAATGCTTTTTTGCAATCCATCATACCGGCACCGGTTTGCTGGCGTAATTTATTTACATCTGCGGCAGTAATTTGTACTGTAGACATGTTTTTTCCTTTATTTAATACAGGACCACCTTGGGGGCGGTCCTGTTATTATTAAAATTATATTATATAAAAATCTCGATGTCATCCCGGCGCAGGCCGGGACCTCCCATGTGAGGCTGTTGGGACTATTATAAACAGATTACTCTTCGCTCTTCACTTCGGGCTCAGCTTCAACCGCAACGCCTTCAGGACTTGTAGCTTTACGGGTACGTTTGCCCGGAGTAGCCGGTTCGTCTTTAGCTTCGCTTTCACTATCTATCTTCGCCTTTGCTAAAGCAGCTTCTTTATCAGCTTCTTCTTCTTTCTCGCGTTTACGTTCGTCCAAGCCTTCGTGAATAGCTTTCATGATAACTTCCGTGATCAATGTGATTGATTTTGTAGCATCATCATTAGCCGGGATCGGGAAATCGATGTTTGACGGATCAGAGTTAGTATCTACCATTGCAAATGTCGGGATGTTTAATTTCATCGCCTCAGCAACAGAGATATGCTCTTTTTTTACGTCGATAATAAATAATGCAGCCGGTAAGCGGTTCAGATCAGCAATACCTCCCAGAAGGGATTCCAATTTGATACGCTCACGCTGGATCATTAATTTTTCTTTCTTGGATAAAACATCATAGGTACCGTCTTTGGTCATCTTATCGATGTTAGACATCTTCTTGATCGATTTACGAACGGTAGCAAAGTTAGTTAACATACCACCTAACCAACGTTCGGTTACATAGGGCATATTTACAGAACGCGCCTGCTCCGCAACAATATCCTTTGCTTGTTTCTTGGTAGAAACAAATAAGATCTTGCGGCCTGAT
>NZ_JBKJUM010000008.1:0-2978 GCF_046590655.1 Daejeonella sp.
TCTAAAAGGGGGATGCCAAATGCAGCCGTTTTACCGGTTCCTGTTTGAGCTAATCCGACAAAATCGTTGCTGCCTGAAAGTAATACCGGGATAGATTGTTCCTGGATTGGTGTGGGATTTTCGAATCCCAGTTCAGTTATGGCATTAACAATATCATGACGGATACCCAAGGTACTAAATGGGTTCATGATAATATTTAAAGCAATCAGCCTTATTGCTGAAAGCGCCGCAAAGGTAGGGAAATTATTTGAATTGATCAAGGAATTTACTGGAGCGACTCGTGCTCCTAATAAACCTGGATATTTATATTCTCATTAAAATCGCTAGATTTAATATAACATAAAAGGTAATTTTGGATATACAGATGTGCGGAGAAATAAAATCAACGGCACCGAAAAGCCTGAAACTGAGTTAAAGATAAGAGCCGGCCGTATCGTTTCAGACCTCAACGGTCTGGATGCAGCGGTTTGGACAAATCCAGTTACGAATTAATTCTAAAAGATCAGATCGTGAAATATAAATTTAAGAGAAGACCATTTTTGAACTTCAATTATGCTCGCCTTTTTCTTGGAATTCTGTTTTTGGTTTGCCCTTTTGTAAGTAGCGGACAAGAAATAGACATTTTGATAAAGAATGGACATGTAATCGACGCGAAAAACGGAATCAATTCCCGAATGGACGTAGCTATCAGTAAGGGGAAAATTTTTAAGGTTGCCGCTGATATACCTGTGGCGGGTGCAAAAAAATTAATTGACGCTAAGGGTCTGTATGTCAGTCCGGGTTTAATCAATATGCATACACATGTTTTTTTTGGAGGTAATCCCGGATTTGTTGATGGAACATCCAGCCAGTTACCTGATGCTTTCGGACCCCGCTCAGGTATTACCACTGTAGTTGATGCAGGTACATCAGGATGGAAAAACTTTCCGCAATTCAAATCTCAGGTGATTGATAAGTCTACGACTCGAGTTCTGGCTTTTCTGAATATTTTTGAATCAGGCTTGGTATCGGGCAGCGCAACCGAGCCCGACCTTTCCACTTTCGATGTGCAGCAGACCACAGATGCGATCAAAAAAAATCCGGATGTTATCATAGGAACAAGAATCGGGCACTATAGTGGAAAAGACTGGGCGCCATTTGATAGGGCTATCGAGGCAGCTCAATTAACAAACGTGCCGTTTTTTGTAGAATGTCATCTTCCCCAATATACGCTTGAAGATCAGCTAAAGCGTATGAGGCCGGGTGATATTATCACCCATGCTTACGAAAATGTGCAGGAGAGGATGACCGTTATTGACGAAAAAGGAAAAATCAGGCCCTTTGTCAGACGAGCACAGGAAAAAGGTGTTTTGTTTGACGTTGGACACGGGGGAGCTGGATTCTGGTTCAACCAGGCAGTGCCGGCCTTGAAGGAAGGATTATTGCCAAACTCTTTTGGCACCGACGAACATCGCACAAGTATGAATTCCGGGATGAAAACTATACTCAACGTAATGTCTAAATACCTGGCTATGGGAATGAGTATTCAGGAAATAGTTGCCAGAGGGACGTGGAAACCGGCGCTTTCAATAAAAAGACCAGATCTTGGAAATCTAAGTGAAGGTTCTGAGGCTGACATTACGCTTCTGAGAATAATGAAAGGTGAATTTGGATTCGTAGATTCAGGGAACAACCGGTTGGAAGGCAACCAAAAGTTGGAAGCCGAAATGACTATACGAGCGGGGCGAATTGTATGGGACCTTAACGGTCTCGGTGCAACTAAGTTCAACCAATAGAGAATTTCAAATTTGTAATGGTCACTAGCTTAACAATGTGACTACTGACTTAAAACTCAAAAAATTAAGAACATGATAATGAAAAGATTTTTTTGTTTAGCCATCAGCATACTCGTCATTACGAATATTTTACCTGCCCAAATCAAAGATATTATCTATGCGGGAACCTCTTCAACAAGAGGAAGTAAGGGCATATATGTCTTCGAGTTTGACCGCACACAGGGAAAGCTGAGAGAATTGCAGACGCTTACAGAGGGGACAAATCCTGGATTTTTGGCATTGAATCCGGATAAGGGAATGTTATATTCAATTTACGGCAAGGGCACTTTAACGGATGGAAATGGTAGCGTTATGGCATTTAGAATTGATAAGGCTACCGGGCTTCTGACCAAAGTTAACGAGCAATCTGCAGGAGGAAAGGGCCCAGCCCACCTCAGTGTAGATCCGAAAGGTAGATTTGCCTATGTGTCAAACTATGGAGATGGCACATTATCCGTTCTACCAATAAACAAAGATGGTTCCCTAGCGCTTGCATCTGATTTTATTAAGCATAGCGGTAGCAGTATAGTGGTCGGGCGACAGGAGGGACCTCATATTCATTCCGCCATCCCTTCCGCTGATGGCAAATTTATTTATGTGTCGGATCTCGGTATCGATAAAATAATGATCTACAAAGTCGATGAAAATGGGAAACTTAGCCCTGCCGATGTGCCGTTTTCGGCGAGTACACCTGGCGCCGGACCAAGGCATTTCACCATACATCCTAACGGTAATTTTGCTTACTCTGCTGAAGAAATCTCATCTACAGTTGCATCTTTCAGCGTAAATAAGGCTAGTGGTGCCCTGACGGCTTTGGAGAGGGTGAATATGCTGCCAAAAGGCTTTATCGAAAGGAATTCTGCAGCGGATATTCATTTTTCTCCTGATGGGAAATTTTTGTACGCATCCAACAGAGGCCATGAAAGCTTAGTTATTTATAAGGTGGATTCGCGAAGCGGAAAGCTTTCATTGATTGGACACGAAGGAACAGGTGGCAAACATCCGCGTAATTTCATGATTGATAAAAAGGGAGAATTTGCTTTGACTGCTAATCAGAATTCGGATAATATTGTGATTTTTACAAGAGATAAGAAAACCGGCAAACTGATGCCTACCGGCGATCAGGCGACGGTGCCGGCAGTTACATGCTTAATTCAACTTTAA
>NZ_JBKJUM010000028.1:0-19744 GCF_046590655.1 Daejeonella sp.
TGCTTCTTCCAGCAGCCAATACTCTATATTAAATGCCTCCTGCCTCGGCAGGGATGTATATTCAGAAACGGCTTCGGCCCCTTTCATCACATTAATGGCATTGGTGTAAAACTCTGCCGCTACCCGTGTGGTTTGCTTGTCTTTTGAAAAGGAGAACAATCCAACTCCCGGATAAAGTATGATTACCGGATTTGTATCCCGAATGTCAGGACTGTTGGCATGTTTACAGGTTTCATAATAATCTGTATACATTTTGCGGTAAGCCTCAAAAGCGGTAGCCAGATGCTCCTTAATTGCTTTTACATCAGACAGATCCTGATCTGGTTTTAAATCAAGCACCAGAGGACTGATCTTGGTTCGTAGAAAGTGATCTGGACAACTAGTTCCAAGGGGTGCGAGTCTATCTAAATCATTAGAGTTAATGAATTCTAAAATTCTTGAATCATCCGTAAAATGACCAATCATTTTTCTATCGGCGGAGCAAAAACCTCTAAGAATTGGCGCCAAAGCAGCAGCTTGTGTTCTACGTAAATCAGGCGCTAAACTTTCGATTTTCTGACCTCCAAATACAGGGCCTTTCTTACCATAATTTTGTTCCAGATACCCGGCACATTTCTCTATTACTTCTAAGGTATTGATATAGCTTTCATAGGCCGTATTGCCCCAGGTAAATAATCCGTGAGAACCCAACATAATTCCTTTAATCCCGGGGTTCTCATCCAGACATTTTTTAAGTTGTAAACCCAGCTCAAACCCTGGTTTTTTCCACTCTACCCAGCCTATTTGCCCATTAAACAATTCCTTTGTGATCTTTTTTCCATCCTTTGCCGCAGCAATGGCAATGGCAGCATCCGGATGTAAATGATCAATATGTTTAAAGGGTAAAAAAGCATGCAAGGGGGTATCGATTGAAGGCGCTTTTGAAGCCAGGTCGTAAATGCAATGGTTAAATAACTCCACCATTTCATCTTCGTATTCTAAACCTCTGTAGATATTTTTAAGATTGCGCAAACGGTCAACATAGAGGGCGGCTAATCCGCTCTTTTTAAGTGTTCCGATATCACCGCCTGAACCTTTTATCCACATAACTTCAGTATTCTCATCGCCCAGTGGGTCTTTTGAAAAAATTTTACAGGAAGTATTACCTCCGCCGTAATTGGTTAAGCGAAGATCAGCCCCAAGGAGGTTTGAGCGATAAATAAGCAATGCAACTTCATCACTCCCCAGTTTAGCGGCTTCGGTCTCGCTCCATAAATAGCTTACGTGCTTAAATTGTGTTTTATTCGCAGACATTTTACTTAATTTTTATTTGATTGAATTTCCATAGCCCACAACTATAATGGACAGAATTATAAATAGGATACCGATAAGCACGGTAATAAAAGTTTTACGGGCCACACCTTTCCATTCTTTCAATACCAGTCCCCAGATATTAGCTACCAAAATAATGAACGCCATATGCAGTATCCATGAGCTTGCCCCGTTTCCCAACCGGCTTTCTCCCATACCATAAAAGAAAAATTGCAAAAACCAGGTTGTACCTGCCAGTGCACAAAAGGCATAATTCCTAATTAATGGAGTTTTTGAGTTGGTATAGTCGCCAAAGGTACTGTTCCGGGCATTCAATATCATGCACCAGATGAAATTGGTGGTTAGTCCGCCTAACAGGATCACTACATAGGTTGCATTATTTTGAAAGAGAAACTCTCCATTACCCGGGTTGGCCAGCTTCCATATGCTGTTTGCCACATTTGCCATATCTTTCCCCGCATCTATTCCGAATGCAAAGCATGCGCTAAGTATCCCTGAAATGATGGAAACAAAAATCCCAAGACCAATTTTAAATTCTGAATTATCTGCCTTCGTTTCATCCAAACCAAAATCCCTTTCCTTCATCATTCCCGCCTTACCACAGATGATAATACCTATGATGCAAATAAGGATGCCTAAAAGCACCATTTGACCCCAGGAACTGGTCGTAAGATCTGTTAAAGAATCTTTGCCGGGGGAAGGATAAAAATCATAATACAAAGCGGGGATTAATGCGCCAAATACGGAACATAAACCAAGAATGATAGAACTGCCCAAGGAGACACCCAAGTAACGAACTCCTAATCCATATGTTAAACCGCCAATACCCCACAGAACACCGAAAAAATAGGTAAGCCAGAGTATACTTCCGTCCGTGCTAGAAATAATTCCTGTAAAACCGGGAATGGTAAGATAGGCTGCCAGCGGCGGAACAATTAACCAGGAAAATATTCCACCAACAATCCAATAACTCTCCCAGGACCATCCTTTTACCTTTTTATAAGGAATGTAGAAACTTCCGGAAGCAAAACCTCCAATAAAGTGATATAGTACTCCTAAAATTGCCTGCATTAATTATTCGTTTATGTAATTTATCAATACTCTAAAATAGAAAGCTGTATACACTGAACTGTTATGCCCTATCATGTAAGTACCTTCAATAATTATAAGGAAGGTTTTAAGGTAAGATAAAAAGGTCATTCCAAACGATCAAGCATTGGGTTTATAACCATTTCTGCTGTCAGAGTCTCCATCATTTAAATCTAACCTGACCTTTGAAATTGCCCTTTATAGAATACGCACAAATTGCATCTGATCTATTTACTGAATTAAATGTTGGGGGAAATCTTCTATCTTTTCACAACCCAGTTGCTCCATTATTTGTTGCAACTGAATTTTTAAAATAGAAATCGTGTGGTCTCCCCCCTTTTTACCTAAGGCACCGACTCCATACATGAAGGGCCTTCCCATAAATGTAAAGTCAGCTCCCGAGGCCAGACACCTCGAAATATCCGGTCCTGATCTAAGTCCTCCATCAATCATTACCTTTATTTGTTTTCCATATTTAACAGAAAGATTGTGGAGTGGTTTGATTGTTGACTCGGCCGCATCTAACTGTCTCCCTCCATGGTTAGAGACTATAATTCCATCAACCCCCATGCTTATTGCTTTTTGTGTATCTTCCTCACTTACTACCCCTTTTAATACGAGTGCACCCTTCCACATTTCACGGATAGGCGCAATTTTGTCAACGTCAACTCTTCCGGTAAAAGTTTCATTCATAAATTGCCCAAGTTTACTGAGATTCAAGTTTTTAGGCATATAAGGATCCAAGGTGGCAAACGCTGGTATCCCCGTCTTTAACGTTTCCAGAGACCAGATTGGACGGCCTACAGCCTGAAGAATATTTCTTACAGACATTTTTGGTGGCAGTGCTAATCCATTTCTAATATCTCTTGGCCGATATCCGAAAGATGGGACATCAACTAGTACTACCAAGACCGGACATTGAGCGAAAGCCACCCTTTTTAAGAGATCATTTCGGAGAGAATTTTCCGTAGGATGGTATAATTGAAACCATGATCGCCCTTCAGACAATTCAGCGATGCGTTCTATGCTGCTTGTTGAAACAGTACTTAATATATATGGAATATTATGTCTTAAGGCTGCCTTTGCTAATATTTCAGGTGAGTTTGGCCAGATTAAACCCTGCAAACCGATTGGGGCAATACCTATCGGAGCATCATAAATCTGACCAAAAATGCTTACACTCATATCAGTTCCGGTATGTTTCTTTAAATACTGTGGCATTAATACAACATCCTGTAAATCAGAAATATTTCTATCTAGATTTACATCTTCATTGCACCCTCCTTCAAGGTAATCAAAAGCAAATTTTGGAATCCTCCTTTTTGCCTTTTGCCTTAAATCTTGTATAGAAGGATACTGAGTATTAAAGGTCAAAACATTTGTATTCTCTTTCATTCTCTTTTTAAAATAATATTTTGAAATGATATTATAAGTGGGTATAAAATGGGCTACTTGGACGAATAATACTTTAAATCAATAATATTCCCCGGTAAAGATTTATTGTTCCAGTGATCATGTAAAGCCAGTGCCGCACCAATAGCAGAAGCCTGGGCTACAGAAGCCGCGAATACCTCAAGTAGAGGAAATATGGAAGCCAACATAAACATATAAACCGCATTTCGGCTAAATCCTCCATCGACGAATATCCTCCGCACTTCCGTATTTTTTAATACCAGTTGAGTTGAAGCAGCCTGCTGGACGATTATGTCAAATATTAACTGATGATACGCTTCTTCATAGTTATCAAACACCGATAAATCTCTATCAGCAAAGGAAGATGAATGCAAAACCACCTTCATATCCGCGTGATAATTGATAGAAGAATCTTTCTTTAATGAGGAAAGAATTTCTGCATTATATTCAACTGTTGCATAATAGTCCAAAGACTTATTAAAATGATCTGCCAGGCGTTTAATTTGTTGTTCATGTTCATACCCCGCAAAAAGTCGTGAAGCTTTTACCGGTCGGCCTTTATAATCCAGGAAGAACAGGCAATCGTTTTTTAATTCGTCTTCAGTCAGCGGCTCCTCATTAAAAGGGTTTAAACTAATGCACCAGGTACCGGTAGATATCAAAATAAATGGATCATTAAAACTGATTAAATAAGGTATTAATGCAGCAGAACTATCATGCAAACCGATACCAATTATCAATTCATTATTTTTACTCTTAACACTCAACGTGATTTCTTCATTGCATATAGGAGCGAGTATTTTATCAAGTTTTTCCTTGTAAACCCAATCATGATAATGGTTGGTTTTAAAATTCCATAAATTAGTATGACAACCAATGCTGGTTAATTCTGAACAGGCTTTATTGGATATAATGTAACTTATATATTGCGGCAGATGTAAAGAAACTTTAATCGCATTAAATAAATCCGGTTGCTCATATTTTAACCTGTATAACTGCATGCCTGAGTTTAAATTACCCAGTACAGGGGAGGCTGTTTCTATAGCAAACTTAATTTCTCCGCCATAATCACTATAGAAAGATTTTTGCAAATCAGCAGAATATGGTTTGAGATAGCTATATAAAGGCAAAAAAGGAATGCCATGATGATTGAGATGAACAAAGCTGGCACCATAAGCAGAAAAATTAACTGCCATGATCTCAAACTCTATCATCCTCATTACTTGATCAAACATACCTTTAACCCACTTAGTTAATACCTGGATATCCTCACATAAAAAATCATCCTCATCCAAAATTTCATCAAATTTTACCGAGCTCTCCCATTGGATACAATAATGTTCATCCAACAGAAATATTTTTTTATTGGTCTTGCCAATATCAAATATGGCTATTACAGGAACCTTGATCATCGTAAGGATTTTGAATGTTAAGTTATAAGTATTTCACTGTCGATTAACTTTGCTTTATTTGAGTTTCCTGGCAGATCTCAGCAGCCTTGATATCATCCTACAGGTAGCTTACGTATTTAAAATTTGTTGCTATTTTGCTCATCCTATTTTTTAAGATCCTGTTTAAAATAATTTAAATACATTCTTATCCTAATAATTCATTAAGGCAGTTTAAGCATTATTGCTGTATCCAATTATTTGCTTTCATCCAACCGAATAAAGGATACATCCATTCTTCTGCCGGCAATTTAAGCACGAAGCCGTGGTCGCCTTTAGGATATAAATGCATTTCTACTGGTACATTACTGTGCCTTAATGCTTCATAAAAAGCAATACTATTATCTACATCAACTACCTTATCATCACCGGCGTGAGTTATCCATGTGGGTGGTGTTTTTTCCGTTATATGCAAATCATTTGAGAAAAACTTAATTTTTTCTGGAGTTGGATCTGGACCAAGCAAGTTAGTTCTTGATCCTAAATGGGCTAGTTTATCTGCCATACTGATAACTGGATAAACTAATATGGAAAAATCCGGACGAAGGCTAATATTTTCTTTATTTGGGATAAAGGATGTATCGAAATGAACTCCAGCTGAGGACGCAAGATGTCCCCCTGCAGAAAATCCCATTATTCCTATTTTATTTATATCAATATTCCATTCTGCAGCTTGTAGCCGCACTAGTTTAATTGCCTGTTGAGCATCCTGCAGTGGGCCAATGCTCTTATCTTTCATAATAGAATCTGAAGGAAGGCGATATTTTAAAATAAGGGCCACTACTCCCTGCTTGATAAATGTCTTCGCGATATTTCTGCCTTCCAGTTCATAGCTTTCCATTCCATAACCTCCTCCAGGGCAAATAATTACGGCGGCACTTTTTGAATTCGCCTTAGCCGGCAGATACATCTCTAAGGTGGGCTTCGAAATGCTTTTATACCCTGCGAATTTGCCATTTCGGTTCAAAGTTATTTCCTTCATATTATAAGGAATGGAATTGGGGATAAGTCCATCACTATATAAAGGAATTACTTTTTGTGCATAACCCTTTAAAAAACAGCTGAGCGACAAGATCACAACAAGTGCAACTTTCATATTTTATTTAATATTTATTTCATCGAATTACCATATCCCACAACTAATATTGTAAGAACTGCATAAATATGATTGCTCGTCAGAGATATTTTTATTGGTATAATCACCGAATGATTTATTTCGTGCATTGAGAATTATATAGTTAGGCCTCCCCATAATAATACTATATATAACATTATTGCGATACAAAAAATTAACGGTCTCTAATGGATGTGTCAACTTCCACATTTGATTAGCTGTGTCGGCCATCGAAGATCCTGCCTCAATGTCATAATTAAAGTATGCACTTAAAATGCCGGACACTATGCAGAAACTAATCCTTTTACAAGACTGAATTCTTTTATACTTTTTTTCTTTTTTTCTTTGGTAAGTTCCTTTTCTTTCAAAACGCCCGCTTTACCACATATATAAATTCCAAGCAGACAGAGAAAAACCCAAGCGAGATAAAAACTTCCTGATGCAAAGCCGCCAATGAAATGAAAAATGATTCCGAATATGGCCTGCATATCATTTATGTTGATTATAATTTCGTTTGGTTACGAAATGGAGATAAAAGTAGGACATTGATATGTGATTGCTGTCCTGATAGAAAAACAGGATACAAAAAATTTAGACATCATTATCGACTCAAAACGAAGTTTATGCTCCTGAGCACTCCGAATCGTCGATATTACTATAACTTTCTATCGTTCATAAGCAACAAAGAGAGAAATAATACCGCTCAGTAAGCATTATTTCTCTCTGTACATGGAAATCCTGAATTATCAAAACAAGCGAAAACTAAAAATAACCCAGATTCGTGTATATATTAATGTGCTACAGCTACGGTTTTTGATTGTTTTTGCCAGAAGAAAAATATAATAAATAAGACGATCAATATAGTAGGAAATACAAGCATATTTGACAAAGTATCCTGACCTGCAGCAAGTTCCAACTGTGTTCCACTAAGACCCTCGGCCGTATTTGCCAACCTTGCAGAATCAATCCAACCCCCTATGACAGGCTGAAAAATTGCAGTAGAAAACATTCCAATTCCACCAATAATAGACATTCCCAGAGCTCCACTAAGGGGAACCCGCTGAGCCACTGCTCCCACCATTACCGGCCAGAAATAACATACGCCCAAAGCAAATATTACTGTTGCAACATAAGCAAGGGGACCTGTAACAACACTGAACATATAAATGCCGATGGCCGCTAATATAGCTGAAGTCAAGAGTATACCGGTCTGGCCAAATAATTTAACAACAGGGCCGGCGAAAAATCTACCCACAGCCATAAGTCCGCTGGTGAGAGCCAGAATCAGCATAGGGCTTGCACCGCTTTCGCTCATAATAACACTTACCCATTGATTCGGGCCAAATTCAGTAATTGCAGTAAGGGCCATGCAGCAAAACAAAAATATATAAAGTGGAGTCAGCATCGCTTTAAGGTTTTCGGTAATAGAAATACCTAGCTGTTCTTTGGATTCCACAAACGTCTTTCCATAAAATATAACTGCATAAATGATCGTAGGAATCATTGTAACCCACATCTGGGCTTGCCAGCCTAAACCGAAATCGGTCATAAATTTGGAGATGAGCGCTCCAATAAGAATCCCCCCCGGAAACCACATGTGAAACCTGTTCAGCATTTTATTCATTTTGGGACCGGAATAAGCATCTGCAATCATCGGATTACAAGCTGCCTCGGTACATCCATTACCAAATCCGATAAAAAGCGTAGAAATTAGTAAACCGGTATATCCTCCAGCGAAAATGGTCATTAATATCCCGATAGTATGGGCTACAAATGCTGCCTTCATGATATTTTTTGGTCCGAAAGTGTGATAAACCAGGCCTCCAATGATCATAGAAATTGGAAATCCTAAAAAGAACATGAGATTAATAAATCCTAATTGTTCTGCCGTGAGATTAAACTGTTCGGCAAGTTGGGGTAAAATTCCTGCCCTGATTGAGAAAGTAAAAGCAGTGGTGATGAGTGCAAAACAACTTCCGTTAAATAAGGCACTTTTGTTGATGTTTTCGTTCATGATTATTTTAGAATAGGTTATTTGGTTAAAATCTCTCAAAAGATAGATCAAATTGGGAATATACCAATTATTGGATTTATAAAAAATAGTACATTTTTAATCAGATGCATCCAGATGAACAGAAGAATTCATATTGCATTATAATCTCACATTTAACTTTTACTATTTTATTAAAATGAAGTGCCTGCTTTAGAGTTACTGTCTCCAACCCTATATTTTATAATAGAAAAGTATGCATTAAAATTGGCATTTTTTTTTGTTTTGATCAAGTATGCACAATAATTTTATAATATTTGTAATGCTTCTTTTCTTTATGAATTTCTTATCTCAAATTAGACCTTCTTAATTATTTAAGGTATAATTAGCTATATATTGAATAAAACCACATAATCATAGAATTTAAATGAACAGAAAATTAAGAATGGGCATGGTCGGCGGTGGGAAGGATGCCTTCATCGGCGCGATCCACCGAATTGCGGCCAATATGGACGGGCTCGTGGAAATATGCTCAGGAGCTCTAAGCATTAATCCGGAAATTGCTCGTGAAAGTGCCAAAATGTTATTTATTCCGGAAGACCGCGCGTACCTGACGTATGATGAAATGATCGAAAAGGAAAGTAAACTTCCCCCGGACAAGAGAATTGATTTCGTAACCATTGTAACTCCAAATTTCGCCCATTTTGCTCCGGCGATGATGGCCCTTGACAATGGATTTCATGTAGTTATAGAAAAACCTATTGCTTTCACCCTTGATGAAGCAAAACAGCTGAGGGATAAAGTAAAAGAAACGGGTCTGATCCTGCTCCTCACCCACACGTATGCAGGCTATCCAATGGTAAAGCAAGCGAAACAAATGGTTAAGGATGGTGCTCTTGGGAAGATTCGTAAAATATGGGTAGAGTATCCGCAAGGCTGGTTAAGTCGTTTATCTGAAAGAGAAGGTAATGCGCAGGCGGCATGGAGAACAGACCCAAAAAAATCAGGAAAAAGCGGCAGTATGGGTGATATCGGAACTCATGCAGCACACCTGGCTGAATATATATCAGGTCTTAAAATCACAAAAGTATGTGCTGACCTGAATATCGTAGTTGACGGTCGTCAGCTCGATGATGATGGAAATGTACTTCTCAAATTTGACAATGGAGCGAACGGGGTACTTATGGCATCACAGGTGGCAGCTGGTGAAGAAAATGCCTTGAAGATCCGCATCTATGGTGAAAATGGCGGTTTGGAATGGGCGCAGCATGAACCAAATACATTAATTGTAAAATGGCTTGACAAGCCCACAGAAATACTCAGAGCAGGAGCTAATTACACAGACAGGCTTTCAACTTATGCCACACATAATTGCCGTACACCCGGAGGACATCCTGAAGGTTACCTGGAAGCATTCGGCAATTTATACAGGAATTTTGCGCTCGCCCTATCGGCTAGAATTGATGGTACACAAGCTTCACCAGAAATATTGGACTTCCCTTCTGTGGAAGAGGGCATCAGAGGTATGGCCTTCATCGACAATGTGGTGAAAAGTAATGAGAGCAGCGAAAAATGGATCGACTATACAGTCTAAAAATTAATATATGACAACAATTAAAGGACCGGGCGTATTTCTTGCCCAGTTTATCAGTGATGAAGCACCATTTAACAGCCTGGAGTCGATTTGTAAATGGGCAAAGAGCCTGGGTTTTGTGGGAGTGCAGATACCAACACTCGATCCCCGATTTATAGACCTTCAAAAAGCAGCCGAAAGCAAAACCTATGCTGATGAGATTAAGGGTATAGTAAATTCATGCGGGCTTGAAATCACAGAATTATCTACGCATTTACAAGGACAATTAGTAGCAGTAAATCCTGCGTTCGACCAGCCCTTTGACACATTTGCACCCGCTAATCTTCAAAACAATCCAAAAGCCAGGCAGAAATGGGCTGTTCAGCAAATGAAATATGCTGCCACGGCTTCTAGAAATCTCGGTCTTAACGCCCATGCCACTTTTAGCGGTTCATTACTGTGGCATATGTGGCATCCCTGGCCTCAACGGGCAGATGGCTTAGTCGATATGGCGTTTACCGAACTTGCTAAGCGATGGACTCCGATCCTGGATCACTTTGATGAAGAGGGTGTAGATGTATGTTATGAGATCCATCCGGGGGAAGACTTATTCGACGGTATCACCTACGAAATGTTCCTCGAGAAAGTGAATAATCATCCGCGGGCCTGCTTGCTTTACGATCCATCGCATTTTGTATTACAGCAGCTGGATTACATTCAATACATCGACCATTATCATGAACGCATCAAAGCATTTCATGTAAAAGACGCTGAATTTAACTCAACCGGGAAACAAGGGACGTTCGGCGGTTACCAAAGCTGGGCTAATCGTGCCGGTCGCTATCGGTCGCCAGGTGATGGTCAGGTAGACTTCAAACGAATCTTCAGCAAGCTGACTCAATACGATTATACAGGCTGGGCTGTAATGGAATGGGAATGTTGTATTAAGCATCCGGAAGATGGTGCCAGAGAAGGATCTGCATTTATTAATGATCATATCATTCGGGTTACCGAGAAAGCGTTTGATGATTTTGCCGGTGGCGAAAGCAATGATGATCTAAATCGTAAAATCTTAGGAATATAATTTAAAACAGTATCATGCAGAAGCTGTTAGAAATGCATACTACACAGAAGGGTTATGAAACGATTATGGGATGCCTTGCGCCAACACTTCGCAAAAATGATTTTCATAATAGCTTCCAAACCCACTGAAATTGATTAAAATCACATGAAAAAATTAGCTTTAATTCTGGGGATATGCGGCATCATTGCGGCATGTACCAACAGCGAGTCAGGATCATCAGATTCTACTAATGCAGCGGCAGATCAGTCTGCAACAGCACAACAGTCAAATGTTGACACAAGTGTAAATAACATTGGTACTGGTTCAGCAGCGTCAACTGGGGGAAGAGGTGAAGAATTGATAAAGAAAAGTGACTGCCTTACATGCCATAAAGTTGATGTGAAACTTTTAGGCCCTGCCTACCAGGAAGTTGCTGCAAAATATCCCGCAACTGAAGAAAATATAACACTTTTGGCTGGAAAAATTATCAAAGGAGGCGCAGGAAATTGGGGAGATATTCCAATGGCCCCTCACCCTTCGATTAACGAAATTGACGCAAAAGAAATGGTTAAATATATTCTATCTTTAAAAAAATAAAATATGAGATCTTATAGTTTAGTAGTGATTGCAGCAGTCCTTATAGCTGGATGTGGTGCAGGAAAAAATTCAATGAATAGTTCCAATGGTAAAGGGTGGCAAAAGCTTTTTGATGGTAAAACCACAGCCGGGTGGCATACATATGGCAAAACTGTCGTCGGTACAAAATGGAAAGTGGACAATGGTGCTTTGTATCTTGATTCAAAGGATAAAACTCCCGGACAAGGGGGCGACCTTGTTACTAATGAAGAATTTACGAACTATCATTTGAAACTTGAATGGAAGATTTCTAAGGGTGGCAACAGTGGTATTATCTTTAATGTAAATGAGGATCCTAAATACAGTGCTACATACACCACAGGTCCCGAAATGCAGGTTCTCGACAACGATGGACATGCTGATGCTAAAATCATCAAGCATCGCGCAGGCGACCTCTATGACCTTATAAAAAGCCGTATGGAAAATGTTAAAGCTGTTGGGGAATGGAACACCGCAGAGATCATATTGAACAATGGCAACCTTGAGCTAATTCAAAACGGCGAGTCCATGGTAAAGACCACCATGTGGGATGAGAATTGGAAATCATTAGTGGCAGGAAGTAAATTCAAAACCTGGCCCGCATTTGCGAGTTACAAAACCGGAAAAATTGCTTTACAAGATCATGGGGATGAGGTATGGTATAGGAATATTGCTATAAAGAAACTTTAATCTGAGGAAGACACCCTTCTTGGGGTATGTAGTGGAGAGTTGAACAATTGATTCTCCACTCTTAATTCTCCATTATTGTGATTTTCCTCTGGCCAAAACTGGTATTACCGAAACCACTTTATCTCCCCTTGTTCCATACATTACATCGTATAAATTGACTATTGGATCGCAATGAGGCGCGATAATTTCGAGCTTATCACCTACCTTGTAAGATTTGTTCGATTTCTCGAATGTGATAGTTCCATATTCGTCGGATCCGGCGTTGTAGTTAAAATCTGGTTCACCAATGACAAGAGGATTGGGTTTATTCAGAGTGAATGCCTTTGCACCAGAGTCTGTAGTAAGTCTGCCGGGGTAATAATTATTAACTATCGTTGACATTACAGTGAGTGAGGTGGCAAAATCATCAAACACTTTATCGTTCTTAGCTCCCCCGATCTCATTGTACTGGCGATCCATAAATACATAGCTGCCCACCTGCACATCGGTAAATCCCGAGACTTCAATCATAATGTCATAGGTTCCCGTCCCGCCACCGCTGAATATTTCCAAGTTCAGCCCTGCGGCTTTCATCATCTCGTAAGATTCTACCACCGGCTCAAATGTCTTAAGCGCCTGCGTCTTCCGTTTTTGAAACCCTGCAACATGCTGAACAGCGCCATCATATGCGAGGATACCGCAGAACTTTAGATTCGGCATTTTATCAATCATCTGTGCCAGGGCTAAGGCTGGCTGACCAGGGGGCACACCGGATCTTTTAATCACATTTATGTCAAGTACCACCTCAGCTTTGATACCCGCCGCTTTCGCTGCATCCTGAAGATCCTGTATATTCTGAGGATTATCAGCCGCCTGGATAAAGCCCTTATACTTTTTCCTCAAAGCCATCGCTTTTACAATCTTGGGAGCTGTTACATTTACCGTAGTCATCATGACGTTTTTAATCCCGTTCTCCAACATTACCTCGGCTTCGCCAAGCTTTGCTGCGCAAACACCTATTGCCCCTGCATCAATCTGCATTTTCGCTATAGCAGGACATTTATGTGTCTTAACATGAGGACGGACTCCCACACCAGTGCCCTGTAAACGCGTATGGACAGTTTTAATATTCTGTTCCATTTTATCCAGATCTACCACTAAAGCTGGTGTATCGAGCTCCCATTTGGATTTTCCAATTGAATTTTTATCGAGGACCATTTCCAAATTTTTAGCTTGTAAAGAAGGAGTTAGTAAAGTTCCGACGGCGGCAAGAGCGCTTGTTTGCAGAAAACCGCGACGACTGACGTGTGGCATTGTATTTCGTTTAGATCAATATAAATTTAATATTTATTTCCCAATTATGGTATAGCAGGATGAGCCTATGGGATTCTATCGAACCTGATAAATATTCTTTATTACAAGCGATACTATTCCGAAATAATCAGGAAATAATTCTTTTTACCTTTTTGTGCCACTAGGAATCTATTATTAATTAGATCAATGACTGAAAAAGAATGCGCAGGGTCGTCGATCTTCTGCTTATTCACTAATACTCCCCCTCCAGAAATCATTTTTCTTGCTTCTCCCTTCGACGGGAATACAGAAGTCTTTTCTGCAAGAAGATCAGTTACATTGATTCCTTCAGATAACTCACTTTTTGAAACGGTGAATTGGGGCAATCCTTCGAAAACTTCAAGTACTGCATCATTGCTCAATCCATTGAGAAAATCTAATGACCCGCCTCCGAAAAGGAACTCAGAAGTGTTTAACGCTGTCTGAAGTGCTTCTTCAGAATGGCTGCGGATGGTAATTTCTTCTGCAAGAGCCTTCTGCAGGATCCTCAAATGCGGGGCCTGGTTGTGATCGTGTTCCAGCGCTTCGATTTCTTCTTTCGATTTTAATGTGAATATACGAATCCACCCTTTCGCATCAGCATCTGTGGTATTTAACCAGAACTGGTAGAACTTATATGGTGATGTTTTAGTGGGATCCAACCATATTGCACCGCTTTCAGACTTGCCAAACTTCGTGCCATCTGCCTTTTTAATAAGCTGGGTTGTAATTGCATAAGCGGTACCTGAATCTTTGCGACGGATAATCTCCGTACCTGTAACTATGTTACCCCATTGATCGGAACCTCCCATTTGCACAAGACAATTCTTCTCCTTCCAGAGATAGTAGAAATCGTATCCCTGAACCAGTTGATAACTAAATTCGGTAAATGACATCCCAGTTTCACCTTCGAGACGTTTCTTTACCGAATCCTTTGCCATCATATAGTTAATCGTCAGGTGTTTGCCCACATCGCGGATAAAATCAAGAAACGTAAAGTTTTTAAACCAGTCGTAATTATTAACCATTTCGGCACTTTTAGCGCCGCAGTCGAAATCAAGAAATTTCCTCAATTGAGCTTCGAGGCAGCTCACATTATGATTAAGAATTTCTTCAGAAAGCAAGTTACGTTCCGCCGATTTCCCTGAGGGATCACCTACCATGCCAGTTGCGCCTCCTACCAGAGCGACCGGCTTATGTCCGGCGCGTTGGAAATGAATCAGGGTCATAATTTGGGTAAGATGACCAACGTGTAGAGAATCAGCAGTAGGGTCAAAGCCTATATAACCTGAAGTCAGACCTTTATTCAATTCCTCTTCAGTACCAGGCATTATATCGTGCAGCATTCCCCGCCAGCGCAATTCTTCTACAAAATTCATTATAATTATATCGTTTGCCTGCAAATATAACAGAATTGTCAAAACCCCTGCATGGCAAAATTTTCGTAAATTTATAGCAGAACATCTCTATCAAACTGAGCATATTAATATTCCCTTTGGAATTATATTTTATGAATTTCTTGTCCCATTTTTATTTTGACAGACACAACACCGACCCGAACGTGGTTCTTGGAGGAGTTTTGCCCGACCTTGTGAAAAACGCAAGAAAAGACTGGAATTTACACCCTCAAAAGAAGGAAGCACTATTTACTAATGGCGGTGAAAAATCAATTTTAGTCGGGTGGAAGCGCCATTTAACTGTAGATCGTCACTTCCACAATTCGGCTTTTTTTCTAAAACATACGAATGCTATTCGAACGGCTATTGCGCCCGTGCTGGCACATTCACTGGTAAGGCCATCTTTCGTTGCCCACATTTCTCTTGAAATTATGCTGGATAGTATTTTACTAAAAGACAATATCATGGATGCCGACGACTTTTATTCTAGTTTGCATCAGTACGACAGATTCGCCCTAAATAATTTTCTGGAACTAAATATGATGGATGACACTGCCCATTTCTTCAGGTTTTTTGATCAATTTCTCGCTGCACGTTATTTGGGCAGCTATGGGGAGTCGCAAAATATTATGTATGCCGTCAACCGGATCTGTATGCGGATTTGGCCCGAACCATTTAATCATACGCAGATACTACAGCTCAGCACGATCTTACTGGCTTATCATGATGAGGTACATTGTGGGTATATGGAGATATTTGAGGAAATAGACAAAATATTAATTGAGAATTGAGAGTGGAGAATAGAAAATCTAATCCTGGGTAGCCATCTGAACTATCCATTCTCAACTCTCCACTAAAAAAATTAACTAAGCAAATGTCCCCCTCCAAAATAAAAGAACGCATAGAAAGCCTTGTTAAAGAGCTCAATGGGCACAACTATAACTATTATGTACTGGCAAATTCAATTATTACAGACTTTGAGTTTGATAAGAAATTAGAGGAGTTATCAGCTCTTGAAAGGGAATATCCGCAGTTTCAGGATGCAGATTCTCCAACGCAGAAAGTGGGCGGCGATATTACCAAGGAGTTCCAGGCTGTAAAGCACAAGTGGCCGATGCTTTCCTTGGGAAATACATATAATGAACAGGATCTTAAAGAGTTCGACGAACGCGTGCGCAAAGCGATTGGTGATAATTTTGAATATGTATGTGAACTAAAGTTTGATGGATTATCACTAAGTCTTACTTACGAAAATGGCAAATTGCTGAGAGCAGTAACCCGTGGTGACGGTACGAAAGGCGATGATGTAACGACTAATGCGAAAACCATACAGACCATTCCTAAAACCATCAAAAGAAGCGGGTACCCGGAAATGTTCGAGATTCGTGGTGAGGTCTTTATGCATAAACCCGCGTTTGAACGCTTGAACGCAGAAAGGCTGGAGAACAATGAAGTTACTTATGCTAATCCAAGGAACTTTGCTTCCGGGACTTTAAAAATGCAGGATTCAGCGGAGGTTGCGAAACGGCCGCTGGATTGCTTTCTATACTTTGTGTATACTAATAAGCGGCTCTACAGCACACATTGGGAAAGCCTTCAAGCTGTAAAAAATTGGGGGTTTCATATCTGTGAACATAACAAACTTTGCAAAAACATAGATGAAGTTTTAAAATACGTACACCTGTGGGAAGAAAAACGTTTTGGCCTGAGCTATGAGATTGACGGCATCGTTATAAAAGTAAATAATTACAGTCAGCAAGAGGAACTTGGATTCACTGCCAAATCCCCGCGCTGGGCAATTTCATACAAATATAAGGCACAAGAAGTTGAAACGATTTTAGAAAAAGTTACCTATCAGGTCGGACGAACTGGAGCAGTGACTCCCGTCGCGAATCTCAGGCCAGTCCTTCTTGCGGGGACCACGGTTAAGCGTGCAACACTTCATAACGCGAATGAGATAATCCGGCTGGATCTTCATGAGGGTGATACCGTATTGGTTGAGAAGGGCGGAGAAATCATTCCCAAGATAATTTCGGTAAACATTCTAAAACGTTCGGTTGGGGCGTCGGCAGTTATCTACCCCAAACTATGCCCAGAATGTGGAAGCCCCCTCATCCGCCAAGAAGGAGAAGCCGTTCATTATTGTCCGAACGATGAAGCCTGTCCGCCGCAGATCGTGGGTAAAATGCAGCATTTTATCAGCCGCAAGGCAATGAATATCGAAGGCCTGGGACAAGAAACTATTGAAGCATTTTACAGAAAAGGGCTTATAAAACATATCAGTGACCTTTATACCCTTTATAAAAAACAGGAGCAGCTGAAACAACTTGATCGATTTGGTGAGAAGTCTATTACAAACATGCTGAAAGGTATAGAAAAGTCGAAGCAAATGCCTTTTGAAAAAGTACTTTTTGGACTTGGGATCCGGTTTGTTGGGGAAACTGTGGCGAAGAAACTGGCAGCACACTTCAAAAATATAGACAGCCTGATGAATGCAAGTTTAACTGAATTGTACGGCGCAGAAGAGATTGGAGAAAGAATAGCAGCAAGCCTGTTAGAATACTTTAAGGAACCGCGACACACTGAGCAGATTGTGGCGTTACGTCGTCATGGTCTACAATTTGAATCTTCTGGAACTGTTGTTGAGTTGCAAAGTTCTAAATTTGAAGGTATGTCTTTTATAATTTCCGGAGTCTTCGAAAACTACAGCCGCGATGAGCTGAAAGACATTATAGAAGCAAACGGTGGTAAAATTTTAAGTAGCATATCAGCAAAGTTAAATTATCTGATAGCTGGTGATAACATGGGCCCATCAAAGCTCGAAAGAGCTGTAAAGTTAAAAATCCCTATGATTTCAGACTCCGATTTACTGGAAATGCTGAAATAATAAAAGTGAATGCCGAAATATTTTGGCTTTCGTTTTAAAATTGCCCCTTATCCACTTAAATTCGCAACTATTACGTCGATCAAAATTTAACAGAGAATGAACAAATTTCACGGGACAGGAGTAGCAATGGTTACCCCATTTAATGCAGACGGCTCAATTGATCATTCCGGCCTTAAAAATGTTATTGATTACATTATATCCGGTGGCGTTGAGTATATCGTATCATTGGGGACTACTGGCGAAGCTGCAACTCTGAGCAGCGAGGAGAAAAAAGAAATATGGGAAGCTACAGCCGAACATACAGCGGGACGAGTGCCGCTGGTAGCGGGCATAGGGGGCAATAATACCGCCGAAGTCGTCCGTGATCTCAAAAAATTCGATAGCATAGCTTTTGATGCTGTTCTTTCTGTGTCTCCCTATTACAGCAAACCTACCCAGGAAGGCATCTACCAGCATTATAAGGCAATTGCCGAAGCTTCAGATTTGCCGGTTTTGTTGTATAATGTTCCAGGCCGTACAGGCATGAATATTAGTGCTGATACGACCCTCCGCCTGGCTTATGATTTCAAAAACATCATCGGTACTAAAGAAGCATCAGGGAGTTTTGACCAATTTAATCTGATAATCAGAGACAAGCCTGAAGATTTTCTCTTTATTTCAGGAGATGATTCGATAGCGTTGCCATTAATATCAACGGGAGCTGTAGGAGTAATATCCGTTATTGGTAATGCGCTGCCAGGAATATTATCAACCATGGTGAGAATGTGTTTAGACGGGAAGTTTATTGAAGCACAGCCTCTTCATTATAGCCTAATTGAATTTACAAATTTGTGCTTTACGGATGGAAATCCTGGCGGCGTAAAATCTGCCCTTAAATTATTGAATATCTGCAATGATACTCTCCGTTTGCCCCTTGTTAATGTTAGTTTAGAAACAACACTATTGCTCCAGGAAGAACTTCAAAAACTAGACCTTATTCAATAAAAAAACCCGGCCTCAAGGTATGAGAACGGGCTTAAAATTTCTTCTGAAAATTATTTTTTCTTAGCTTTTGCCGCTTCTTTGTTTTTTGTTTCCTGAACTTCAAGACGGATAGTCTGAGCAAGGTTTTTAAGATCTTGCATACCTTTTCTTACGCGAGTTCCGGCTGCGCTGTTAGCCTTGTTGTAGAATTTGTCAGCATCTGCCTCCAGTGATTCGAATAAACTTTTTGCTTCTTGGAATTTTTTCATGTTTGTACTACTTTAGTTGTGAGGTTAGTATGATTACTATTAGCTAATGTATAATGTTTTTTTCTAAAAAAAAATATTTGAAATAAATATAATCATGCGTTTTTAGCGTATTTTTCCACATTTATCGAATTTATCCACAATAAAATTACTATTTGCTAGGCTAAATAGTTTTATTTCAGCTATTTACAAATTGCTATAAATAAAAAGTGCCCTTAATTAGCATTAAGGGCACTTTTTTTAAGCAGCAATATTTAAACCTTTGCCAGATTTTTTTCCTTATAGTGGCCTCTCTCAAGCTTGACCGCTAGTTCACTATATGCATCCAAAGTACGATTTACGTCTTCAATAGTATGTAAAGCTGTCGGGATTAGTCGTAGCATGATTAAACCTTTCGGAATAACAGGATATACTACTATCGAACAGAATATCCCATAATTTTCTCTCAGATCCATTGTAATTGCAGTTGCCTCTGCTAATTCCCCTTCAAGAAAAACAGGAGTAACCATCGTATCTGTAACGCCTATATTGAATCCTCTTTCCTTTAAACCTTTTTGAAGCGTGGTAGCAACCTCCCAAAGTTTTTCTCTCAACTCGGGTTTGCTTTTTAATAG
>NZ_JBKJUM010000080.1:0-5252 GCF_046590655.1 Daejeonella sp.
ACCAATTCAGATGCGGGAGGAACTGTCGGTCCAGCGACCCAGATTGCAAAAACTGCCATAAAACTATAGATATAAAAGGTATATGAAAAAGCTATTTTCAATCCTGCTCCAGACAATGATCACTGCTCTCTGTTTTGCGCAGCAGTCCGGAACCCCAATTAAAGTGACCCTTGCCATAAGTGCCAGAAGCTATTCAGATCGCATTGTTTTGCGCTATGCTCCAGCCAATCCAATATTGTTCAGCCAGGCAAATAAAGTTGGGTACATAGTTGAACGGGCAAATTTTGTTAATGGTATTGCCAGTGACAAATTAAGCTTTACACCCATTGCCGGGTCACCTTTTAAACGCTGGAACGAAGAGCAGTGGGAAAAGGCATTAGTCGAAGAAAAATTAAAAGATACCAGTGCTGCTAAAATAGCGGGCCTCGCCATGGTATTTTCCGATCCTGATGGCACTTCACAAGATGGGGATGTGATGAAAGAGGGACTGAAATCGTTTAAAGATCAAAAAGACAATTCCGATATGCGTTTTGGATTTGCCTTAATAGCTGCCAACAGAAGCAGGGTAGCTGCTGAAGGCTTGGCTGTAAGAGTATCAGATGCATCGGTAACCCCTGGCCAAACCTATGTTTATCGTGTTCGGCTCAACCAGCCACTTGTAAACGCTGCAAACGAAACAGCTTATGTAAAAGTAAGATCTGAAAATTTTAATGAGAAATACCTGAGCAATAATAAGGCGGTAAAAGTCAGTGAAGGAGATGGAGCAATCGCCTTTTCTTTTCCTGAATCTTCGGAATATTATGCATTTACCGCTGAACGATCTGACAATAATGGAGCTTCATACATAAAAATTATAAAAACCCCTGAACTTAACCTAAAACCGACAGGATTCACCGGAAAGTCAGACTTTGCTTACGGTGATACCGGATTGACCAACTACAAGAAATACTACTATAGGATATTGGTTTCTACGCCATTTGCCGATGAATTGGTACTGTCGGAATTTATAGCAATTCCGAGGGACAAAACCCCTCCGCCTGCACCTTTCTTAAAAACAGCGATCCATATAAAACCTAAGCAGGTTGAACTTAGTTGGGAAATGACTGCAAAAAGCACAGGCGATCTGAAAGGATTTACAATTAAAAGAGGTACGCAGGAAAATGGAAAGTACAGCTTAATTTCAAAAGGATTACTGCCCGCTAATACGATGAGGTTCATCGATGAAACCTTTGATCCGGATGGTTCCAATTATTATGTGGTGGAAGCGGTTGACACCGCGGGCAACAGCAGCCACTCTTACCCAGCTTATGTGACGCTAATTGATAGTGTTCCACCGGCTATGCCTTTTATCTCCTCTGCAAAAATAGACTCTGTGGGTAAGATCATTATAAAAGTTCGTCCCAACACCGAAAAAGACTTTATGGGCTACCAGGTTTTGAAAGCAAATTCGAAAGAGCATGAGTTTTCTGTGGTTACAGAAACATTCAAAGACAGTCTGGGCCGTACTACCTTCACCCTGAATGATTCCACTACCCTGAACACGCTCACAAAAAATATCTATTATAAAGTAATTGCATTTGATACCCATTTTAATCAATCCCTCCCGTCGAAAATTATTGAGCTGACAAAAAGAGACACCATACCACCGGTAAGCCCATTGATTACGGGTTTCACTGTTAGCGACACTTCCGTTGTGATCATCTTTGTAAACTCAAGCAGCGAGGATGCAGCCCGTAACATCTTATTGCGCAGAGAAAGCGGCAAAGTGAAATTTGATTCGATCTTTTTTAATACCAATACCAGCGTCATAAAATTCACCGATAAAAAAATTACTGGCGGACGACAGTATGAGTATGCCATGATTGCCAGAGATGATGGTGGATTAGCATCTAAAATCTCCAGAAGTATCCAGATAAAAACGTTATTGAATAACAGGATTCCGGCACCCACAATTCAGGGTTCTTATGACGGCCAGGCAAAGAAAGTATCCCTGTCTTTTGTAGTTGATGAAAAGGTGAAAAACCGGCAGTTAAAAGTAGAAATATATAAAAGAGCTGATGAAAAATCGCTTTGGACCACTTATAAAATCATTGAATTCGAAAAAGGGAAACTCTTTTTTGATGATCCTGCAGCGGGTCAGAAGGGAATGATGTATACCATAAGACTAACAGACGCTAATAAAAATGTTTCAAATTTTAGTAATGAACTGCAATTGAACTATTAAATGATTAGAAACAATTCATGAACCGCCTTTTCAAATTAACTGTGCTACTGGTTTTATTTCTGTCATCACAGGCAAACGCGCAGGAGAAAAAGAAAAAGCCCTTTACTATTGGCGGTGAGATGGGTATGTGGTATGAGGGTTATGGGCTTAATAAAGCGCCAAGTCCGGCAGTACCTGATTTTTATCAGGCCCGCCGTCCCTGGAACCTCTTCAGGTATTCCTTGAATCCCACGCTTACTGTTGGCAAATTGACAGTTCCTTTCAATTTCAACTTTAGCCCCACGCAAAATAATTTCATTACAGCGGCAACCGCGGGGCCGCAAAGTATCTGGCAGTTTCTGACAAATCCTGTAAATAATTTTGGTATCAGCCCAAAAATTGGAACTACAGAGCTCCTGTTGGGCACGCAAAACCTACAGTACAGTGAGTTGAGCACAGGCGACCTGGGTGTATTTGGTTATGGTGTGAACCTGGCGCCGGGAAAATTCCGCATTAAGTTGTTTAATGGGGTATCGCAAAGGCCTGTAAACTATTTGGCTCCCACGATTATACCTGCTTCTCCCGGAGTAATTGGCGCCTACCAGCGTAACCAATGGATGGCCCAGCTGGGACTTGAAAAGGAAGGGAAATACTTTGCCGGATTCAATTTTGTAAAATCAATAGATAAACGAAGTTCAGTTACATCGGCTCCAATATCTCCCCTCGATCCGCAGGAAAACATGGTGGTCAGCTTTTTAGCCAAAGTCAGTTCGGAAAAGGGCTGGAATTACCATATCGAGATTGGTCAAAGTTTTTTTACCCGGAATTTAAATACCCCCTTGTCTGCCAGCCCGGTAAATGATTTTAAACCATTTCTCAGCTCTCACACCTCCACCGGGAAGGATAATGCAGTAATGACGGGTATAATTAAAAAGGGGAAAGATTGGGAAGCGGGCGCCAAATTCAATTATTACGGTGCAGGGTATTATACTGCTGGCTATCCTTTTATGAACAACGACCGGATGGAATACCTGGCTAATACCCGCTTTAATGTATGGAAAAAAAAGATGAACGTGGTGGCCAGCGTTGGCCAGCGCTTTGGCAATCTGAGCCGTATTGCCGGCCCCAGCCTTACGAAACAGATCATCGCCAATGTGAATGTATTTACGCAGTTTAATGAACGTTTCAGCCTGAATACGAGCTTTAATAATTTTGGCTTCAATTCGCCCGGCCTTTCGGGATATCGGAGTGTCAGCGATGAGATCAGCATTAATCCTGCTTACACCTGGAATAACAGTAAAATGAGCCAGTTGGTAAGCGGCACTTACACCTGGAGCAAATATGATGAAACCACAATTATACCTGCGTCAACCACTCAAAACAATACACAGACCGTATTAATTCTTTATGTTCCCACATTTTTTAACAAAAAAATCAGTCCGGATTTTAGCCTGATGTGGTTCCGTAACACGGCCCCTTCACTTAAATTAAACTTGCTCAGCGCTACCACTGGAATGAACTGGAAGCCTGCCCCCAAAATTAATGTGAAAGGACAGCTGCAATACAGTCTGAGCACTGTGGATCCGTTCACCGCCAGTAAAAACCTGTTGGCTACGAGCGGTTTTGACTGGGATGTTTATAAAAAGTTAACCTGGCAATTTTCTATGACCGCCAATTTATATCATTATGGGACTGAATTGCCCGGAAGTTCCTTTACCCCGGCTTATCCGGGTAGCCCGGAATATTTAGAAAGTACATTGAGAACGGGTTTACAATACAAATTTTAGAAGAAGTGGAATCCACCCCCTTAACCCCCGCCAGCGGGGGACAGCAAAGCGGCCTAAAACCGAATCCATTACAAAATATGCTAACAGAAATATTCTTATTCAATCTTGTCTAATAATGAAATTATATCATCTATTAGTAACTGTATCCTGCTCCCCTTCCTTAATGGGGAGCTGTCAGCCCCTTCGGCTGACTGAGGGGTCATTGGTGCAAAGTAAACTAATGAGGTTCCCTGCCTACCGGACAGGCAGGTAGCTTTCGCTGGAATGACATAGCGTGTGGGGTGATTAGAGGAGATTCCGGCCTGCGCCAGAATCGGGAAGTCGGAGGACAGAGACATGAAGTTGGAGGTGAAAAGCTAATTATGACATTAACCCAAATTAAACGTAAAACGTACAACGTATAACTCCAAAAAAAGATGAAATACCTTTTACTATTATCCTTTGTAATTGTTCTGTTTATTAAGCCGGCCGGGGCTCAGATAAGCCTTAACCTCGCTTTAAATAACCGGCCACAGCCCTGGTTATCTGATTGGGTGAATCCGGTGAACGGACAAATGATCATTTCCTATATGCCGGGGCCGGCTTTGAACGATCCTTCCGTAAAATTAAGAACATCCTTACTTGATGAGAGAGGGAGCGTTATCGGGGCATCCAATAGTAATGCTGCCAGAATCTACACCTTAAGAGCGGGCGTAAACCAGTTCACCATAGCTGATGCACTCCAACTCCAAAATTTAGCATTGCAGGGAAATTTACAGAATACCCTTCAACATACCGGGCGTTTACCTGCAGGACAGTATCAATTGAGGGTTGAGATTCTGAATACCGCGGGAGATATCGTCCGGGCAAGACAAACCCGCCCATTTTTTATTACTTCCTATCAGCTGCCTGTTTTAATGCAGCCCGCCAGCGGAAGCAGTCTTGACGCCCGTGTGGCTCAAAATATTATTATATTCCGCTGGACTGCTATTATTCCAGGCTCTCCTGACCTTCCCCAATACCGGGTACAGGTGTTTGAAATCCTTCCTGGCCAGACACCTATGCAGGCATTCCGGGGTAATCGGCCGTTATTGAACGAAACCTCCATAAAAGGAAGTACGCAATTTATCTGGCGGCCTAATCTGCCTATGCTGGATTCTACCGCAAACAAACAATTTATCTGGACAGTGCAAACACTTGACAGAAGGGGACAGCCCATCCCGGATATGGATATGAACATACAGGGAAGAAGCGAGCCTGCTATTTTCAACATCGTGAATCAA
>NZ_JBKJUM010000089.1:0-52478 GCF_046590655.1 Daejeonella sp.
CTCCTTCGTTGCGGGTTGCAAAGGTAACACTATTCACTTTCCCCTGCAAGATATAACGGCTTTTAATTTTTGTTTGTATTCTAAGTCGCTGGAAAAGAAGCAGGAAAAAATTATACGTTCTGCGTTTTACGTGCTATGTTCTACGTGTTACGTCTCATGCGAAGTTCCCAGCGGATCAGGGGGCTTGATTGAAATTCGAGCAAAAAAGCCCCGAACTGCACCAAACATATCCAGGCAATACACCAATACTATCTTAAGCTAAGAGTTTTTCACCAAACCCTAAATGAACCAGGGGTGGATGCATTCTTAGAGGAATTAATAATGAATCCAAAGATGGCAGCTGTGAAAAACATTATAATACTATAAATTACTGCTGGAATGCTGATTATGCTATTCCCAATAATTGAGAGAGCAATATAAATAGCTAATGTCCCATTATGAATGCCTGCTTCCATAGCGATAGCGATAGATTGCCGATGTTCTATTTTAAATAATTTGGCTAATGAGAATGCAAGAACCAAACTTATAATATTAAATGTCAGAGAAGATAAACCAGCCTGTTTAAAATAGGAACCTATATTTTCTTTCTCTTTTAGAATAACTGCCACAATAATTAAAACCAAAAATATGGCAGATAGAATCTTAACCGTTTTTTCGATTTTATTGGTAATATGAGGTAATCTTGATTTCATGAACATTCCAATAGAAACCGGAATTAAGACTATAAGAAAGATTTCTAATACTTTTTGAAATTCCATCGGAACAATTTGCCCTGATTTCATAAAATAGTGAATAGACATATTTACGATTAACGGAAGAGTAAAAAGTGCTAATACACTGTTAACTGCTGTTAAAGTAATGTTTAATGCTACGTCCCCATTAAAAAGATGACTATATAGGTTTGCGGTAGGCCCGCCCGGAGAAGCTGCAAGCAGCATTAAGCCAACTGCCAATTCGGGTGTTAAACCAAAAGACAGAGTTAATCCAAAACAAATGGCTGGAAGCAGGATTAACTGACAACATAAACCCACAACCACTGCTTTTGGATATAACACAACTCTTTTAAAATCAGCAATTTGCAGGGATAAACCCAGACCTAACATAATAACTCCCAAGGCTATTGGCATTAATAAAGCAGTGAGTACTGATGATTCCATAATTTAATTAGTTAGAGGAGTTTTTCTTTGTAAATTAAGTAAGGGCCTGTAACTGATGAGCTTAATGTTTTCCTTTTCTAACAGCTCCTTAAATTCCTTATCATCAGTAAAAAGTTGTGCTTCTTCGGCTCTGGTTTTTGAACTATAAGTAATAGATTTTAGCTCATCACTCATCGTTGAAGCATGAATATATAGCTCAGTTACACCCGGTTTTAAGTTCTTGATAATATCCGTCCAAAATGATTTTACCTCCTTGTAATTCTGAAGTTCATCATAGATGAAATAATCGGTAAATACCAGGCCTTTTTCAGCATATTCTTTTCTCAAATTCCCAAAACCAAATTTCTCCATGGTTTTTTGAGATGCCATACGTAGTGGAAGGTTGAATTCGCTGGCTAATTGAAAATAAATTTTCATATACTCCGGATTTAATTGATAAGTACCCATATGAGAGTCAATATGAGTAATCTTAATTCCAGCATCCAAAGCCCTTTGAATTTGAGCCCGGCCTTCTATAAGTGCTTCTTTAGGGGTAGCATGTTTATAAACGTCTTCTACGCTCCTCCATAAATAACCATTTGGGTCATATAATCCTTTTACGCTTTCTTTAGGGGCAATTCCTGT
This sequence comes from Daejeonella sp., assembly GCF_046590655.1. Taxonomy (GTDB): domain Bacteria; phylum Bacteroidota; class Bacteroidia; order Sphingobacteriales; family Sphingobacteriaceae; genus Daejeonella. The sequence goes on from NZ_JBKJUM010000089.1 coordinate 1,782, forward strand.
CCATCTATAATATTTCCATTCGGATGTTAAAGTTAAATGTATTCCGAAATCTCTGTTTGGGTTCGCTTTGGCATATTCAGCGATTTCGGAAAACCAGGGGCAGGGCACCATGATGGTTGACGAAGTGATTACTCCTTTTTCAAAACCTTCAAATGTGCCTGTGTTTGAAGAATGGCTCATTCCGGCATCGTCATTATTGATAATTAAAATGCGATCGTTTGCATTATACCCTAACTTTACTGACAGGCTCTGTGAATAGGAGTTTAATGAAAAAGCGAAAAGGATTACGGGGAATACTGTTTTATAATTCATGTTTATTTTCTTAAGTTTTACTTAATCTTGAGAGTTTTTGTACAGATACTAAAGAACGGTATATAATCCGCCATTAGGATTCTTATTCTTTAAATCAATATAAAAAGCTTTGTAGTCATGTTCAGGAACAGGTTATTTTATCACATTTAGGTACCGGGCCATCCAATAAGGCAGGAGATACTCATCGCCGGCAAGCTCGGAGTGTCCGCCATCACCTCCATCAAGGTCAAAAGGATTGGCATTATGCCGGTGCATAGGCTGCTCTCCCGAAGGAAGTAATTTTTTAGTATGTTGCTCACGTAGATTCCTGGGAAGAAAAACAAGATCTTTCCGATGCGAGTTTTTAATGGTCCAGCTAATCAGATCCATCGGAAATTCATGCAAATACCATAAAGTAGATTCCTTATCATAAACATCCGCAGTTCCTTTGACAATAAGGTTCCATAAAGCATTCCGTTCTGGTAATTCTATCGTCCAATGATCTCTGATAGCGCCTGCAAACTGTTTTTTCAGGGTATCATTTAAAGCATAATGGTAAAGCACCCAGTAAGTAAGGAAAGCCATTTCATCGTCCGAGTGATTCCAACTATCGCCCATCGTAGCCCCCATATGCGTGTAACCAGGTGTTACCTGTATTTTATTAAAATTAATTAAAATATTTTTTAGATAAGCATGCTGATTCATCAGCCGGAAGGCCTCCGTTTTATATAACGTTTTCCCTGTTAACGCATACCCCAATTGCAGTCCTGCAATAATAGTTGTACTACCCAGTTTCCTGTCGATGATAGATTCCGGATACCCGTTAATGTATTCCGGATTCCACCTTCCCCAACGGGTCGGTTTGCCATCCGCATCAACAAAATAATAGTTGTTCTCAATGATATGGGTGAGGATCTTATCGACAAAATCTGCCACCCTTTTTTTCTCTCCGTCTGTTTCAGCAACAAATTGGCTCATAAGGGCAGCGACAAAAATATGCCCTACAAACTCATCACTGCTGGTTGTGCCTTTCCATTCCCATTCCGGATCCTGCGACTTTCTCCATGCTTCCGGATCTGAATTTCGAAACTCTGTACGTTCAAATGTTCTTGAAGGGAATCCTTTTAAAGGATTAACGGAGAGTAATCGTTCAAATGCTTCAAAAGATTCCCAGGCATAGCGTTTAGCATTTTTTTCTTTGGTTACCGCATAGCGGAAAGCCTGGCTCCCGAGATAAAAGGAGGTCCATAATCCATCATTATCCGTATCCTTCATCTCTGCAGCTTCAATATCGCCCGGCTTTTCAAAAAACACTTCTGAAATAAGACCATAACGAATATGACGCTGCCTGATTTTATCCTGATAATAGGCGGTTTTTTGAGATAAGGTTTGTGTCAGAAATCCGATTTTATTTAGCCCTGTTAACGTAAGACAATACATATTTCCTTTACTATCTGCTGCCAGGGCAGTTACATGGTCGTCATTTAACCATCTTTTAGATGCATAATACCGGTATGTACCTGCCGCTTCCTTCATAAAAGCGCCGCCGTCCGTACCTGCCCATAGATTACCACCTGCAACCATCAAAGAATTGATGTTTGGTACAGGCACTTTATTCTGTAAAGAAAATGTGAGATTACCACTGGTATTATGAATGCCATAATATCCGTTTGCGGTTCCAACAATGATTTCATTTTTATGGAAAGCGACTGTTTTGATGTCATTGCTTTTATATAATGTCAACAAATGATCTCCTGTAAGCCGGTACAATACCTGATTGCTCAAAGCATAAAAAATGCCATCATGTATATAAACATTCCGTATCTGTTCATTTTGTGGCAGTGCGATCTCAGACAACTTATTTTCTCTGATGAATCCAATTGACTGATCACCTGCTAACAGCATTGAACCATCTGCTGCAACTGCAAACTTATTGTATTTGCCTTTGGGAAGGATAGTATAAGGAACACCGGCATAACCGTTGGTCAGCACTTTATCTTCATACAAATAATATAAATGACCGGCGCCATCCTGAACAGCAACATCGAGTGGATTTTTTCCTGACAAGGGCGTATAACGAAGATCCTTAACCAGTTCCTGGTTGTTTACCCTATATAGCCCTTTATCGCTAAGTACATAAACAACATCATTATAGTCAATAACCAGCTTTTTTAATTCGGCTCCTTTCAGTATCGCGGGAATTTTATATTTCACCGATACAGCTTGTTTAAAAGGAATATCCGGATCAGCAGCAGCTGAACTATGATATGCAAAACCAAGAAATGACAATAATAATAGTATGGAACAAAATTTTTTCATTTTTATGCGCTTTTAATAATGATCAGCTATATTGGTTCAGACTATGTTACAGGATTATTTTGCGGGAAAATATTTTTCTATCCATGCAATTGTTTTAGTATATACATCCAACCGTATCGCTCCTCCAATGCCGTGTTTTTCTCCGGGATATACCTCATATTGTGCCGGCACATTAAGAGATACTAATTTTTTATACATTTTTTCTGCCTGGGATACATGTACCAGCGGATCGGCCTCTCCATGAAAGAAAATAGTAGGTACAGCTGACTCTTTAGTGACCCGGTAATAAGGGCTTGCTTCAAAACTGATCTTTGCCTGAGCATTAGCATCTCCTAATAAATTTGTTGAAATACGGTCGGCATCTGAGTTAGGTGTTCTGACAGATTTATCAGTTAAATCCGTAGGTCCCCAAAGATCAATAACCGTTTTTACCTGTTTATTTACATCATATCCATACGCATATAACATGGCCATGTGGCCTCCTGCGCTGCCTCCCATCAGTGCAAATTCGTTTTCATTGAAATGAAATTTTTTAGCTGCCCCGCTCAGAAATTTTATAGCATTTGTTACATCATCCATTTGTGCCGGGAACCTATTCTTACCGTCTTTGATCAGCCGATAATTCATAGACACCAGTATATATTTTCGTTTCCCCACCAACTCTTCAATAAGGGTTTTAGGGAATTCTCCTTTATCGCCAGAAGTCCAGCCTCCTCCATGTATATATAAAATAACTTTAGCACTATCGTATATCTGCGGAAAGTAAACATCCATCACATTTTCAGAACTCGCTAAACTATATGGAACATCCAAAAGGGTACGATAAGTGGGAATGGCCTTAACCTGAGCGCGAACTTTTGATACCGTGGCCCCATTACGCAGGTTGTTTTGTTCAAGATATTTGACCAACGCTTCCGGGTGATCTGTTTGTACGCCTTGTATGCCCTTACGCATGGCCTCGCTCCATTTTGCTGGGTTTTCATCTCGGCCCTGTACATCCAGCCAAACGTTGATACCATTTTCACGGGCAACCGTTAACATAGCAGTATCCTTCACATTGTCCAGTACCTCCAGCTGCATTTTGTCGAGCAACATCGTTAGATCTTCCCTGGTCCGTACCGATTCGGGCAGGCTGGCCATGAGTGGCATAGCTGGGACATTTTTTCTCCAGGCAGTATATTGCTCTACTTTGTTCAGGTAAACCACTACCTGTTTTTCCATTCCTTCATCCTTTATCTGCCGGTAGGTTTCCGCTACATCTGCTTCTTTAAAATCCAGGTAGATATTAATCCGATCCTTACAAATTTTTAATACTTCCCTAAATTCGGGAATGCGGTATTCTTTCCCGTCCTTACTCGCAACTGCGAGTTTAGAAACCTCTTCCCAGGTTAGATCTTGAACACGTCCCTTACCATTTGTGGTGCGGTCTACTGTCTCATCATGACACAAGACAAGGTGACCACCTTTAGTGGTCCGCAGGTCAATCTCTACATAATCAGCACCTGCCTTAATAGCCTCCTCAATTGCTGGCAATGTATTTTCTGGTTTAACCAGGTGACTACCCCGATGAGCAATTACCACAAAACCGTTCTTTGATACTGGAAGTGGCGCTGTTGTTTGCTGCCCCATGGCAACAAACGCTAAACAGGAAAGAAAGGCAGCTACGATAGTTTTTTGTAAACACATATTTTTTTTATTTAAAAAGCCGGGAAATAAATCTTTATCTGCTTACTCAATGAGCCACTTTTCAGAGAAGCTTGCATGAGCAATATTTTTTACTTCAGGCTGACCTTCAATACCAGCAATCTGATTTGTAAATGAGATATGTATTGTCTCGTCAGATCCCTGTATAATAGCCGGGTAGTGACCTCTAATTGCACTTCCAGGCCGCCCGTTAATCAGTATTTTCCTGTGTGTCCATGTCTTTCCTTCATCTTTTGAAAGCCAGATGGAAAGGCGATGCCTTCCCTCATCAATATCATTATGGACAATAATCCAGTTACCGCTTTTTAGAACGATAACATCAGCGGCGGTTCCCGGATTGGGAATATCCGAGTCTTCCACAATACTCCATGTTTTGCCACGGTCTTGTGAAATGCTTTTCATTAATCGCTGCGGAGGGGGGCCATTGTCGCGCATTAAGGCAACAATGGAACTATCTTTGCCCAAAGCAAGGGCAGGTTGAACAGCACCGGCACCAATTATTGGTTCACTGAACTGCCATGTTTTCCCCCAATTGTCGGAAATCGCAATCATGGAAAAATCAAACCCGTCAGAATAAAGCGGTAATAACATCCGGTTTCCGATGATAAGAGGCTTATTACGGCTTTGCCAGCCTATTCTCCGCATTAGTGGATAGCCCAGTTGAGTTTTTATTTTTTCACCCTTATCATTAATGTCTGTACCATTACTCATAAGGTTAACTCCCCTGGCATTATCGAGAGAGTGGTTACGAGCATTGTCCCACATTTCTTTTGTTATTACTCCGGCATCCTTATTTTTAAAATAGCCGGATGACACCAGATGTTGGTAATAGTCGTCATATTTTCTTATGAGTGTTTTAACATACTGATCGTTTTTTCCAATACCATCAGGAGAGTGTCCATCAGGTTTAATGTGGATCATATCCTGCCAGCTCCATTCCGGGGTGCCTGAATCTTGCATATAATTATCACTTATCCGGTATTTCAGGACAGAAGATTCCCACTTGTAGGCCATAACCGTATACCAAACCAGCCAAAGTCTTGATTTGCCATCGATAAAAAGAACTGGGTTTATATCAGGAAAATCAGGGACATCTGCCAGAATGAATGGTTCTCCCCACTGGCGTGTTTTGTGATTGTAACGTGATCCCTTGATGACCACATCATCGGCAGTACGTTCTCCGCTACCCTGAAACCAGGCAACAAGCATATCTTTATTGGGAAGCTCGACTATAGATGATCCGTGGCAATGTTGCGATTGGAGTGGGAAAATATTTTCGATGGTCAATGAATCAACCTGTGCAAAAGCTTGATTCTTGTTGTCCCTTTCATTAAGGGAACATCCTGTTAGTATAACTAAAAGGGATAATGATAAAAGACTTATATTTATTCTCATAAGACTATTTTAATAACCTAAAGAAATATTAAGTACAGTTAAAGTGATTTTCCTGTTTATTTTTTTCAGGAAAGTTTTAAAAACTAATTTTATTATGCCGCTTCCCGGAACAAACTTATTACATGTGACATTACTTCACAGGAGCAGGGCTTTCATTGATAAACTTTAAAGCCTCTTCCACATAAATATTGCCGGTCTTTTCGCCAAGCGATGTACGGCTGATGTAATTATAACGCTCAAAACTGCCAAAATCTTCCCTGGTCAATATATAACCAAATGCATCATTTGTAAGGCCGAAAAGAAAGGATTGCTCGCTCTTCATGTTCCTTTTCACATAGAAACCGATATTGGGCAATGCTTCTCCGGGAATTGTTATAACCTGGGCTTTACCAATATTCAGAAGGTTCAGGCGTGTTGATACAGTATAGAAATCATCATTATTACCGTTTTTAGCTGCCAAAGGTGAATGCTTGAATACATAACGCATTAGTTCTGAATCGATAGGAAACCTGATCTCTCTTGAAGCACAATAAATATCGGGATTTTCCTGTACAGGCGCTGGCTCAACAATCCGTAAAGCTTCATCAGCCAGCAGGTTACCAATTCGGATACACTCATCCCAGTCGTTGGCCTGCGTACCATTCTCCCGTCTATTGTCGGCGGTAATCATTCCACCCTGCGCACTATTCATGAAAATTGCCATTCCGCCGACTTTTGATTCAATCCTGTCATAAAGCGGACCGCATAAATCGGGGCTGATTAATTTACGGGCGGTACCAAGAATTTCAGGATGAATAGCGTAATTGACAAGGGTAGCAATTGGTTTCCCTCTATTTTTGCCTGAAATTGCGATTGCCTGAATAATACCGCAACGTGGATCATATAATTTCTCTGCATAATAATTATAGGCAATTTTTCCCTTTGCTTCACCAACAGCTGTTTTAAGGGAGGCAGGTTCCAGTTTTGCAACAGCTTCGTTAACAGCATCAGCTATTTGGGTAACACACCAGTCGAGGTATTTAAGGTCGGCCCCTGTATTTCCTTTCTCATCCGTAAAACCATAGGCATCGGGGGCGCTATGGGCATGTGTGGCGCCAATCAGCACATTCCCGGGAGAAATACCTTTGATTAACTTGCGCGACCGGTCGCCAAGATAGGCAGGCCATCCAAGATTATCGACACTTACAATGGCTACTCTTGTCGCACCTTTTTCCAGCACAATGGCACGAACAAAAAGATCGCCTTTTTTACCTGTCGGCATTTCCGGTGTTCCTATTCCGCCGGAAATGGGTATCAATTTTTCTGGAGTAATAACCCTTAAGGCAGAGCCTGCTTTAAACGTTTGTGCGTTGAGGTTAAACCCCGGAATTAAAAGAAAGAATACTAATGTGAGTAATTTAATCTTCATAACATGATTGATTTCTTGAATAAAAATTAATAGACATATATTGGATTTGAATAAAGCCAGGGGATAAATTCTCCTTTCAATTTTATATGCATTTCGATCCGGTAGGCCCCCTTTTGTATAGGTTCTGACCAAGAGTATTGATAATTTTCATCTGAAGAAACATGGACAGTCTTACCATCATGTATCAACTTGAACTGACCGGGCAGGGGAGAAACTACATTAAGTGTCTTTACCTGATCTATTTTAATTGAATCGCCGAGAATACCACTTATACTATCTCTATCATTCATAGAATAATACATGAATCCCCTGGCATCGCCAAGGCTTTTAAATGCAGTATATAGGTGTCCCTTTTTCAGGTGATCAGCCAGTGATGTTGTCGATAAAGTGTCTGCAAGTAAATAGTTGGTGATATGATTGAAACTAGTCCTATAACTATCGATCATCCATTTGAAAACCCAGCCGTTTTCATCGGGTTTTTGAAAAAGCCACTTGTTCCAGAACTTCACCTCCATGGTATCGATGACGTTGGCATTAGTGCCAAGCCATTCAATCCGACCATCTTTTAAATATCTTGCCCGGATGTTCTGGTTTTCATGTGCATCGACAGCAGAAAATCCTACGGTTTTTCTTTTAATATTCAATGAATCCCAAAGAGCCAGAATGGAAGTTTGTTCATCAAACATTTCACGTAAGGCCCAATGACGATATTTGTTACCATTAACCACAAAGTTAATAATATGTGGAAACAGCGATTCGTCTTTGGTATCCGTATGAATATTGTATATTTCCATACCCTGATAATATTGATTAGCCCAATTATGCGGCTCTTCGGAATGTGCATAAAAGATTATTCCACCCCTGGAAACAATATTTTTTACAACAATATCTTTATCAATATTCCAATCAATGATCGTAGAATTTAATGGCCAGGTGAGAAGTCCCTGTTTCTCGCTGCCCGGTTCGATCAAAACCCCCTCGTAATATCCCTTGTATCCGCGTGGAAGCGTATCGATATTGCCGCGTGGATGATCAGTCAGGAATATAAAGTCAATACCGGCGTATTTTGCTGCCGGAATAATGTCATATAAAGTTCCTTCACTGTCGTGTGACCAATAACTATGCGCATGAAGGATTCCACGATAAGTATTAAGTTTTGTCAGGGCGGCTGGCTCCTTTCGTAGTTTCTGAAACTCATTCACCTGCTTTTCAAAACGGGGATAGGTGACCCAACGATACCAAATTGCGGGAGCAAATAATACTAAAAGTGCGACCAGGATAAATCCTGAAATAGAAAAAAACAGGTATTTTAATATTTTTTTAACCATTTCAAGTGCTTATTGAATTTTTTCAGTTTGAGTTATGATATCTGAAATCTTTCGGATTAGATCCATGGTATAATCACCCATGTTGGGGCCAAACCAACCCATTAGTTTCGATTCGTATTCATCGAGATAAAAATACCGGCCTGGAATAATATAGCCAACATAACTACCATTGAAACTGGTGACGTTCGCTTTAAAACCTTTTGCTGCCAGAGCATTTTTTATTTGAAGAGCGTATTCGCCACTAAAATCACATGGAGTAGTAAACCATACCAGGTTCCCGATTCTTAAAGCTTGCAGATAAACACTTTCAGGCAGCGGCATCAATTTTTTACTTAGATAGGTTGAAAGGTTGATTTTTGTTGTTAACCGGATATGGTATTCTGGTAATTGCACTTTTAAAGAGATAGCAGACAAAGTTACTTTGTCATCTAAAACCACACGGGCCAGGTGCATATTCACGCTATCCGCCAGGGATTCCCCAATAAATTTTGATTTGTCAAATCCGTTTCCTTTCCCGACCGGGCTCTGACTTCCAACTGAGCCGGCAGCAAACAGTGCATAATCAGCCGATGTTTTCTCAATTTTCCGTGCCCAATAACCCGGATAATCGGCGCTAAACTCCATATTATCTGCTCCAATTGTTGTTGCATGAGCTGAAAATGAGCCAATTATTGCTTTTTTTCGTCCGATTTGTTCAACTACAATGTAATTGAATTCATCATTTTTTGTACCTAAATCACCAATAAGCCGATTCCTTGTGTATGAAGCAGCATCAAAACTTCCGGATCCAATGCGGGCAGGACTTAAATCTGCAATTGCTGAGGTAACAGCCTTCTTGATTTGTTTTACAAGCCATTTTTCAATATTTTTACTTTCTTTTCCTGCAAACTGTTCACCAATAAAGCCACTACCCCAACCGCCAAGACTTGAATGAGTATGGGTTGCAGAAAAAAATAACTGCCCGCGCTGAATACCCTCTTTAGATAATATGGCGGTAACTGAATCTATAATATTTGGAGGCATAATTAACAAATCAGCACATACTATGGCCAGCGTTTGATTATTTACCTTTAAGGCAACTGCTTTAACAAAAATACTATCGTGAACACCTGTGGCAGCTTTCCCTTTACGTGCGCCAAAACCAGCAAGTGGAACCTGAATAAATTTCCCTTCCGAAAGATTATCTTCAAAATTTTGCAGCCCCGGTGTGATACTTACCTTTGCAAAACCAGCTTGCAAGGAATCGTTCTCTCTTACCATTGCTGATTTAACGCTATCGATTCGTGCTGTGGTTTTTTGATAATAATCCTCGTGATAAAAGGAAATTCTTTCAACATAAGAAGTACTAAAGAAGAAAATCAGAAACATGCTCAGCAAGGTAATACCCAAAACAATTCCAATTTTTTTCATATATTCTATTAATAAAAAGCCGGAAAATATTTATTCAGCCACGCTAATGTTTTAACAAACACATCAACTCCGGCTGCACCACGCATACCATGTTTTTCATTTGGATAGTATTCATATTGTGCCGGTATATTCAGCGATAACAGCTTCTTATACATTTTATCGGCCTGGCTAACAGCTACTAGCGGATCCTGACCACCATGAAATAGAATAGTAGGAACGCCGGTTTCTTTTGTAACCCGATAATAAGGGCTTGCATCAAGGCATATCTGTGCTTTTGGATCAGACTCTCCCAATAAATTAATCACTTTAGCATCCGCATCCTTGTTCTCTTCCCGTACCGCTTTATCAGCCAGGTCTGTTGGCCCCCAAAAATCAACAACCGTTTTAACCTGTTTAGCGGAATCATACCCATAGGCATATAACATTGCCAAATGACCGCCTGCACTTCCTCCCATTAAAGCAAACTCATTTCCGTTAAAACGATATTTAGCTGCATTGGCAGATAAAAAGGAAAATATCTTGCTTACATCTTCCATCTGGGCAGGGAACCTGTTCTTTCCATCTTTGATCAACCGGTAATTAGCTGACACAACGATGTATTTACGCTTTCCAACCAGCTCATCAATTAACATTTCCGGAAATTCATCTTTATCTCCACCAGTCCATCCACTGCCGTGCAGGTAAACAATTACTCTGGCATTATCATATTTGGTGGGTATATATGCATCCAGAATATTCTCCTTATCGTCCTGGCTATAAGATATATTCAGTAGCCGACGATACAAGGGTAGTGGGGTTTCTTTCGAAGCTTCACTTTTAGTTTCAGGCTTTGATACCGCTGTCTGTGCCTGCACTTGTGAAACAAAACAGGTAATCCCCAAAACGAGGATGTATTTTTTATAAAATATCATTACAATTTGGTTTGACTAAAGTATTTTTTTATTATCTGTCATAAATACCCTGGTACTCTCTGTATACTCAGCACCATTATCGTTTTTGTATTTTAAGTTCAGATAAAAAGCACGGTAACCAGTTGCAGGAAACGCCTGTATTGCTATAACTTTAGACTTATTTTTTATGCCAAGGCTCTTCGATTCCCACTTATCATTACGAAAGTCCATGTCCTTTGAGTCTGTCGACCAGATGATCACATCCGTAAGTTTATCTGCAGTTGCATTAACAGAAAGTTTCACGCCTTTTCTCTTCTCTGTGGTTTTCCACGTACATACCGGGTAAATACTTTTTGTAAGTGTCATCCCGAAAAATGCACTCAGGTTTGTCATGGCCTCTTTCTTGTCGCCCATACCATGCCCAACATTGGGTATATAATGTAACAGATTCTGACCGGGAATACTATCATAGTAGTTCTTGATATTATCGATGGGCCAGTATTCATCGTTTGTGCCCATAAAGATCATTTTGGGCATCGTCAGTTTTTTCCTGTAGGAATAGGGGTCTATCATGGTGGTGATGGCAGCGCCACTTTCCGTCCCCATGTTTTGAACGATACCAAGCTTAACGTAATCTTCTATCTGGATACTATAATCATTCCACACCTTCACCTGGTAGTTCATGCTTACAGGCATGTTCAGCATATCAATTACCATTGGGGCTATGGCCGATACACGGCTATCGCTGGCCCCGGTAAGCCAGGTGGTCCAGCCACGTTTTGAAGCACCGGATACCACAAAACGGGTGATAGCCTGATTCAGTTTTTGCTTCGTGAATTCCTGAACGGCATCCATGGCACGTTTTGCACTTTTAACCATTGGAAAAAGTAATGGCCATGTATAGTCTCCGTCTTTTTTAAAATTATGCAGCGTAAAGGAGATCAAAGCATCCTCTGTCAGATCATTATAGAGAGGCTGATTCGGTGTCTGTTTTAAAACTGCAACAATAGCATTGTTCTGCTGTGCTACTGCACCGAAGGTTTCTGTCAACCCATCTCCTTTTCCACTCCAATTAGGCAGGCTTTCTTTATTAATACTCCCACCGGTGATAAACAACAGTGCGCCATCATATTTAATTTCCTTAGGTACCAATATACTTAGCTGATGTGTCCAGGTATGCTCCCGCCATTTCTGTGAGGTGAGCAGTAAGCTGTATACCGTTACATCGCCGATATTATAAGATTCTTTGATCTCCCAGTGAAATGACTTATCGTCATTGTGCAGATAATGATCCAATGCTGTTGCAGGGGTAATAACTGTTTGCGCCTGCGCGATGGATAAAAGAAAAACGAAGGATAGAAAAAAGAAACCAATTCTATATGAAAATCTATTCATTGCTATTATTTTTTTGCGTTTAATAAACAAGTTATTTCAGCAGCCACATTTTGGAGAACTCAGTGTCACCCTTATCCAATTTTCCTATTGCCGATTGGTAATTTCCTGAATTGTTCTGAAACTCCGATTCCGGATACCTGTAACGAAGCGGAAAGAGGTTCACAGAAGGATCAAGTACACCATTCTTTTCCATATAGGGCACTCTGGTTCTTCTATAATCAGCATAAGACTCAACGCCCATCATAAATAATCCCAGCCATTTTTGAAGACCAATTATCGCCAGTTGCTGATTTCTACCAGCGGGGAAAGCTGCTAAAGGATTGTTGAAATAGTTAGCAGGGAGTGGCTCTCCCCATCGCTTCAATGCCATTTCAACTCCTTTCTTATAAAAAGTTTCAGCATTCCCTGTAATCAATCCTTTTACTGCTGCTTCAGCCAGAAGAAACTGTACCTCATCGGCCTGCATTACAGTTGCCCTAATCAGTGGGTTTGCATTTTCATTGAACAATTTAGAGAACAGGGATATCTTATAGTTCCATTTTGTATCAGGGAACTCATAACTGCCATTTGAATTAAGTACCTGGACAGAACTTCCGGATGGATACCCAGCATAAATGGTCATTGCATCAATGATTGCAGGCAGTACCGGTATAATTTTGGGATTATTTCTGTCAAGAAACTCCCACTGGTAATTATAGGAATATCCTTTTACAATAACCGTTCTTCTACCGCTATTGAGATTGACAGAATCACGGGTATTGGCCCATGGTCTTTCCATTGGAGCCACCCATCTTGTCAAACGCCCATCATTCAATGCCTTTAAGGTATCCACTAAAGTCTTACTGGGCCTGAAGAGGAGAAAATCTCCGATTGGGTCTAAATTGACTCTTCCCATTGGCGAAGCCATTGATCTGGCACCATCAATATATGAAATAGCGGCATTCTCCGGAACATCGCTTATCAAGGGCAGGGATGCCACCGCCTGGATTTCCGCTGCGTTAGAAAGTTTACTACTTACCCTTAACAATAACCTCAGACGCAATGAATTAGCTAGTCTGATCCACCTGGTCTTATCACCGGCATACATTACATCACTAACTTTGTCCAGCGGTTCTTTTCCATCCGCGATTAACTGTGCCGCATCTTTCAAATTCTGAATCAAAGCAGGGTAAATATCTTTTTGCTCATCGAATTTTGGGAAAAGGATACCATCTTGCCCGCGAAGGCCCTCTGTATAGTAAATATCTCCATACAGATCGGTAACAGTTGACCAAAGCAGTGATTGAAATATCCTGAATATGCCTTCGTGTGTTTTCAATCCTTTTTTATTTACGTCAGATACTGACACATTGATCAATCTGATCACCCCGGTATATTCATATAGCTCTGTTCTTGGAAATCTGAAATTCAGGTATGTGTTATCATCACTGCTCCTGTTACCCTGCATGTATTGAACGGTAGTAGCCAGATTTTTCGCACCAAGTCCCCCTTTATTTTGATAAAGGAAAGCGGTTTTTTGTATCACAGAAGATAATAGCAGATTCGGCTCTGCTGATTCCAGCGCATCGCGCCTCGCCAATAATTCATCATCTCTGAAAGTTGATTTTTGACAGGATGAAAGAATGAATATTGGGTATATTAAGATGATTAAGAACTTTTTCATATCTATGAAATATTAAGATAAAATTAAAAGTTAACTGATAAATTGAATCCATAAGAACCTATCATTGGCAAAGCCTTCCCAATGACTCCCTGATTCACTCCAATTCCTTCGAAAGCTGCTTCAGGATCTCCTTTCTCTCCACTTTTGTTCCATTGAAAGATATTTCTTGCTACCAAACCCATAGTCAGATTTTGAATTTTATAACGTTCCAAAACCTTCGAAGGAATTACATATTCAAGTACCACTTCTTTTACTTTTAAGTTCGTGGCATCCCTAATCAGTGTCTGTCCGAAGTTCCAGTATTGGGCACCTAAAACCAGTCCTGGCAAGTAATAGAATGTTGCCAGTGGATCAGCACCATTCACGATATAATCGTTATCGTTTTTAGGATCGCCGCCGGGCTTTAACCAAACACCTTTAGCGTAGGAGGCATCCTCTGCATATTTCCCATAATTTGCATAATTTCTAACCAAGGCCGCCATATTCGGATACTTCATACTTTGCCAGGCGGGCCATGGCAGCCCCCCGGAAGCTGCATCCCGTCCACCTACGGTATATTCATTTGGGCCATTTACTTTATCTCCGATCGTCAGTAACGATTGTCCGTTAGTCACGTTACGCCTGGTTACATTTGAAACGTATTGTCCGCCTACACGCAGGCTGGCCAACGCAGACAATCTGAATGCCTTATAGCGGACAGATGAATTTAATCCCAGAATATAATCCGGGTTATAATTACCGATTGGTTTTCTGTCTTTCTCCTGTGTAGAAAACTTCCAGTTTCCGGTATTATCTAACATGAGCATTCCGGCATACTTACTGGTTGAAGGCATTCTTTCAAACACTCTGCTTTCCCACATGGTTCCGATCCGATCGCCTTCAGCCATTCTGATGGTCACGTTCGGGCCATTACCATAAAAAGTATATCCATTGGGGATATAGGTCTTTGACAGGTTAGTGATAAATGCTTCGGTTTTGGTATAAAAGGCAGATATGTCCCAATTCAAATTCTTCGTTTTAACGGGTACCACTGTCAAGCCTATCTCAACTCCTTTTGCCTGTACAGTTCCTACATTAGACAACATACCTGAATAGCCTGTGCCGGGAGAAGTTGGTATAAAGTCCTGCTGGTTTTTGTGCGTTTTATTGAACATAGTAAAATCAGCAGAAACACGATTTTTGGCAAGTACCAGATCAAAGCCTCCCTCATAAGTATTGGTAACCTCCGATCTGATACTCGGGTCAACCAGTTGCCCTCCTATATTTAATATTTTTACATTGCCGTAGTCTAGAGGATTAAATCCGAATGTGTTGTTACTTCTGGGCCTGCCAATACCATGACCTACCTGGGCTATACTGCCCCTAAGTTTAAACAGGTTAATAAAGGAAGGCAGCTTGAACGTCTCTGAAGTAATCCAGCTGAGTGCTGCAGAAGGGTAAAAGTAATTATTCTTATCTTCTTCCAGGATACCGGCCTGATCGTATCTTCCGGCAAGATCAAGATAAACCTGGTGGTCGTATCCTATCTGTGTAGAAGCATATCCACTTTGATTTTTACCGGTACCCCATGAGTTATTTGCTGTTAAAGTACCCGCAACCGCATTGCCCAGACTAAAATCGTTGGCGCGTACCAATTGATCTGCATGGGCATTAGAATTATATGAATTACTGTATATATAATTATATCCGACGATAGCAGTTGTAGAAATTTTCTTAAAGTCTTTGTTCCAGTTCAGCATGATATCGGAGTTCATAAAATAGGTGCTCTCCGTTTGTATGGAATACCTGCCGTTCCTTTGATTCACGTTTGTAAAACCCTTCGATAATTTGTATTCATAATTATCGCCATTATAGTCCATGCCGGATCTTACCAATAATTTCAAAGGGCTTGACAAACTCCATTCCAGCTCAGCCCTTCCAAATAAGTTATCTTTCCGGTAAGTATTGATCTCACCGTAAGCGTACATATAAGGATTGTTGGTAGCAGGATCTCCATTGGCTTGGTACTGAGCTGTATTTTGCCTGACCCCTTCATATCCCTTCAGCCATATATTCTTCATTTCCTTAATAGGTTGAAAATGGGCCAAATATTGCATGGTCAGCAATTCAACTACATCATTGTTTGAAGATGATTTGTTAGGCGAATATTGAGAAACATAATTGCTATTAACTGTTAGCTTCATTTTTTTAGTTATATTGTAGTTCGCATTCAGGTTTAAGGTTACCCTGTCTGTTGCGTTATTGGGCATTACACCGATGTTGGTCATCTTTCCCACAGAGAAACGAAATGAACCCATGTCGGAATTACCTGTCACACTAGCATTATAATTATTTGTTGCCCCGTTCTGCATAAACTGCTGCAGGCGATTTTCTTTTGTGGCCAAAAAAGGAACATTTTCATTTGCCTGTGTAAGGGCATTCCACCTGTTAATATTAAAAGATCCATCCAGTTTTGGGCCCCAATCATAACCTACACCCTCAGTATAAAATGTACTTCTGATACCAGCACCATATTCGGTTTGGGATTCAAAGAACTTATATCCCTTATCTATAACCAGTGATGTGTTAAAAGATACCCCAATACCTTTTTTAGCGCCTTTACCAGATTTAGTCGTGATCATGACAACACCATTACCCGCTTGTGAACCATATAACGCACCTGCACTTGCACCCTTAAGCACCGAAATACTTTCAATATCTTCCGGGTTCAGTTGCGATAGCAAATTGCCAAAATCGACACCGTTCTTATTGGTAATACCTGTTTTTCCCATTTGGATACCATCAACTATATACAGAGGCTGACTATTCGCAGTAGAATTTGGAAGGCTTAAGCTGGTTGCGCCCCGGATCGTAATAAAAACAGACCCTGCCGGGTCTGTACTGGCCTGCGTAAAATTAACACCACTCATTCTGCCATCAAGTGATTTTACCAGATTTGAACTGCCACCGTTCGTGAGTTCTTCGCCCTTTATATTAGCTATAGCGTAACCTAAAGAACGTTTCTCTCTGGTGATACCCAGGGCTGTTACAACCACCTCACCTAATGCCATAGCATCTTCCGCCAGCGTTATATCAATAGTTGTACGGCCATTAGTTGGAATCTCTGAGGTAACGTAACCAATGTAGCTAAAGACCAATGTTCCCCCTTCATCAGGACCGATAATAGAATAATTTCCATTAAGGTCAGTACTGGTACCGGTTGTAGTGCCTTTAAGTCTTACACTCACACCTATCAGTGGATCTCCTTTAGCGGATGTAACCTTGCCTGTAATTGTTATCGCCTTACTCTCGGGTTTCAATTCCATTTGTGGTTTTTCAGGTCTTCTCATGACTATAACCGTATTTTCAGTAATGGTATAGGTTAAGGGCTGATCCGTGAAACACAATGTAAGTACTTCTTCAAGTGTAGAGTTATTTACGTTGATAGTCACAGGCTTAGCTGAGTGCAGCATTTGAGTATTGTAAATAAAAGTATAGCCGATCTGCTTTTTGATCTCCCTGAATGTTTTTTCCAACGAAGCGTTCCTGACAGACAGGCTGATCCGCTGGGCATAACCTGCGGCATTAACTTGTAAAAGGAACGTAAGCAATAAAATAACAGTAAGTTTCATCACTCTAATGACTTTTAATGAAATGCAAGGATTTTTGCATTTGAATAGCATGTAAAGTTTCATACATTTGTAGTTTTGGTTTAATTAGATAATTGTTTACACGATTTCTTTTACTGCCAAATTTCTCCAGGAGCGCCACGAACGCTTCTGGTTTTTTTGCAATTAAATGGGAGGTAATTATTACGGCATAACGGTTATCCTCCTTCCTTCAATGCTAAAGTGAACAGCGCCGGTTAATTCCAGCATCCGAAGTAATTCTGATACATTTTTATTACGTGAGATGGTACCCACAAAGTCTTTATTGTTCATGCTACCTTTAAAAGTTACATCAACATTATACCACCTGGATACTTTCCGCATGATGCTTTCTATGTTTTCATCGCTGAAAATAAAGTAACCGTTCTTCCAGGCCACTGCCTGTTCAATATCAGCAGTCGAAACATTCATATTCCCACTGGTTTTATCTAATACTGCCTCTTCTCCGGGTTTCAGATATACTTTTCCCGATCCTTTTAATACTTGTACTGAGCCCTCGAGCAGGGTAGTGTTCATACTTTTCTCGTCATCATAGGCCATCACGTTAAAATGCGTTCCCAGTACCTTGACTTCCATGTCATTTGTGAATACTTTAAAAGGCATAGCTTTATTTTTGGCAACTTCGAAATAAGCCTCACCTTTCAGATCAACCCTTCGTTCTTTACCAGCGAAAGCTGTGGGGAAGTGAAGTGAAGATCCTGCATTCAGCCAAACCCGGCTCCCATCGGGTAAAATAAGAAGGTATTGTCCGCCCATGGGAGTGGTCAGGGTATTGTATTTTACCTGAGTTACGGCCTGATTCGTACCAGCACTATATTCTAATTGACCCGCAAGCACTTTTTTTATGTCAGTATTATTTTCAGTGGCCAGAAACCCATTCTTTGCATCATCGAGGTTAATCTGTGAGCCATTTTCTAATGTTAAAATGGCTTTATGGTTACCGGGAAGAATATCGTTTTTAAAACGAAGAAGCTTTGGATTTACAGCAAACTGATTCTCTTTATGCGAATTCAGGTATAATCCTGCTGAGATCAGAATAAGGGTTATTGCCGCTGCTGCTGACCAGTTTCTGAGCCGGATTGTCCTGCTTCTTGTGTGATTGCTAATACTGGCACTTAGTTCATTGTAAATAGCTTGTTTAATTACTTCCTGGTCACCCATCCCGGTTTGATCCCATTCCTGTTCGCCCCGCTCAAAAGTATCCTGATAGTCTTCCAGGACCTTTTGTTCTTCATAAGTACATTTCCCGGAAACGTACTTTTCGTAAAGTATACTATATTCTTCTCTTGTCATTCTAAGTCTTTGCATTAAAGAGTCATTTTTCTTAGTCAACACACATGAAATATTAAAAAAAACTAAATAAAATTTTTAGCAGGTAAAAAATGGATAAAAGGGGTGGTATAAACATCTCCATTGTAAATTAAAAGTTCAGTTTCCTTTAATAATAATATTAATAGTAATTTTAAGTAGAATAATAGGCTGAATTGAGAAATGTTATATGATTGACAGATTATCATCTGACGAAACATTAGTTGAGGCTTTGAAGGATGGGGATCCCAACGCTTTTAAGCTTCTGTTTGACCGTTATTGGCAAAACCTATATACTATTGTATTTTCTATATCGAGGGATAGGGAAGTAGCCTCTGAAATTGTACATGATATCTATTTAAACTTATGGTTAAGACGGAGTAAAATTCAAATAGAATTTTTTAAAGGTTATGTTACGGCATCAGCCCGTTACCATGTTTACCGTCATATGAAGAAGGTTAAACAGAATTCTGCTGAATATATGGATAATTTGGATCCTGGTAATTCTATTACCGCAAATGAAGGGGAATTGAATATCCGTTATCATGAAATGGAAGAAAAAATAGAGAGGCATCTTGAGGATCTGCCAAAACGCTGCAAAGAGATCTTTACTTTAAGCCGGATGGATCAGCTTTCTAATGATGAAATAGCAGAAAGACTGGATATTTCCAAACGCACGGTAGAGAATCAGCTTACCTATGCTTTGTATCATCTCAGGATATCCCTGAAAAATCTTTTTGTATTCCTGGTATCTTCTGGAATAAACTACTATTTTTAGCTTAAGCATAGCTGAATTAACGTTAATATTTGATGATATAGTCCTACCAATCCCTTTAATGTTCAACAACTGGAAATAGTGCAGGAGATTGCCTATCCGTTAAAGGCTAAATCCGGAATGCAGCAAGGCGTGGTTTTTTTTACTAGTATGTGCAACCTCACGGCATCCGGATTTATACCTGCAAAATAGGAATAAAGGATATGGGTTATCTGGGCAATGCTCCCGGAAAGGGGGAAGACGTACCTGTTGATGTATTGGCTCAATATAATCTGCAGGAGGTGTAAGAAATTACCTTTGTTTACCCAGTCATTACGCCATACAGCCGGCAGGAATGAGGGTGGGCGAAAATAAAAATGCTTAGAAGTTTTAATAAAATATGACAAAAAAATCAGTAAACCAGAAAAAGTCTGATACTTCCAGAAGGAGTTTCATTAAAAACTCTGCTATTACAGCCGCAACCTTCATGATTGTACCTCGTCATGTATTGGGAGGGAAAGGCTTTCTAGCCCCCAGCGACAGACTTATTATCGCCGGTGTAGGTGTTGGTGGCAAAGGTCAGTCGGATATTGACTATTTCTATAAGAGCGGGAAAGCCGATATTGCATATTTATGTGATGTCGATGATCGGAGATCTGCAAATACAGTAAAGAATTTTCCGAAAGCCAAATATTATAAGGATTGGAGGGAGATGTTTGAAAAAGAAGGGAAAAACTTCGATGCAGTTTCAGTATCAACTCCGGATCATACCCACGCCGTTGTTTCCATGGCAGCAATGCAAATGGGTAAGCATGTTTATGTGCAAAAGCCAATGACACATGATATATATGAAGCTCGTAAATTAACTGAGGCTGCTCAGCGCTATAAGGTTGTGACTCAAATGGGTAATCAGGGCGCCTCAGGAGATGGTGTAAGGCAGCTACGCGAATGGTATGATGCCGGAGTTATAGGTGATGTCCATTCAGTATATATATGGACTAACCGGCCTATCTGGCCCCAGGGTATTCCATGGCCTACAGACAAGCCGGCAATCCCAAAAGGACTTGATTGGGATCTGTGGCTCGGTACTGCACCTTATAAAGATTACGTAGAGAAGCTAATTCCGGGAAGTTGGAGAGGTTGGTGGGATTATGGCACCGGAGCCCTGGGAGATTTGGGCTGCCATTTAATGGAAGCGCCTTTCAGCGTATTGAATCTAAAGTATGCATTAGATGTACAGGCAAGTGTTAGTAGTGTGTTTGAGGATTTTGGCAAACGCGGTGTATACCCCGATAGCCCACCTGCATCCAGTCATGCAACCTTAACCTTTCCTAAAACAAATAAAACCAAAGGAAAGGTGACAATGCACTGGATGGATGGAGGAATTAAGCCGGAACGTCCTGAAGAACTTGGCGCCGATGAGCTGTTTGGAGATGGTAATAGCGGAATTTTATTCGTTGGCACTAACGGGAAAATGATGGCAAGTGAATATGCTGCCAACCCTCGTCTTTTACCGCTTTCCCGTAATCAGGAAGTTAAAGTGAAACAAACATTTGCCCGAGTTCCGGGGGGCGCCGATGGCCATTATGCCCAGTGGGTTGAAGGTGCCATTGCAGGATATGGTAAAAAAGAACTTAGTTCTCCATTTGATTTAGCAGGTCCCTTGACTGAAGCTATATTAATGGCAAACCTGGCTATCCGGGGAGCGGATATTCCTAAACCTCGAGCTTCCGGAAGAGGGTTTGAGTATCCCGTTAGTAATATGAAATTATTATGGGATTATCAGAATATGCGGGTAACCAATTATGATGAAGTCAATAAATTTGTAAAAAGAGAATACCGTGAAGGTTGGAGTCTGGGAATTTGAAAAACTTAATTATGTTGTTTTATTGATCCACTTCTTTCGTTCAGACTATATAAACTTATAAAAATCACATGTTACCCATAGTTCAAATTTCCCTGGACCTCACCAACATTGACGAGGCGCTCGAAACTGCCGCACTGGCCATGCGTGCCGGTGTTGACTGGCTGGAAGCAGGAACCCCGCTGATCTTGGCGGAAGGTCTGAATGGCGTGAAGCAATTGCGTAAAGCCTTTCCAAATACCCCTATCGTGGCCGACCTCAAAACGATGGATGGTGGATATCTCGAAGCAGAAATGATGGCGAAGGCCGGTGCCACTCATGTGGTGGTTATGGCAAGAGCACATGAGGAAACTATAAAATGTGTGGTCAAGGCGGGTCATGACTTTGGAATCAAGGTAATGGGTGATAATCTTGGCTGTCCTGATATGGTTGAAGCAGCAAAATGGCTTGAAGACTTAGGCTGCGATTATGTTATCCATCATATTGGTTACGATGAACGACGAGGCATAGCTGCTCAAGGGAAGCGCATGCCCAGTCCTATGGATCAGCTTCGTGAAGTGGTAAGGGCTGTAAATGTGCCTGTCCAGGCGGTAGGCGGATTAACTTTAGAACAGGCTGTCAGGTGTCCCGAATACGGAGCGCCATTAGTAGTTTTGGGAGCACCTTTAACGATAGATGCTGATGCATTTAAGACTGCTGATGGTAATCTGGAAGAATCCCTTCGTTTGATCTGCGCTAAAATACATGCCTATGGGGATGTCGATTATAAACGCAACCTTAATTTTTAATAAGATCATAATTTAAATGCAAATGACATCAGGCGTTAAATCTGCGGCAGTTATTAATTATTCATCCGAAAAAGGCTCTGTTGAAATCAGGGAAATATCCAAACCCGACATAGGAGAGGAAGATGTATTGCTGGAAGTGGCAAGTGTGGGTGTCTGCGGAAGTGATTTACACCAGTGGACAGCAGATCATAGCTGGCAGGTAAATTATCCTGTCGTTCTGGGCCATGAATTTGGAGGAAATATTGTCGAACTGGGAAAGCGAGTGAAGGAATGGAAGCTTGGGGATAGGGTGGTGAGTGAAACAGCTGCGGTTATTGATCCAAATAATGCCTTATCCCGAACAGGATTGTATAACCTCGATCCAAATAGAAAAGGTTTTGGGTATGGGGTTAATGGTGCTATGACCCGGTTTGTAAAGGTTCCTGCAAGGTGTCTTCATCGAATTCCTGACCATCTTCCATTTGAAGAAGCATGTCTCACAGAACCCTGCAGTGTTGCTTATAATGCTGTGGTTGGCAATTCCAGGATCAAACCCGGAGATCGGGTTATCGTTCTCGGTCCTGGCACAATAGGCATCCTTTGCGCCGCAATGGCAAAGCTATGCGGAGCTGAAGTAGCAGTTGTTGGACTGGAAGGAGATCGTCACAGACTCGAAATCGCAAAGAAATATGGATGTGAAGTAATTATTGGTGATGCAACAGCCTGGTCAAGGCGCACGGATGGCTTAGGAGCTGATTTTGTTATTGACGCGGCCGGTTCCAGTTTAACGCTTAAAATAGCAATGGATCTGGTACGGCCTAACGGACAGATTACCAAGGTAGGCTGGGGTCCCCAGCCACTTGGGTTTTCCCTTGATCCCTTGGTTCAAAAAAATATTACCCTCCAGGGGAGTTTCAGTCACAATTGGCCCATTTGGGAAAAAGTAATCGCTCTCCTTGCTAATGGTATGCTGGATGTTAAACCAATAATTGGTGGGATTTGGCCTATTACCCAATGGAACGAAGCATTTGAGAAAATGCACAAGGGAGAAGTTGTAAAAAGTATACTCAAGCCAGTATAATTTATGCGATTGCAAAATAAAGTAATCATTATTACCGGTAGCACAACCGGTATTGGTAAAGCCATAGCATTACGTTGTGTAGCAGAAGGTGCCCGGGTGGTTATTCATGGCCTGGAAGAAGGCTGGGGCAAAGCAGTAGTTGATGAAATAGGAAAAGATAATGCCCGGCTTCACATTGAAGATATCAGCAATGAAGGGGCTCCGGGTCGCCTTGTTAATCTTGCAATTCAATCGTTTGGAAAGCTGGATGCTGTTGTTAACAATGCTGCGATGGTTTCTTCCTCTAATATTCATACAACTGACAGAGCTTTTATTCAGAGGATTTTAAATGTGAACACCATAGCACCATTTGAATTAATTAAAGCTGCGCTGCCCTATTTAACCCAACAGCATGGTTGTGTACTCAATATAGGTTCGGTAAATGCATGGAGTGGCGAACCAAATCTTTTTGCCTACAGTGTTTCTAAAGGGGCGTTAATGACAATGACACGAAATCTTGGCGATACGTTACACCGGGAAAATGGTGTGAGGATAAATCAAATAAATCCGGGCTGGGTACTGACTGAGACAGAAATGCAAAGAAAAAAAGAGCATGGCCTGGCAGAAAATTGGTATGAAGACATTCCCTCCGTTTATGCACCTGCCGGCAGAATTTTACGTCCCTCAGAAATTGCCGCAGCAGCGGTTTACTGGCTTGCCGATGAAAGCGGTCCTATTAGTGGCCAGGTGGTAGACCTGGAACAACATCCTTTTATTGGACGTAACCCCCCGAAAGACACATCAACTATTAAAGCATCCAAATAATCTTCCTATGCCCCAACTAGCCGTATTCCCCAAAGCATTCATGCATGCCCTTTGTAAAGACGGAAGCATGTGTCTTGCAGAATGGATATCATTGGCAGTAAAACTGAACGTTGAGGGCTTAGAGTGGTATGCAGGCTTCCTGGAGATGGCCAATGAAAAAAACTGGCCAGGATTTCGCCAGCAGGTGGAAGATCACGGAAAAGTGATCCCCATGATGTGTTGTTCTCCCGATTTTACGCATCCCGATCGGGTCTTCAGACAAAGGGAGATAGAAAAGCAAAAGAGGTGGATTGATATGACCTTTGCATTGGGAGGTTCGTATTGCCGGGTATTGTCTGGTCAGAGGCGTCCAGGACTTTCAATGGATGAAGGAGTGAAATTAGCAGCGGATTGTATAGCCGCCTGTTTGCCATATGCCCAGGAACGAAAAATTAACCTCATACTTGAAAATCATTATAAAGATGATTTCTGGGAGTATCCGGAATTTGCCCAAAAAATGGATGTATTCTGTAAGCTTGTTGAAAGTTTGGATCACCCCTGTTTTGGAGTTAATTATGATCCCAGCAATGCTTTTTTAGCGGGAGAAGACCCCCTTGAGCTTCTTAAACGTGTATCCCATCGTGTGCTAACTATGCATGCCAGTGATCGATATCTTAAAGAAGGTACGCTTGAAGATTTAAGAAAAGAGGAAAATGGCACTGCAGGATATGCAAAGAGACTCAGCCATGGTGAAATAGGTAAAGGTTTAAATGATTATGACGCAATTTTTTCTGAATTAAAAAGGGTGGGGTTTGATAATTGGATAAGCATTGAAGACGGAGTTGACGGCATGGACCAGTTAGAGCGTAGTGTAACTTTTCTCCGGCACAAGCTGGAGCAATATTGGCCGGTAACAGCAAATCATAATTAATAATTTCCTATCATGAGATTGTATGGGATATAATTGATGTTTTACCTGATTTAACTTATCTTTGCAGAATGTTTAAAAACAAGCTTAACATATCCCTAAGCATATTACTACTAGTTATCATTGGCTTTGCAGGCTGTAAAAGCAAATATGAGAAGCTGCGTGCGAGCAATGACACTGCAAAAAAATACAGGGAAGCTATAAAGTTCTATGATAATAAGGATTACAATAAAGCTTTACCTCTGTTCGAGGACCTTGTTACTAAATATCGCGGAACTGCAGAAGCTGAAGATCTTTCCTACTATTACGCTTACACACATTATAAATTAAAAGATTACACCACTGCCAGATATCATTTTAAAACCTTTGCCGACACCTACGCTTCCAGTCCTAAAGCAGAAGAATGCCGGTTCATGGCAGCTTATTGCTTCTACCTCGAATCTCCTACCTATTCTTTAGATCAGGACAACACTATAAAAGCAATGGATGCTTTACAATTATTCATAAACCTGTACCCTAAAAGCGAGCGTGTTCCAGAATCGAGCAAGTTAATTGCCAACTTACGGGCAAAGCTTGAGCAGAAATCCTATGAGAATGCTAGATTGTTTCTTGATATTGGCGACTATAAATCTGCAGTTATTGCACTAAGAAATTCTGAGCGAGATTTCCCAGACACAAAATATGCTGAAGAAATGCAGTTCCTTACTGTTAGAGCACAAGCTATGTATGCGGGAGCTAGCCTGGAATTGAAGCAGGAAGATCGTTATAATGAGAGTATCAAACTTGCCGATGAATTTGTAGTAAATTACCCTTCGAGTAAATATTTAAAGGAAATCGAACAGATAAAGAAGAGCAGTGCAAAATCAATACTCGACGTGAGAAAGTTAATTGCCACTGAAACAGCCCTCATGGAAGCCCAAACAGCAAAAATTAAGGAATCGCAGGTTCCAAAAGATAAAAAAGAACAAGAAATTAAAACCAATTCAAATGAGTAATATTAAACCAGCTATCCCGAATAGTACAGTTACACGTGATGTTCGCGAATTAGATAAAGTAACTGATAATATTTATGAGTCGATTGTTATCATCAGCAAACGTGCTAACCAGATCTCTAACAATTTGAAAGAAGAGCTTCACGGTAAGTTGGCTGAATTTGCTTCGTCAAATGATAATTTAGAAGAAGTTTTTGAAAATCGTGAGCAGATCGAAATTTCTAAACACTATGAGCGTATGCCTAAGCCATCGTTGATCGCTGTTGACGAATTCTTACACGATAAAATTTATTACAGAAATCCTTCTAAAGAGCAATAAGATTGCACTAAGCATATAGCCTTCGAGCTATGCCAAATGCATGAATTCATATTGGTAGAAACTTGCCTATGCTTACGAATAAGAATATTTTACTTGGCGTTTGTGGCAGTATAGCGAGCTACAAGTCGGCAACCTTAACCAGGCTACTGGTTAAAGCTGGTGCAAACGTCAAGATTATAATGACCAGCGAGGCTACAAATTTCATTACCCCGCTAACTCTTTCTACCCTATCAAAAAACCCGGTCCTTGTAAACTATTTCGATCGTGAATCCGGGGTTTGGAATAACCATGTAGAACTTGGCCTATGGGCAGATCTGATGATCATTGCGCCCGCAAGCGGTAATACACTAGCAAAACTTGCCAACGGATTATGTGACAACCTGCTTTCTGCTGCTTATCTCTCCGCAAAGTGTCCGGTGTTTTTTGCTCCGGCAATGGATCTCGACATGTGGAAACATCCGGCGACGGAAAAAAACGTCAATTCTCTTACTTCTTTTGGGAACATCCTGATACAGCCTGCTTATGGAGAACTTGCCAGCGGACTTATTGGCGAGGGAAGAATGGCAGAACCCGAGGAAATAATAGAATTTGTATCCAGAGAACTAAAAAAAAAACTTCCCTTGAGAGGTAAAAATGCTCTCGTTACTGCCGGGCCAACCTACGAAGCAATTGATCCCGTTCGTTTTATAGGAAATCACTCTTCCGGAAAGATGGGTTTTGCCATTGCTGAAGCCCTTGCTGAACTGGGTGCAAGGGTTACACTGATAACCGGACCGACTTCCTTAAAGTTATCTGATAATAACATAAAACGGATCGATATTACCTCCGCGGAGGAAATGCTAAATGCAGCACTGACTCATTTTCAGGATTCTTCGATATCCATTTTGAGTGCAGCAGTTGCTGACTACAGACCGGCAGAAGTGTTTGAGATGAAAATTAAAAAAGAGGATACGGATTTGACTCTTAACCTTGTAAAAACTGTTGACATTTTAGCGACTCTGGGTAAAGCGAAGAAACCTGGACAAGTCCTTGTCGGGTTTGCCCTTGAAACGAATAACGAAGTAGAAAACGCTATTGGAAAACTCCAAAAGAAGAACCTTGATTTTATAGTACTTAATTCTTTACGGGATGAAGGGGCCGGTTTTAAGAATGACCAGAATAAAATCACGATCATCGACAGTAAACTTTCTCGACAATCCTTCCCTCTTAAATCTAAGCAGGATGTTGCTCTCGACATCTGTAAAAAAGTATTAGATTTACTATCATGAAGTATATACTGCTTTTCTCTTTTTTACTAGTTTCAACAGCTTTGTATTCTCAGGATTTGAATGCGCGCGTACAGATTCTGGCGCCACAAATCCCAAACTCCAACAAACGGATTCTTGATGTTCTGGAAGTAAGTATCAAAGACTTCCTGAACGGCAGAAGATGGACATCAGACGCCTTAAAGCCCCAGGAGAGGATTGATTGCAATTTTGTAATAACTATCACCGAATGGGATGGTTCATCCAGCAATTTTAAAGCTGAAGCTCAGATCCAATCAAGCCGGCCAATATTTAACAGTAATTACAATAGTACTGTTCTAAACCTGAGCGACAAGGATTTCACTTTCTCTTATTCTGAAGGCCAGGCACTGGACTTTTCTGAACAGAATTACCTGACAAACCTGACCTCTCTCTTAGCATTTTATGCCTACATCATCACCGGAATGGATTATGATACGTTTTCCAGATTTGGAGGAACACCATATTTTCAAAAAGCTCTCACAGTACTTAATAATGCACAAAATGCACCAAACGGCGGTTGGAAAGCTCACGAAGATCTAAGAAACCGCTTTTGGCTGGTAGAAAATCTTACTAATAAGTCATACAACCCTATCCGCGAAAGCATGTATGATTATCACAGGGATGGACTTGATGTAATGGCAGAAAATCAGTCTAAAGCAAGAAAAGCTATCTATGCTGCTTTGCCCCAGCTTCAAAAGATAGACAGACAAAAGCAAGGCGCCGTTTTAAATCAGGTATTTTTTACTGCAAAATCAGATGAACTCATTAATATACTAAGTGATGCTGAGCCTCAGGAAAAACTAAAGGCTTTTATCATCCTTTCCGCTGTCGATCCTGCAAATAGTCTTAAATATGAGATCCTGAAACGGCCACGCTAAAACGTATTGACAAACATTCTCCTTTTATACCTATTAACTTAATTTAGCCAAAACCATTTTTTCAAACTATGCTTAAGCGACTGGCTATTAGTAATTATGCATTAATTGATGATTTGGATATTTCATTTTCCAAAGAACTAAACATACTTACCGGTGAAACAGGGGCGGGAAAATCCATTATCCTCGGTGCACTGTCCCTAATTCTCGGCCAGCGGGCAGAAGGTAAATATTTCTTCAGTCAGCAGAAAAAATGTGTCATTGAAGGGACTTTCCTGGTTAATGGCTTTCATCTAAACGACTTCTTCGAAGATAATGATCTGGACTACGAACTCGAGACAGTTTTGAGAAGAGAAATATCTTCCGATGGCAAATCTCGTGCATTTATCAATGACACACCAGTTAATCTCACCACTCTAAAAAAACTCGGCGAGAAGCTGATAGATATACACTCCCAACATGCAACTCTGGAAATTAATGACGAAGATTTTCAGCTGCTCGTCATAGATACGATTGCCGATAACCGAGTAATTCTCGATGAATATAAAACAGCATATAAAAGTTATCGTCAAGCCCAATCGAGATTAAAAGAGCTTATCAGCCAAAGTGAGCAGTCGAAATCGGATCTTGATTATTTCCAGTTTCAATTCGATGAATTGGAAAAGGCAAATCTCTCAGAAGACGAACAGGTACAGCTTGAGCAGGAACAGGATGTTCTTACCCATTCGGAAGAAATCAAACGAAGCTTGCTGTCGGCAATGAGTCTCCTGGGAGAACAAGAGTCGGCAGTGATCATAAGGCTTAAGGAAGCTGCAGTAAGCCTGGGAAATGCCGAAAGATATAATCCCGAGATTAAAGACCTGCATGAAAGATTGAACAGCAGTTTAATTGAGGTGAAAGACATACTTACAGAAATTGAGTGCATCGAACAACACAGCTCAGTTGATGAACCAAGACTGGAAGCGATCAATCAAAGACTGGATTTTTTATATTCATTGCAGAAAAAACATCGGGTAAGCACAAGTTTGGAGTTATTAAATTTGAGAGATCAGCTGTCTGAGAAGCTATCTGGTATAATGTTTGCCGATGAGGACATTGAAAAACTCAGATATGAGCTTGATAGTATCCGCGCAAAACTACTGGATTTCTCGGAACAATTACACCAGTCACGTATTGCGAGTATTCCGCGTGTTGAGCAAACGGTAAAAGCTACGCTTCATGAGGTTGGGATGCCCAACGCTATGCTGCAAATATCAAATGATCGCATGGAGGAAGGTAAGTTTGATTTTAATGGGACGGATCAGATTAAATTCCTCTTTACTGCCAACAAAGGCCAGGTTCCACTGCCTATAAACAAGGTTGCATCTGGCGGGGAGCTTTCACGACTTATGCTGAGTATCAAATCGCTCATAGCAGTTCACACTTCGTTGCCGACGATCATTTTTGATGAGATAGATACCGGTATCTCAGGGGAGGTTGCATTGAAAGTAGGCAATATCATGGAAAAGCTTTCCGAGAACATGCAGGTCATCGCGATAACACATCTTCCCCAGATTGCAGCAAGGGGAAATGCCCATTATACAGTTTATAAGGATGAACAATCGGATGTTACGCATACTAATATCCGTCAGATCGGGTCGGAAGAAAGAGTAATGGAGCTGGCAAAAATGTTAAGCGGCAATAATCCTGGAGAATCTGCAATTCTTAATGCCAGGGAACTGCTTAATTAAATTGAGATTAGTATTAGAGATTAATAATAACTTTACCCATTTTAGAATTAACCAAAATATAAGTATATGTATAACCTACTGAAAGGTAAAACAGGTATCATTTCGGGAGCATTGGATCAGAATTCAATTGCCTGGAAAGTAGCAGAAAAGGCGCACGCTGAAGGCGCAAAATTTGTACTGACGAATGCTCCAATTGCTATGCGCATGGGTGAGATCAATGCACTCGCAGAGGCAACCGGATCCCAGATTATACCCGCAGACGCAACAAGCGTAGAAGAGCTAACCAATTTATTTACTAAATCTCAGGAGATTCTCGGTGGTAAAGTAGATTTTGTGCTTCACTCTATTGGTATGAGTGTGAACATCCGTAAAAAAATTCCCTATACCGAACTTAATTATGACTATTTCAATAAGGGCATCGATGTTTCTGCGTTGTCCTTACATAAAATGTTAAGCGTGGCTAAAAAGCTTGACGCGATAAATGAATGGGGAAGCGTTGTAGCGCTTACATACATGGCCGCACAGCGTACCTATCCGTTCTACACTGATATGGCTGACATCAAAGCCATGCTGGAATCAATTGCGCGCAGTTTTGGTTATCACTACGGACTTGAGAAAAAAGTGCGTATTAATACAGTTTCTCAATCTCCGACAAAAACTACCGCCGGTACCGGAATAAAAGGTTTCGGCGATTTCTATGACTTTGCCAACGCGATTGCGCCGCTCGGTAATGCTGATGCAGAATCATGCGCAGATTATTGCATTACCCTCTTCTCAGACCTGACGAGGATGGTTACCATGCAAAACCTTTTCCATGATGGTGGGTATTCGTCAACCGGTGTAAGTGATGACGTGATGCACAGGTTAGGAGTTGATAATAACGCAGAATAAGGACATTCCTGACCATCCAAATTAATTCGTAATATGATAAAGCCGGAAAAATTTGAAATAATTCATAATGGTATATGTTTTAAGAAACGCGCCTATAATTTCCAGACATAAAAAAGCGGGTAATGGTTGTACCAGTACCCGCTGTAATTCAAATCTTACCTCAGCTTAATCCTCTTTCTTTTCTTCCTTTTTACGCTTGGTAGTCTTAGACTTACCAATTATCCTTATTTCATCCTTTTCCTTATCATAATCCACTTCCATTGTATCTCCCTCAACTAGTTCTCCTTTAAGGATTTCTTCAGCAATTGGATCTTCAAGATGCTTTTGAATAGCTCGTTTCAAAGGACGGGCTCCAAAATTAGAATCATAACCTTTCTCAGCGATAAATTCTTTCGCAGCATCCGTAAGTTTAATCTCGTATCCAAGACTCTGAATTCTTTCGAATAACGCTTTCAGCTCGATATCGATGATTTTAAAGATATCTTCCTTAGTCAGTGAATTAAATACAACCACATCATCTACACGATTCAGGAACTCTGGCGCGAACGCACGTTTCAAGGCATTTTCAATTACTCCCCTGGAGAATGTATCTGCCTGTGATGATTTTGCCACAGTGCTGAATCCAACACCCTGTCCAAAATCTTTCAATTGGCGTGCACCAATATTCGAGGTCATGATAATGATTGTGTTCCTGAAATCAACTTTTCGTCCAAGACTGTCGGTAAGTTGTCCTTCATCTAAAACCTGCAATAAAATGTTAAACACGTCCGGGTGAGCTTTTTCAATCTCATCTAGTAACACAACCGCGTATGGCTTTCTTCTAACCTTTTCAGTTAATTGCCCCCCCTCTTCATAACCCACATATCCCGGAGGCGCTCCAACTAAGCGTGACACAGCAAATTTCTCCATGTATTCACTCATGTCAACCTGGATCAATGCATCTTCAGTATCGAACATAAAACGCGCAAGTTCTTTCGCAAGCTCAGTTTTACCTACACCTGTTGGCCCAAGGAATATAAATGAACCGATTGGTTTTTTTGGATCCTTCAATCCGGCCCGGGTACGTTGTATAGCTTTAGTCAATTTCTTAACAGCATCTTCCTGACCGATAACACGGGTATTAATAGCATCAAACATTCCCAGTAATTTCATA
Organism: Daejeonella sp.; assembly: GCF_046590655.1. Classification (GTDB taxonomy): domain Bacteria; phylum Bacteroidota; class Bacteroidia; order Sphingobacteriales; family Sphingobacteriaceae; genus Daejeonella. The sequence goes on from NZ_JBKJUM010000089.1 coordinate 33,963, forward strand.
CTGTCGGCCTGCCCTACGCGCTGAACCGGGATGCCGGTCATCATCGAAACCACCTCTGCAACATTATCTTCAGTTACAGTATATCTTTTCGTTTTCGTTTCGGCTTCCCATTCACTTTTCGCTTTTTCGAGTTCTTCCAGAAGGTTCTTCTCTGTATCCCTCAGTTTCGCAGCTTCTTCATACTTCTGGCTTCTTACAACCTTATTTTTTTCAACTTTAATCTCTTCGATCTTCTGCTCCACATCGATGATATTTTGCGGAACATGAATATTGGTTAGGTGAACTCTCGATCCTGATTCATCAAGGGCATCGATTGCTTTATCAGGAAGAAAGCGGTCAGTAATATATCTTGAGGTTAAGCTTACACAAGCATTAATTGCCTCGTCTGTATAAGTAACTCCGTGATGCTCTTCATATTTCTCCTTAATCCGGTTAAGAATTTCAACAGTTTCTACAGGTGTAGCCGGCTCAACCATTACTTTTTGGAAACGGCGATCTAAAGCACCATCTTTTTCGATAAACTGACGATACTCATCCAGCGTAGTAGCACCAATACATTGGATCTCTCCACGGGCTAATGCGGGCTTAAACATGTTAGATGCATCCAAAGAACCGGAAGCACCACCTGCTCCAACAATAGTATGGATCTCATCGATAAACAGAATCACATCCGGAGATTTCTCCAGTTCATTCATGACTGCCTTCATCCGTTCCTCGAACTGTCCGCGGTATTTTGTCCCGGCAACAAGTGACGCAAGATCCAGAGTTACCACCCTTTTATTGAATAGTACTCTCGATACTTTCCGTTGGATAATCCTCAATGCAAGGCCTTCCGCAATTGCAGATTTACCTACACCCGGTTCACCGATTAGAATTGGGTTGTTCTTTTTACGACGGGATAAAATCTGTGATACACGTTCAATTTCCTTTTCCCTCCCTACTATAGGATCTAGCTTGCCATCTTCGGCTGCGCGCGTTAAATCACGTCCAAAATTGTCAAGGACTGGTGTTTTGGATTTTATGTCAGAAACCTTTTTAGGCTGGCTGAAACTATCCTCTTCTCTGAAATCATCATCCCCGGCAGGAGAACCTCCTGCTGCTTCATCCTTGAAACCATCTTTATTATTTTCTACCTCAGCCTTAAAAATGTCATAGTTTACATTGTATTGCTGCAGAATTTGAGATGCAATATTATCCTCATCTCTTAAAATTGATAGTAATAGGTGCTCAGTACCGATAACGTCACTTTTAAATATTTTTGCCTCCAGGTAGGTGATCTTTAGTACTTTTTCTGCTTGTTTAGTAAGAGGTATATTACCTAGGTTAACCGTAGTGCTGGATGTTCCCTTAACGGAATCTTCAACGGACTTTCTGAGCCGTGCAGTATCAACGCCGGCGCCCTTAAGAATTTTTATGGCCATGCCATCTCCTTCCCGGATAAGACCAAGCAATAAATGTTCTGTTCCGATATAATCATGCCCTAAGCGAAGGGCTTCCTCCCGGCTATATGATATAACGTCTTTGACACGTGGGGAAAATTTAGCTTCCATTGTAATACCTTTCTGTATGTTTAACGTCCTAAGCTATTAAATTATTGGTTTAATATACTTCGGGCAATTGTAACAAGTTATCAACAATTACGCCATTTACATTGAAAAGGTTTTAGGTCATTCTGAGATAATAAAGTTGACATCTCTCTGACTAAAATACGATATTTGAGGCTCATTGTAAAACACATATGTCAGACGAGAAAATAATATTTTCAATGGCTGGGGTAAATAAGGTCTACCCGCCGCAAAAACAAGTTTTAAAGAACATTTACCTTTCTTTCTTTTACGGAGCTAAGATCGGCGTAATCGGTTTGAACGGTTCGGGAAAATCATCCGTCCTAAAGATCATTGCAGGATTGGATAAATCATATCAGGGAGAAGTAGTTTTTGCCCCGGGCTTTACTGTTGGCTACCTTGCACAAGAGCCTGTTCTTGATAATGAAAAGACTGTGCGTGAGGTAGTTGAAGAAGGTGTTGCGGCGACAACTGCCATACTTAAAGAGTACGAAGAAATTAATGAGAAATTCGGTTTGCCTGAGGTCTATGAGAATGCGATTGAGATGGATAAACTCTTGGCGAGACAAGGTGAATTGCAGGATCAGATAGACGCAAGTAATGCCTGGGAACTCGATACCAAGCTGGAGCGGGCCATGGATGCATTACGTTGTCCGGAACCTGAAGCAAAAATTGCCACTTTGTCAGGAGGGGAGCGCAGACGTGTCGCATTATGCCGTCTTTTACTACAGGAGCCGGACGTGCTGTTACTAGATGAGCCGACAAATCACCTGGATGCTGAAAGTATCGACTGGCTGGAACAGCATCTCAAACAGTATAAAGGAACTGTCATTGCGGTTACTCACGACAGGTATTTCCTTGATAACGTCGCGGGCTGGATTCTTGAACTTGATCGCGGAGAAGGTATCCCGTGGAAGGGAAATTACTCGTCGTGGCTTGAACAAAAATCAAAAAGACTCGAATCAGAAGAAAAAACAGAAAGTAAGCGCCAGAAAACACTCGAACGTGAGTTGGAATGGGTGCGCATGGCGCCAAAAGCCCGTCATGCAAAGTCGAAAGCCCGCCTCTCCAATTATGAAAAATTAGCATCAGAAGATACAAAAGAGCGCGAAGATAAACTGGAGCTTTTCATCCCTCCGGGCCCAAGGCTGGGAAATGTTGTGATCGAAGCTCAGGGTGTGAGCAAAACATATGGGGACAAAATACTATTTGAAAATTTAAACTTCTCACTTCCGCCTGCTGGCATCGTGGGTATTATTGGCCCGAATGGTGCTGGAAAGACAACTTTGTTTAGGCTAATAACCGGGCAGGAAAAAGCAGATGCAGGGTCATTTAAAGTAGGGCCAACAGTTGCCCTCGGGTATGTTGATCAAATGCATGATGATCTAGATCAAGACAAATCTGTATGGGAAAATATAACTGACGGAAATGAAACTATTCTCTTGGGCAACAGGCCATTAAATTCACGGGCTTATGTTTCTAAATTTAATTTTAACGGGGCAGATCAGCAGAAAAAAGTTGGAATACTTTCCGGAGGCGAAAAAAACCGGGTTCACCTGGCTATTACCCTGAAAAAAAGCGCTAATGTGCTTCTTCTGGATGAGCCTACGAATGATATTGATGTAAATACTTTACGGGCATTGGAAGAAGGGCTAGAGAATTTTGGAGGGTGTGCAGTAATCATTTCCCACGACCGCTGGTTTCTCGATAGAGTATGCACACACATTCTGGCTTTTGAAGGAAATTCAGAAGTGTATTATTTTGAAGGTAATTATTCAGAATACGAAGAGAGCCGGAAAAAACGCACCGGTGATATTACACCACATAGGATCCGGTATAAAAAATTGGTCAGATAAAAGTATACAGGAACTCAAGATCCTGTATACCTTTGCAACTTTCTCCAGGAAATATAAAATCTTCTCTCAAGGTTATAAAGCATTTTTCCACGATAGCGATTGACAATAGAGAAGTTTTTATTAATCGAATCCATGGGACGGTTTAAAGTCTTGCCTACTTTTGAAGGCATATCTCTCATGTAGTCGTCTACCATTTCGGCATACTTATATCCGCAACGGCTTTTTTGCAACTGCAAGAGTTCATTTGAAAGATTACTTGCCATGATCATTTTGAATTGGTATATAATGACTACAAAATTTAATTTGATTAGTTTCAAAAAAAATCAGATCATTTAAGGTAGAGTTTAAACCAGTTGTCGCACTCTGCCAAAAAACTTGCCATGTAATTCACGTTAATAACCTCGTGTCCTGTGTCTTCATAAGACACCAGTTTATGCACACTTCCAACTTGAGCGAGGCGATTTTTTAAATCAACAGCTTGCTGGTACGGAACAACTACATCTAGTTTGCCGTGAAATAAAAGGGTTGGTTTCGAATTAGCTTTTACATGACTAATTGGGCTTGCCTCGGCATATGCAGCAGGGCTAAACTGATAACTACTGCCGATTAACAACTGCACCACCTGAGCTTGAAGTGGACTCACAGTACTTGTAGGTGTAAAGTCTGTCGGGCCGGCCATTGAAATTACAGCCATTACCTTATTGCCCGTGTCGTATTTGTAAGTATACAAAAGCGACAAATGTCCGCCAGCACTTGCACCCTGAAGCGCAAATTTATCAGAGGAGATTTTCCACTCCCCAGCTTTTGACGCAATAAACTCGATAGCTTTTGCAATATCATTGACCTGTGCCGGATGAATATTTTTTTCCGGAGTATTAGTATAACGATAATTCATAGTGGCAGCTGCATAACCCTTATTCCTCCAGTATTTCGCAAAATCTGTAAATGCTGACTTATCACCTTCAAACCATGATCCGCCATGTACAAGCAAAACAACAGGAGTTTTTGAATCCCTTCGTTCAGGAAGATAAATGTCCAGTGAATTCCGAATATGCGTGCCATACGAAACATTTTGAAAATCCTTAGACGTTAAACCAACTTCGGGCGTCTCTGATGCTTTTTTACATCCGGAGCTAATTACAAATAGCAATAGCAGCCCGGACACTATACTTTTCAACTTGTTCATATTATATTATACGAAAAAAACTGTCGTTGGTTATCCAATCCTGTTGAAATGTTAACAAATAAATAATCCTAGTAAAAGGTCATTTGGCTTTTAAAGATTTATATTTATTCATAGATAAAATCCTGTTTTACACTTGTTTAGTAAATTTTAAAATAATCAAAATTTATGACCTGGAAAAAATTTAACGGAGAAATAATTCAGAACCCCATTCTTGAAGAGGTTGAACATGCCATTGAGAGGGAGTACAATCTTGGCAACAAACTTAAAGTATGCATTGGCACCGACTCCCAGGTTAAAGGCTCAATTATAGATTTTGCTACAGTTATTGTCTTTCTACGTGAACAAAAAGGCGGTTTTATGTTCATCCATCAGGAACGATCTTCCCAAAAGATGAGCATTAAAGAACGGATGATTTCAGAAGTCCAGAAATCAATTGAATGTGCATATTCTCTTTGCGACTTACTGGATCTGTATGACGTAGACCTCGAAGTACATGCTGATATAAACACTAATCCCAATTTCAAATCCAATCAGGCATTGCATGAAGCAATGGGTTATATATTAAGTATGGGTTTCGTTTTCAAAGCCAAACCGGAAGCTTTCGCTAGTTCAGCTTGCGCAAATAAAATTGTACAATAAAAAAGGAGCGCTGTTTTTTCAACCAGCACTCCCAGTAAATATCAATATTTAAAAGGCATAAACGGCAGCTATCAAAAATTGAGATGCTGACCTGGCCGCATTCACATTATTATTAAAAAAGGGTGAAGAATCATTATTATCAAATCTTAATTCCGGAATAATTGTCAGGGAACCCGTCTTAATATTCCCGGTTAACGTAAGGCTTGAAATAGCGCTCCCTTCCACTCCTCCTGCATCTTTAAATTTAAAATATTCCCCTCTAGCACCTAATCCGAATCTGCTTGATAAAGTAAATTGAGGATAAAGTGCAAGACCGCTGTAACCCCCATTATCCTCGGGCAATGAATAATCTGCGAGATTTAATCCCAGCCTGAAACCCTCAGCTAGCTGGTAGGTAGTGGTTAAGTCGAGAATAGTTCCAGATCCGTAGGTAGCCGCACCGCCTCCGCCTCTTCCGGAAAGAACATTGAAATATGCAGTCCAACCTTCGGCAGGAATTACAGATAATTGGGCACCTACATGTGATACCCCATTGATATCTTGAAAAGTATTCCAATCGTTAAATAATCCAACCATCAACCCAACTTTGTCTGAAAAGGCGAAATTGGCTTTAATACCTGCATTCTGAAAAGGTCCGTTCGTAAACAGATAAGATGTTGAGTAATTAAAATTGGCCACTGGAGAGATCACTTCATAGCCCACGAAAGTCCCCATATAACCTGCGGTCATTGAAAATGCATCATTAAACTTATATGTAGCGTAAAGATTTTGGATATGAAAGCTATTGCTTGTATTCCCAACATCACCTGTTGGTATAGATTGATACTGACCGCGTGGACCAAATGAAATATCTCCTACAAAAGACGTTTTTCCAGCAGATTTCTTAAGAATTACATTCAACATTCCTAGTGAAACCGAATTATGGTCTGTAGCGAAGCTAGTTGGTATATTTGAGCTTCCGCTTAGAGTTTTAAAATTTGAAAAGTCGTATTTATAGTAAAGATCCCCGGATCCGGATATTTGTAAAGGAGTATTTTGTGGCCCATCCTGTGCAAAAGACACAGATGATACCGTCAGCGTTACTAAAAAGATTAAAATTAATTTGTAAAATGTTTTCATGTTTGTTTGGGTTTAAAGGTTTATAAAAAGATCCATAGCTAAATCCCGTTACAAAAGCATCCCGAGATGATAGTCAAGCCTTTTATCAGCTTCTTAGATCTATCATGATCAAGATCACACCTCTTTTACTAACTACTGTTACGGTTTCATGTATGGAAAAAAGATTCTATTCTTTCACGCATTAATACATTTTCATCGCAAATACATTCTTATGATTCATTAGAAATAAATGCGGCAAATGAGAACTCAATCAGTTAAATTTTTAATTGAAAGAGCATTGTAACATAAATTCTCTTAAAATAATTTTTATTTAAGGTTTTTTTTAATAAATGGTCCTTAAAATTGATAATTTTCAGGATAAACATGCAGTAATATTCAAATTTTAAGTTAAAAAGTAAAATAAGCATCAATAAATACAAATTATAAGTCTTTATATACAATACTTCCTAAATATATCAATTAATTATCAATTTTGAATATATATTCTTCCTTTTTAATCAATAATAAGATAATTTTATTAATTTATTATAAATATATCCACTATTTTAGGGTATATATGGAAATGATATAAAAAAGTTGGGATATTTTATAGATATCTGGGTAAAATCTAGCAGTATATCAATCGTGATTGCCAGATAATCGGATATTTTATGAAGAAATAAGAATAAATAAGCTAAACATCCTTCGATTTTCAAATATTAAATAGAATTAAGAGCTTAATTTCTGACAAGAAGAAACATTACTTATTATACCATTTCATTTCCACTGAAATGTTAAGATTAACATGAGGAGCTCGGAGGCTAAAAACGGAAAATCTACAAGAAAAAATTATATCCGGTGACTTGGAAATTGCTGACATAACTGGTGAGAACACCTCCACTTAAAATAAAAAATCCCGGCCAATAGCCAGGATTATTTAAAGTCGTAAAATTAGTGGGTGAAAATCAGATTATCTGTTTAACTCTATCTGCATCTCTTTCGTATACTGAACCATTATCACTTACAATTAGTGTTCCCTGGCTATACTTCTCATTATGCTGACTTGCGTCAAGACCTTCTTCTTCTTCTTCAGTACTCACGCGGATCGGTTGTATCAGGTTAATTAACTTAAAAATTGCATATGAGACAGTAAAACTAAACGCAACAACAATGGCCACTCCTTTTAGCTGAGTGAAAAAGAAAGCAGCATCTCCATAGAACCATCCATCAGCACCTGCTGCATTGACTGTTTTGGTCGCCAACAGACCGGTTAACAACATACCTACAATACCCCCAACACCATGACATGGAAATACATCTAAGGTATCATCCAAACTGGTTTTCGATTTCCAATAAACTGCTAGGTTTGAAATGATAGCACTTACAACTCCAATGAAAATACTTTGCGGAATTGCCACCAGACCTGCACCTGGAGTTATTGCAACCAATCCCACGACAGCACCTATACAAAATCCTAATACTGAAGGCTTTTTACCTCTTAGTACATCGAAAAACATCCAGGACAAACCTGCGGCGGCAGCAGCAATATTGGTAGTCGCGAAAGCAGATACAGCCAATGCATTAGCGCCAAGAGCAGAACCTGCATTAAATCCAAACCAGCCAAACCATAATAAACCTGTACCTATTAATACATATGGGATGTTTGCTGGAGGGATTTCCTGATGTTCCATATGCACCCGTCTACGTTTTAACACTAATGCGCCAGCCAATGCCGCCATTCCAGCTGATATATGAACGACCGTACCTCCGGCAAAATCAAATACTCCCATTTTGAAAAGGAACCCTTCCGGATGCCAGGTCCAATGGGCCAGTGGAGCGTAAACCAACAAGCTGAATAGACAGATAAAAAGTATGTATGAAGTGAAACGAATACGCTCAGCAACAGCACCTACAACCAGTCCGGGCGTGATAATTGCAAACATAAGCTGAAACAAAGCGAACAAGGTTAAGGGAATTGTAGGAGCTAGGCTCCATGGGGCACCAGAATTTACATCTTTGAAAAATAAGAAGGTTAATGGGTTTCCAATAAATCCTCCCTGGGTTTCTCCAAAAGCTAAACTAAATCCAACGGTAACCCACAAAATACTCACAACTCCGGCGGCAACCACACTTTTGATCATCGTGGAGATTACATTTTTGCGATGCACCATCCCTCCATAAAAAAAGGCTAAACCTGGTGTCATTAAAAAAACAAGCGCTGTGGCTACCAATACCCAGGCAATATCCGCTCCACTATATTTTCCTCCATCATCGAAATTAGGCAAGGATGTCGCAAAAAGCGAAGCGATGGCAACCGCAGATAGAATTACAAATGGGGCTACCTGTCTTATTTGAATTTTACTCATTTTTTATAAATTAAGTATTAACAATAGAAAAACAACTTATATTATTAACAAAACTATAAATTATTTTGAATAATTATAGTTTTTTCATGTAAAAAATTCATTTTTTAGCATAATACTTACAATATCATTTAATAATGATCAATAGTTAAAAGTTTTCAAGCCTTATTAGCGCTATTTTAAGAATTTAACGAAATTATCTTATTTAAAACTATAATTAACTCATAATTCTGAATATTTTTTAAAAACTATCGGCATAACATCGAGGGATAGCTTATGATAGGTTGCAATAACACATCAAGATTAAAAACAAGCATTAATAAATACCGGACGGTAAATGATAAATATCTATCGATATAGATGGACATGAATTCAGTGGTCATCCAGTAGATGTAGCAGGATAACAGTTACAATTCGAAAGTTAAATAGCTATAACAGGAACTGGAGTATAATTCTCTCCTTGAATCACAGCCATGTGTTCCAATCGTTTGTCAATATAGCTCTGGATCTGAGACTTTTTCATGCCCCAGTTAGGCGCAATCAGCAAATCAAAGTCTGCAAGGCCGAATAATCTTTGTAATACAATATCCGGACGTAGAAGAGGGATAAATTCAGCAATAAAATTGGTGTATTCGTCGATCGTAAATGTCTTAAATGGTTCTTTAGCGTAACGGCTGCCCATTATAGAACCTTTAACGATATGAAGATGATGGAGTTTTACAAATTTGATTTGAGGGAACCGGTTAATTTCATCAGCGTACTTTAGCATCATTTCGTGGGTCTCCCATGGAAATCCGAAAATAGTATGAACGCAAATATCAATTTTACTATTACCAGCTAGCTGCAATGCATTGATGAATTCCTGATGTGTACAGCCGCGGTTGATTCTGGAGAGTGTGTCATCATAAATAGATTCCATGCCCATTTCAAGATCAACATCAAAACGATCGGTGTAGCTTTCAAGTAATGCCAGCTTTTCAAAATCGATACAATCTGGTCGGGTGCCCACAGACAGGCCAACAATGCTCTCAGTATTAATGCTCAAGGCTTCATCATAAAGCATTTTCAAATAGTGGGCAGGTGCGTAAGTGTTCGTGTTGGGTTGGAAATAAATGATAAATTTTTCTGCTTTGTAATTCTTAAAAGCACGTTCCATTCCCTGCTCAATCTGTTCTTTAATAGTAGGTAGCTTTCGGGAAAGCTCTGGTGTGAATGAATCGACGTTGCAATAAGTGCAGCCCCCATAACCTTTGCTTCCATCACGATTTGGGCAGGTAAAACCGGCATCAGCAATAATCTTATACACACGTTGCCCATCATACTTATTCTTAAGGTATGCGCCGTAGTGATTATAATTCTTATGGCCGTAGTCTAAAGGTGTTCCCAAAATTCTATTTTTGCAGGTGCAAAGATACGAATTCAATATTAGCCACTGATCCTGATGCTCCGTATATATTATAAAAAAGACCAACGATTGGCAAAAGAAGGTGACATAAGCCTTCTCCGGAGTTGCCACCGTAGCCTTCATGCCGCCAACACTCATCGCAAGCATTTACGGTATGAATTTCAAGGTGATGCCTGAACTGGAATGGGACTTAGGTTATTTTTTAGCAGTCTTTTTAATGGTGCTTTCGTCCGTCCTTACACTGTTATATTTCAAAAAGAAAGACTGGTTATGAAACAAACAATTGCTTGTTTACCACGTTTCATTATTAGGAATGATCTTTAATTTAACCAAAGAAAGAAAAGATGAACACACCTTCTAACAATAAATCGAACGAGGATCAGCAAGGCTCATCCAAATCCAACCAGGCGTTTAAGTCTGGTAAAGAAGAACAAAAAAAGAGGGGGATCTCCAACAGCGGCGGACAAATGTCGTATCAGACTGATAATAAACAAGCTACCGTAAACAAGGGTAATGTAAACCCGAATGTACAAGGCAAAAAGCGGGCGGCCAAAATTCCTTCAAAACATGGCCCTAAAAAAGGTTAATACAGGGCTTAAGGAGATGGGGATTTACTCCCCTTCTTCTTTTTAATACCCTCCAAAATTCTGGCTTGAAAGCCAATTATTCTTACCTTTACTTTTCATAAAAAAGGTAATGACCGAAGTTTACAAACCCAAACATAAATTACGTTTTGTAACAGCTGCAGCTTTATTTGACGGACATGACGCCACTATAAATATTATGCGGCGAATTCTGCAATCTTCAGGAGCAGAGGTAATCCACCTGGGTCATAACCGTTCTGTGCAAGAGGTAGTTGATTGTGCAATACAGGAAGACGTACAGGGAATTGCTATGACATCATATCAGGGTGGCCATGTCGAATATCTGAAATACATGTATGACCTTTTGCAGGAAAAAGGGGCAAAACATATTAAGATTTTTGCAGGTGGCGGAGGTGTAATATTGCCTTATGAGATCGAAGAGCTAAAAAATTACGGAATAACCCAAATCTATTCTCCGGATGATGGCAGAAAGATGGGATTGCAGGGCATGATCAATGACATGCTTCAAAAATGCGATTTCCTTACACACGATAAATTAAATGGCGAGCTTGCTGGAATAAAGAAAAAGGATTCCAAGGCAGTGGCTTCCGCAATAACATTGGCAGAAAATCATCCAGAAAAAACTTCAAACTTTTTAAAAGAGATCTCTGCTCTTAACAAGGATAAAAATATTCCTGTCGTTGGCATTACCGGCACGGGTGGCGCAGGAAAATCATCCTTGCTAGATGAGTTGGTACGACGTTTTCTTAATGAAACTGACAAGAGCATCGCTATCATTTCCGTTGATCCATCTAAACGTAAAACAGGCGGTGCATTACTTGGCGATAGAATTCGGATGAATTCCATAAATAATGCGCGTGTTTACATGCGTTCACTTGCTACACGGCAGGCTAATCTGGCACTTTCCAAATATGTTAAGGAATCAATAGACATCTGTAAAGCAGCAGGCTATGATCTTATCATTATCGAAACATCAGGAATCGGTCAGTCTGATACAGAGATAACTGATCATTCGGATGTGTCTGTATATGTAATGACGCCTGAATTCGGAGCGGCAACGCAGCTGGAAAAGATCGACATGCTTGATTTTGCCGACCTTGTGGCAATCAATAAGTTTGACAAAAGGGGGGCGCTAGACGCGATCCGTGATGTTCGTAAGCAATTTAAACGTAACCATAATTTGTTTGAAGCCGACGACAATGACCTGCCAGTCATCGGAACCATGGCTTCCCAGTTCAATGACCCGGGTATGAATACTCTATTCGCTAAATTAATGAAGGTCATTCATAAAAAAACAGGAGTCGATTATTCGGTCGGTGACGATTCATTAGAAAGTCTGCAAGAAAAAAAGTATATAATCTCTCCTGATCGTGTTAGGTATCTCGCCGAAATTGCCGAAGCGAATGAAGAATACTCTATATGGGTTAACGAGCAATGCAAAATTGCTCAACAGCTCTTTCAAGTCAAAGGGGTTCTAGATCTTAGTAATGATAAAGCTACAAGTGCAGTTCTGAAAGAGATGTATAACGCGCTCGAAACAGGCCTGGACAAAGAGTGTCAAAGATTATTGAACGAATGGCCTGAAACACTTAGACGTTACAAAGCTGACGAATTTGTCTTTAAGGTACGTGATAAAGAGATACGTCAAGCCTTATATTCCGAATCGCTTTCTAAATTAAGAATTCCAAAAATTTCTCTTCCCAGGTATGAGGCATGGGGCGACGTTCTGCGCTGGATACTGACAGAAAATGTTCCAGGTGAATTTCCTTTTGCCGCGGGAGTATTCCCATTGAAACGGGAGGGTGAAGATCCTACAAGAATGTTTGCAGGTGAGGGCGGACCCGAGAGGACTAATAAGCGATTTCATTACGTATCATTAGGTCAGCCTGCCCATCGTTTGTCAACGGCTTTTGATTCGGTAACTCTTTATGGCGAAGACCCTCACGTACGGCCTGACATTTACGGAAAAATCGGTAATTCAGGTGTAAGCATTGCAACACTGGACGATGCGAAAAAACTATACTCAGGATTTGATCTCTGTCATGCTTCTACATCGGTGTCGATGACCATCAACGGCCCGGCTCCAATGCTACTTGGATTCTTTATGAACGCAGCTATCGACCAGCAGTGTGAGAGATATATTCAGAAAAACAAACTGGAGGAAGAAGTACATTCAAAAATCGACGAGATTTATCAATTAAAAGGAATTAGCAGACCTGTCTATCAGAGTGGGCTGCCACCAGGTAACGATGGATTAGGGTTAATGTTGCTGGGAGTTACTGGTGATCAGGTTCTTCCGCAGGAAGTTTACGATAAAATTAAAGCTTACGCAATTTCAAGCGTGCGCGGCACGGTTCAGGCTGATATTCTGAAAGAAGATCAGGCACAAAATACCTGTATATTTTCTACGGAGTTCGCACTGCGGATGATGGGCGACATACAGAAATATTTTATTGACAATCGAATCCGAAATTTTTATTCCGTTTCCATTTCCGGCTATCATATAGCGGAAGCAGGGGCAAATCCGATTTCGCAATTAGCTTTTACACTTAGCAACGGTTTTACCTTTGTTGAATATTACCTAAGTCGGGGGATGCATATTGATGATTTTGCCCCGAACCTGTCTTTCTTTTTCTCGAACGGATTAGATCCGGAATATTCAGTTATCGGGCGCGTAGCAAGATTAATTTGGGCAAAAGCGATAAAATATAAATATAACGGGAATGACAGATCTCAAAAGCTTAAATATCATATTCAAACTTCCGGTCGATCATTACATGCGCAGGAAATCGATTTTAATGATATCCGAACAACCTTACAAGCGCTTTACGCGATCTATGATAACTGTAATTCACTGCACACAAATGCTTATGACGAGGCAATAACCACTCCGACAGAAGAGTCTGTTCGCCGGGCAATGGCAATTCAACTCATTATAAACAGGGAATTAGGATTAGCTAAAAATGAAAACCCCCTCCAGGGATCTTTTATTATTGAGGAACTAACATACCTGGTCGAAAAAGCTGTTTTGGAAGAATTCAAGCGGATTAATGATCGTGGAGGAGTTTTAGGGGCAATGGAAACGATGTATCAGAGAAGTAAGATCCAGGAAGAATCACTATACTACGAGACGCTCAAACATTCCGGAGAGTTTCCGATAGTTGGTGTTAATACCTTTCTTAATAAAAATGGTTCCCCTACAATCATCCCTTCAGAAGTAATAAGAGCAACTGAAGAAGAAAAGCAATTTCAAATCGAGGCTCTGGAAGCTTTCCAAAAGCGTAATGCAGATCGCTCCGTTCAACTTTTAAAAAATCTACAGGAGAAAGCCCTTGCGGGTGAAAATATTTTCGAAAATTTAATGGAGGTATGCAAATATTGCAGCCTGGGTGAGATTTCAAATGCACTGTATCAAGTAGGTGGCCAGTACCGGAGGAATATGTAAAAAGGACATCTTAAAAAGCCTCCAATGATTTAGGAGGTTTTTATTATGAGTATACAGAACAAATCTTCTCATCTTTTGGATTTAAATTATATAAATCTATATTTTAGTAAAACCAAATTCTAAAATGATGAGAAACGTATTAATTGTATTTTGTTTATTCTTTATTTCAGCAGGTGCTGTCGCGCTGAAGCCAAAAAAATTATTTAACGGCCGGGATCTTTCAGGCTGGAAAATCCATGGCACGGAAAAGTGGTATGTTGAAAAAGGAACACTTGTTTGTGAAAGCGGTCCAGATAAAGAGTATGGCTATCTTTCAACCGAAAAAGCTTACAAGAATTTTATTCTAAGCTACCAGTTCAAACTGGAAGCAAATGGCAACAGCGGTGTGTTCATTCGTTCAACTATTGACGGCACTAAAATTACTGGTTGGCAAGTTGAGGTTGCTCCACCCGGAAGCAGCACCGGAGGTATCTATGAATCTTATGGAAGAGGGTGGCTAATAAAACCCACTCCGGAAGATGAAAAGGCACTAAGTCCTGATGGTTGGAACAAAGGCAAAATCCAGGTGATAGGCGACGAAGTTACTACCTGGTTAAACGGCAAACAAATGGTTACGCTAAAAGACTCAAAGATCGGTTCGGGAAATGGCGCAATTGCTTTACAAATACACAGTGGAGGCGGCATTAAAGTGAGATGGAAAAACATTGTCATTAATGAGCTTCCCTAATTCATGCTTTTCTTACCCAATTGATAGCCTAATAATTTAAATATGAAAAATAGTTCAGAATCCTCTCGGAGAGGCTTTCTTAAGACGCTTGGCGTCACCACGGTCACTGTTGCTGCGGGTTCAGGTGTATTTGCAACCGAATCCGAGGGCAAGTCAGTTGAATTCACAATCCATAAAAGACAATTCTCCGGGCCTAACGATAACGTAAATATCGCTTTAATCGGTGCGGGCGGTATGGGCACACAAGACACCATTGTTGCATTACAAGTTCCGGGCGTAAAATTGGTTGCTGTGTGCGATTTGTATCAGGGACGTTTGGATAATGCAAAAAAACGCTGGGGTCAGGATATCTTTACTACGCGGATTTACAAAGAAATTTTAAACCGGGCCGATGTTGACGCTGTAATTGTAGGAACACCCGATCACTGGCACCAGCAAATATCCATTGACGCAATGCGTGCAGGAAAACACGTTTACTGTGAAAAACCGATGGTTCATGATATCAAAGAAGGTCCTGCCGTTATCAAAGCCCAGAAAGAAACAGGTAAAATATTTCAGGTTGGAAGCCAGGGAGTATCCTCGTTAGGAAATGGAAAAGCGAAAGAACTACTGAAAGATGGGGCGATAGGCCAGCTAAATTTTGCGGAGGGGTTTTGGGCGAGGAATTCGCCTACAGGAGCCTGGCAATACCCGATACCTACGGATGCATCTCCAGAATCCGTGGACTGGGAAACATTTGTATCCAATACCACAAAAAGGCCATTTGACGCTACACGATTCTTCAGATGGCGAAATTACCGTGATTACGGAACAGGTATGGCAGGCGATCTATTTGTTCACCTTTTTTCCAGCCTGCATTTTATAACAAATTCATACGGGCCGGAAAAAATTTACGCTTCAGGTGGATTACGTTACTGGAAAGATGGACGCGAAGTACCTGACGTAATGTTAGGTATTTTCGACTACCCTGAGCAGGCACAATCGCACCCGGCATTTAATCTTTCGCTTAGATGCAATTTTAACGATGGTACCAGTGGGAGTACTTTTCTGAAGCTGGTTGGAAGCGAAGGCTCAATGGATATTGGCTGGGACAGCGTTACACTTAAGCGAAATAAACCGGTAGTTTCTGATGATCCTTTTTTTATCGAACAAATGAAAAAAGCTGGAACCCCTGTTGATGGCCGTAAACGGATACTGCCACCGGAAGAATTTACTTTTACAGCCGAAAAAGGCTACAAAGGCGGCCCATACGACCACATGGAAAATTTCTTTTCCGCAATCCGAAACAATGGCAAAGTAGCTGAAGATGCGGTATTCGGCTATCGGGCAGCCGCTCCGGCCTTATTATGTAACGACAGTTATAATAATGATACCGCCATGCTATGGAACCCAGAGAAAATGCAACCTGTCAAAAAAAAATAATGAAGAATTTTCCTCAGACTGCCAGCCTAATTATAGCCGTCTGGACTTTTATATCGTGTTTTAACAGCGAAAACGCATTTGGACAAGCCATGCTGACACAAAAAATAGTACTACTACAATAATGGGAACAAGCGAAAGTCTATTTGACGGCAAGAGCCTGACGGGCTGGCACGCATTTAACAAGCCAGGAGAAATACGAAACTGGACAATTATAGAAGATGCAATGGTTTGCCTGGGCGCCGCTGAAGGAGATACTGGCGGGGATATTGTTTCTGATAAGGAGTATGAAAATTTCGAACTCAGCTGGGAATGGAAAATTGATGAGGGTGGAAACAGCGGAGTTATGTACCATGTTATAGAAGACCTTAAATATAAGGCACCGTGGGAAACCGGCCCCGAATATCAATTGATTGATGATATCAGTTACCCATTCAAACTTGAGCCCTGGCAACTGACTGGTGGAGATTACGCAATGAACCCGCCCAGCGAAAAGAAAAAACTAAACGCTGTTGGTGATTGGAACTCGAGTAAAATTATTTTTGACCAGGGCCATGTAGAACACTGGTTAAATGGAGATATGATCGTAGAATTCACTGCCTGGGATGCCAAATGGGAATATGAAAAGAACACTGGCAAATGGAAAGATTATCCCGATTATGGTTCAGCAAAAAGAGGCCGAATAGCTTTGCAGGATCACGGGAATAAGGCCTATTTTAAAAACATCAGTATAAAAGAACTATAGCAAATGAAAAGTCCCCCGAAAATTCAGGGGACTTTTTTATTTTTGATACTTGGCACTTCGTACTGATTCTTAGCCAGCTATCCAACTAAATTTATATTCTAAAGTAGGATTTTTCATTCTATCAGCAACCCGTAATAAGCGGTCGGGAAGGTTCATAACATAATCCCTTGCCTTTTCGCCAGCTTCATTCAGACCACTTATTTTTTCAATCTGCCATTCGTCAATAAGCTGCTTCATGATGTCTACGTAATCAATTGCCGTGTACACACCTAATCTTTGTGCAGCATCTGTAAAGTGCCCGAAAGTCTGGCCAACCTTCAATCCCATCTCACGCAAAAAGTGAGCGGGCATTACAATCTTGTTACGCATCATATCTTCAAAAGCAATCATTGCTTCGCTTGGATCTACTTCAAAGATGCGCATCATAAAATCCTTATATGCTTTTGCGTGTCGTGCTTCATCGGATGCAATAACACCGCACATTTTTGAAAGTAGGGTATCGCCCTCTTGCTTTGCAAATGATGCAACCCGACGGTGAGAAATATTTGTTGCAAGTTCCTGAAAACTTGTATAAATGAAGTTCCTGTAAGGATCATGACCTGTACCGATATCAAATCCGTCAGCAATAAGATACTGAGTTGAAATTTCCATCTGGCGCATATCAACCCGGCCGGAAAGGTAAAGGTATTTATTAAGCAGATCACCATGGCGATTCTCTTCAGCGGTCCAGTGACGAACCCATTTCATCCATCCTCCTTGCTCATCTTTTGAAATCTCATCAACCATGCTTAACCATGATTCATATGTGGGAAGTGCTTCTTCAGTAATTGTATCACCGATCAGCACGGCAACAAGATCATATGATAAATCTTTGGCATTCTCTCTAAGTTCCTTGATCTCAGAATAGAATGTATCCCGTGTTGAATCAGGCAAGAAGTCAGATGGCTGCCAGTTAGTATCTATAGGTTTAAGGTATTCATGCATTTTTTCAAGCATATACTTCTCGATATGCCTTAATACTTCCTTACGGGATCCTATATTGATATTCATATAAATTATTTATTATCCAAATATATGCAAAATGGTGGAAATTGTCCTCCAAAATAAGATTATTGGCTTCGAAATTTGATAATATACCCCTTAATAACCTTTATAAAAGATAAAAGTTCTTTGAGTAGAGTCAAAAATATTTCAGTGACAAATGTGATAAATAATGCGGAAATACGGCATAACAATATTGTTATATTAAGAAGAGAACTGCGATCCACCTCCCTTAGTAAATCCTTCTTACAGAAAAAAAAACTAATTTTTCGAAAGGGGCTTATTTAATCCCGATAGCTATCGGAATGGACACCGACCTTTACTAATCTCAATAACAAAAAAAGCCCAGTACAATGAAGTACTGAGCTTTCTATAAAATTGGGCACCGACCTACTCTCCCACCTGTTACGGCAGTACCATTG